>CAZOJE010000001.1:0-155876 GCA_964580065.1 uncultured Candidatus Saccharibacteria bacterium
TATAGGCGCGGAATGCATTATTGATACAGAAGCCCATGTTTTTAAGTTAACTCAATGACGTCATTACCGCATTCATTCCCTTCACTCTTTTGTTCCCTGAAGAAAAATTTGATAAAATTACGCTAATGACAATATCGGCACATGTTGCAGTTGGATCGGTTGTTGGTCTCGCTACGGGAAACCCCGTAGCGGCTTTTTTTGCCGCATGGATTTCGCATCACGTGCTCGACTTTATTCCACACAGTGATATTGGCTCGGTCGGCGGCAATATCGAAAATATTTTAAATAATAAAAAACAAATGCAAATTGTTTTTGCGGATATTTTTTTATGCGCACTGATATTTCTGTTTATCGCTTTTAAGGCAGATTTTAATAAGCTTGTTTTGTGGGGTGCTTGCGGCGGCGGTTTCCCCGATTTGGTTGACAATTCGCCTTACTGGAGCGCTTACACAAGGAAAATTTTTCCAACAAATTACTTTCATATTTTGCACGAAAAAATTCATTGTACGATCGTACAAAAAGAATATTTTTTTATTGGTGTTCTAACCCAAATCATAGTTGTCGCTCTGTCGTTTTACCTTCTTTATGCTATAATCTAGTCAATGTTACTTTGGGCAATAATATTTAATAAGTGGTTTGTTTTAGCCGTAGGTATTCTTTTTATGTTTATGGGATTGCGACCGCAATGGACCATGCAGATTGTTAGATGGATTGGAAAGATGGGCTGGGCGGAAAGTTCAGTTGGCCGAGGTGGCACGTTTACAATCTGGAAGATAATTGGTATAATAGCGCCTATTGCAGCAATTATTTATTTCTTTTCTGGCGGAGTTCAGGTCAATGTAAACGAGACGAATAATCAATCTCAAACGAACTCCATCAATAGTCAATATCGATAAGGGCCATTAGCTCATTTGGTAGAGCGCCTCCCTTGCACGGAGGAGGTGGCCGGTTCGAGCCCGGCATGGTCCACCAAACTTCGCCCCTAATCGGGGCTTCGCTTGGCAAGCCAAAATTCTTTTAAATAAATCAGAGCTTCGCTTGGCAGGCCACTTTGTAAATTAGAAAAGAAGTTTGTCCAGCGTAGCTCACGAAGCGAAGTTGGTTTTTTTAATAACACGCATAGCTTTAGCGAAGAAGGGCTTTTTGGGGCGGGGCGGATTTTCGGACGGGTATTGATATTACATAGTATTATTGTTACTTTATTACCTGAAACACCAATCCTGAAGAGCGGGGTCTCGTAAGAGACATAGGGCTCTTTGAGTGGATGTGAACGTAGGAAGGAGGCCGAAAGGCATTGCTTCGTTTCAGGTAGGTGTTTCTTTTAATTATTATGTAACCTGTTTTGGAATATTCTATTTTAGAATATAGCATAGGTTATAGTGGGGTAAATATGGTGAATAATATCTACCCTGAAGAGTACAAACAAGTAAGGGAAAAATTGCGAAGTGCTAGGCCAGAATCTGGCTTAACACAGGAAGAGGTTGCTAAGAAATTGGGCAAGCCCCAATCTTATATTTCAAAGTCCGAAGGCGGGGAGAGAAGACTTGACGTTACTGAACTAAAAAAGTTTGCAGATTTGTACAAAAAAAATATTAACTATTTTATTAAATAATATGAACTTACAAACGCTACAAAAGAAGCTTAAAGAAATCGAGGCTATGGGATTCGTGGAAACGCACCGTTTAAGCGACACTGGCATCGGAAAAACTTTAGAAGATTTGTTAGGTATAAAAAAAATAATATCCCTCTTCCTGATATTGGAGAAGTTGCCGAATTGAAATCCTACCGCTCAAGTGCAAAATCAATGATGACTTTATTTACGCTTGAGCCACTTCCCAAAGGCGGAGATCGCGACAGACTGCTTCTAGATGGATTTGGTTATTCGAAACGAGACAACGGAAGGTTAAAAGAATTGCACTCAACATTGTCGTGCAAAAAATACAATGCTCAGTCTTTGAAACTATGCGTTGAAAAAGACAAGATTAGAGTTCAGGGTAAGGATAGAAAGCTTAATATATTTTGGGATATAAAGTCCCTAGAGGAAAAATTCAACAACAAGCTTCCAGCTCTTGTTTATGTCTTCGCTGAAACAAAGACTATTAAAGATAAAGAATACTTTCATTATAACGAGGCATACCTCCTAGAAGATTTCAGCTTTGAAATTTTCAAAAAGCGAGTTAAAGCAGACGACATTCTCGTTGATTTTAGAATGTATTACCAGCCTAATGGCTCAGTAAGAAATCACGGTACTGGTTTTAGAGTTAAAGTTCGAAAACTAGACAACTGCTTTGCAAAAAGAACAAAGCTTGTTTAATCCTTCCTAAGGATTACTATACTTTCCTTATTCATTGTTTCCTCTAGTTCACCAGTAATATTTGTTGGAGAATTTTTTGCTGGCATTCTTTTGCCTGGGATATTTCTTACGATAATATCTTCGCAGACAAAGCCTATGCTTTCGCCCAATTCAGCAATAATGAAGTCTGTTGGTATTCTTACCTGTTTAACCTGTCTATTTCCGATTACTAAGCAAAAATAACTATTATTTTTTAACATTTTGTAGGCTTGTTTCATACAATCGTTCAAGCCAATATTGAAACTTAGAACTTCTTTCGCCCGTTTCTCGTCCTTGATAGCGATTTTCTTTAGAGAATCCGTCAAATATTCCGATTTAAGCGGGTTATTTAATTCTTTTAGACTCTTTCCCCCCAATAATTCGTTGTCGACTCCAGACGCTTCATTTGGGTCCTCGAAAATATCTATCCATTGCGCAGATAATCGAGAGAACTGACCATAGGCAACAGTTGTTCTGCTGTCCCCATAAGGAGGTGAAGTAATAATACAATCGACAGATTTTTCCTCAATCCTGTTATCTTTCGACGAATCACCGAAAATGACTTTTGCCTTTGTATTTTTGTCAACATTCTCAAAATATGATTTCATGCCCGCAATATTCAATTCCGTTTTTTTCTTAAAAACATTAATGACATCTGGTTCATGATTATCAAGTTTTTCCTTCTTCATTCTTACGAGTTTAAATTCTCCATTTTTGGTATTTGAGGAGAATCTTACAACCTCGCTAAAACCAACCATAAAGAAATTTCTGATTTTCGTGTCTTCCATTTCGGTAATAGCCTTCTTGATCTTTGCGAGTTTGATAATTACTTTTTCGTTAAACCAGAATTCCAGATTATTGAATTCTGGTTTGATTATTTCAGAATCTTTAATATTCGGAATTCTTTCAAGTAGTGCAAAATATTCAGCTTGTAGTACATGAGGGTCAAGTTCAGTAGTCTTGGCTTTTGCTAAAAATATTGCGAGTGGGTTTAGATCAATTCCAATCGCGTTTCTTCCCAGTACACGACTTTCGATAAGTGCTGTTCCTGATCCGCAAAATATGTCGCAAATGAGATCTCCTTTTTTGCTATATTTTTGCAGAAGTCGGTTTGCGACTTGTGGAATAAACATTGCCGGGTAAGTATGTAACCCGTGTGTATAAGATTTGGTTTTTTCACCTCTGAAATCCCAAGAATAGTCAATGTGTCTCTGGTATTTAGAGTCACTAGCACTTTCTCGTTCAATAGGGTAATCTAAGCTCCTGATTACTTTAACGACAATCCCTCTAATTTCAACTTCTTTTCGATAGAACGGGAATAGTTCGGGATTTGCTGGCTGAAGCCTAATTCGATCTTTCTCTCTGTAAAACTTTTTGAGAGTTGCTTCATTCTCGTCAATTACCGCAACAACTGTCTGTCCATTGTCGGCATATTCTTGTTTTCTCAGAACAACAGTGTCACCATCAAAAATTCCCTCGTCGATCATACTATTGCCAACAACTTTTAATGCATAAAAACTTCCGAATTTTCCAACCTCATCTCTCGAAAGAGTCACTGTTTGGCCGGGTACTTCGATTGCCTCAATCGGTTGCCCGGCAGCGATCGTACCTATAAGCGGAATATTGATAACTTCTTTTTCGTCTGCAGTAGTAACTCCGCGAGGATGATTATATTCTTTTAATAATTGACCAGACTCCTGTAATTTTTTGATGTGGTGGTGTGCAGTTGATACTGAAGCAAAACTAAAATACTCTCTAATTTCTTCGAGAGATGGTGAGTACTTCTTTTTATTTATGAAGCTCTTAACAAAATCTAAAACTTCTTTTTGTCGCTTTGAAATCATAATAACCCCTCCATTTGACATTCTAAAAAGTTTCTAATACATTTATATTGTATAGAAAGTTATTAGAAGGTGTCAAGTACTATGATAATTGGGGTAGATGAAGTTGGAAAATTCGAATCAGTCAAACCGAACGATTTCGGAATTGTGGTGCTGGTAAGTATAACGGACAGTGAATTGCTAAAATTCAATTCTTTCTTAAAAAGCGTTTTTCCGCATGGTCACGATGGGGTTAAAGGGAAAAATATTAGTGATAAAGACCGAGAAAAAATTCTGAAATATATAGGGAAGAAGCAAGAAATTAAATATTCGGCATTAATGTTTGATTCCTCATTAACAAATAACCAATCTTTACAGGTTTATCGATCAGGTCAATTAAAAAAATTTCTTGATTATATTAACCAAAATATCAAAACCATAAACCCTGTGTTAAAAGACGAGATGACACTCCTTCACAACCAAATGAAGAATTTGAAAAGGGCAGATTTTTTAAAACTTTTACTTGTTTATTTGTCCTACCATGATTGGATAAAAGTTTTCCAGTTCGATTATTTATACACAAATACTAAAAACGATAGCTGGCAGGTGAGGCACAGAATTGATATGCAGAATGCACCAGATAAATTTAAGAATATACTTACTTCATTTATGACTCTGACAATGAATGAGCTCAATCCAGATTTTTCCATTAACTGCCCCAAAGAATGGGGGGGTGACCACCCATTTCACCAAATTCATACCTACCAAAAAAAGGACCATTTATTTGATGCAAAAATATTTTGGAAAGACTTTTTAATAACAAACGAAGAAGATGAACCAGTCTTATTCGTACCGGATTTGATCGGGAATACAATATATCGTTCCATTACTAGACAAAAAGAGAAAAAATGGTTAAAAATGCTTAAAAGAGTCAAATCCAATCGCTCACTTTGCATAAAGCTAAAAGACAAGGACTGTTATTATCAAATCAATGGTATTGATGGAACAAAAAGTAAATCAAATGTTAGTGAAACTTTAAAATCACATTACAAACTAATGAAAAACTTATAATCCGCCCCGACCCAAAAAGCCCTTCTTTGCTAAAGCTACGAAAGGGGGTGCCGAGAGCGTGCGCATTTTTACCCCGCTCAGCGGTGGCCCTCCCTACACGGAAAGATTTCAAGTTGAAGCAAATTTGTGTTCCGCCCACAAATTCCCTCGAGATGCCGCGGCCGCGAAAATGTATTTTAAAGTAGAGCTAGAAACAGGTGCTCTAAATTGAAAACAACCTGATAGTCTGGTAGCATTAACAAAATAAATTAAACTTCTATATAATGCCGCTTGTTTATATTATCCTGACTGCATTTATTTTGGCGCTGATTTCCTTGTCGGCGGTTTTTACGCTTTTGCTGGGTGAAAAGAAATTTAAGCAAATTTTGCTGCCGATGGTGGCTTTTTCGGCTGGTGGCCTCCTTGGCGGAGCGTTCTTTCATTTAATCCCCGAAGCCGTTGATGTAATGGGAAATGGCCTTGTAACCTATATTTGGATTGCAATTGGCTTTGTCACATTTTTTATTTTGGAGCAGTTTATTCATTTCCACCACTGCCATAATGAAAGGCCTGAACACGTTGAGGCCTATTCATATTTAGCGATCATTTCCGACAATTTGCATAATTTTCTTGACGGCGTAACAGTTGCAACCGCTTTTGTGGTCGATATCCGCCTCGGTGTGGCAACAGCGGTGGCCGTCTTGATTCACGAAGTGCCGCACGAGTTAGGAAATTTCAGTGTGTTGGTTCATGGCGGGTTTGCAAAAGTAAAAGCCCTGTTTCTAAACGCCATTTCATCTTTTTCCTTTTTAGTTGGGGGACTTTTAACCTATTTTGTTGCGTCCAAAATAGATGTTAGCTTCCTTTTGGCTTTTGCCGCAGGAAATTTTCTTTATATCGCCGCTTCCAATTTGGTCCCCGAGATTCACAAGGATTGTCATTTTATTAAAAAAAATCTCGTCCATTTTATCGCTTTTCTTCTTGGTTTAGCGCTCTTACTTTTGGCCAAGATCTATTTTGCGGAATAATTTTGCTATTTTGTGATTTGATGGAGAAAGCAGCTCCACTTTGGACTAACAGGTTCACCGCAGGTATTGACAGGGTTTATTTATTTCGCTAGACTAAACATTAGCTTTATGAAAGCCAACGAAACTATTAGCAGAAGGAAATGCGGATGATTTAAGTTCATTCTTTTGGACTTGTATGCCGCTTTCTCGAAAGCGGTTTTTTCTTTCATAAAAGATTTTTGAAAATTAGGCAAAAAATCAAGTAAGAAATCTTGACGTATAGATTTATCTATACGCTCAAGGCAACATCACTCGAGCTGTTGTCCGAGGAGGATTGAGGAGCCGAACTCCACCGTCGCCTTGTGCGAAGGTGGACAAAACTCTTTGACCTCTTAGGAATATACGCTCATTCGTTACGAAAGAGCACATGTGAGGATGCCTTGGGAGTACTGGCCTATGAAGGACGTGGAAGTCTGCGATATGCCTCGGGGAGCTGGCAAACGAGCTTTGATCCGGGGATTTCCGAATGGGGAAACCTAATTCACCTTGAGTGAATTGTCGCATATCTGTAATGGTATGCGTCGGGCACCCGCTGAACTGAAACATCTTAGTAAGCGGAGGAAAAGAAATCATAAGAGATTCCGTAAGTAGCGGCGAGCGAAAGCGGATCAGCCTAGATTATTTGATGAATAATCTCGTTAGCAAAACGAATCTGGAAAGGACGGCCATAGAGGGTGACAGCCCCGTATGCGAAAACGAGTTTATTCTACAGGATAATCCACCTTATCTTTATGGTAAGGTTGAAAGTAGGGCGGGACACGTGAAATCCTGTCTGAAGAAGTACTGATTTATCAGTACGACGGTGGATCGTCATCGAAGGCTAAATACCAGTACTCACCGATAGTGAACAAGTACCGTGAGGGAAAGGTGAAAAGTACCCCGACCCGGGGAGTGAAACAGTACCTGAAACCATGTGCTTACAAGGAGATAGAGCTGTGCTTCGCACAGAGTTCTTAATATAAAAATTAAAAATTCTGTGCGGAGTATGGTGATATCGTGCCGTTTGGAGACTGACCCAACGAGTTACTAGGTACGGCAAGCATAAGCCACATTGTGGTGGATGCGTAGTGAAAGCGAGCCCTAACTGGGCGTTAGTCGTATATAGTAGACCCGAAACTGAGTGATCTAACCATGAGCAGGCTGAAACTTTGAGAAGTCAAAGTGGAGGGCCGAACCTACCTGTGTAGCAAAACGGGGGGATGACTTGTGGTTAGCGGTAAAATGCCAAACGAACTCAGAGATAGCTGGTTCTCCTCGAAATATATATAGGTATAGCCCGCGATTAGAGGGCCTGGGGGTAGAGCACTGGATGGATGTCTGGGGAGCAATCTTCAGCTTCCAATCAAACTCCGAATACCAGGTTACCGTTGTCGCGGAGTCAGTCCGTGAGGGCTAAGCTTCACGGTCGAGAGGGAAACAACCCAGACCATCAGCTAAGGTCCCTAAATACTTGCTAAGTGTTAAACGATGTGGCAAAGCACAGACAACCAGGAGGTTGGCTCAGAAGTAGCCATCCTTTAAAGAAAGTGTAACAACTCACTGGTCAAGGTTTGCTGCGCGGAAAATTCAACGGGGCTAAGCAAGTTACCGAAGCTATGGAGCTTTGGCGCAAGCCAAAGTTGGTAGAGGAGCGTTCGCAGTGCGGTGAAGCCGATTCGGAAGGATTGGTGGAGCGCTGCGAAGTGAGAATGTTGGGATGAGTAACGAATTTGACAGGCGAGAACCCTGTCCACCGGATACCCAAGGTTTCCCGGGCAACGACAATCGACCCGGGGTTAGGCGGTTGCTAAGGTGAAAGCCGATGCACAGACGGTTGATATTCCGTCCCTCGGTATGCAACTATCCGCTTCTGACACTTTTTCAAGCTGGTTAATAGCTATGGCTATGTTATTAATCGGGGAGAGAGAGGCAGGAAAAGGAAGCGAGAGCTCATCGCACAGACACTTTTTGTTTGCGAAACTAGATTCGAGAAGAAACGCAAGGCCAATTAGATGTATTAAACTGATACGTCGCGCGGCTAAGGTGTTTCAGGAAATCGAATGTGGAAAGTCGTAGAAGGAAGGGTGTTTGTGCGATGAGCTCATAACTATGCATACCAGCCGTACCACAAACCAACACAGGTGGGTTGGTCGAGAAGACTAAGGTGAGCGAGCTAACCTTCGTTAAGGAACTCGGCAATAAAGCGTCCGTAACTTAGGGATAAGGACTGCCTCGCGCAAGCGGGGCCGCAGCGAAAGATTTCAGGCGACTGTTTACCAAAAACTTAGGTCCATGCGAACCAAAATTGGGATGTATATGGGCTGATGCCTGCCCAGTGCTAGTAGGTCAACGTTCTTGCTGATTACGGAGCTGGATATTGTCTGTTAGTCTAATTTAGCTTAACTGCTGGCGTAAATTTATAGGCCACAATTTGTTAAGCAACTAGCAGGCAATCTCCAGTTCCGTAAGAGGTGGAGGACCCAAGCCCTAGTAAACGGCAGCAGTAACTATAACTGTTCTATGGTAGGAAAGCTGCCATAGTGAGGTGAGAACCCTCTACTCGAACTCCTATGCCTGGAGATGTAGAGTAAAAATCTGACTATATGCTGGAAAATCTGTGTATCCTAGAGCTACTATGGTATAATGCAACCATAAAGATTATGCCAAGTAAAAAAGCTTCAGGTGCAGACAATCAGCAGGAAAGACTAGATTGGTGGATTGCAGGATTTACAGATGGAGAAGGAACGTTTTCTGTCAGCATAAATCGCAACCCAACAACTTCAAGCGGATATCAAGTATTTCCTGAGTTTGTAATAACTCAAGGAGAAAAAAGCTTGAAGGCTCTCGAATATATACAACGGAGATTTGCGTGTGGAAAAATCTATGTCAATCGGCGTAGAGATGATCACAACGAAAATCTTTATAGGTTTGTGGTGAGGGCGATTCCGGATCTCAGGGAGAAAGTAATTCCTTTTTTCTCTAGAAATGGATTAAAAACAGCCAAAGCTAATGACTTCAAATATTTTTGTAAAGTGATTGAGCTTATGGCGGTGAAAAAGCATCTTGAAAGATCAGGATTCAAAAAAATCCTGATGTTGGCTTCAAGGATGAACCGAAAACAATCTAGAATCCTCAACGACTATACGTCAGAATCTCGCGGATAGTGGGATAAGATATAGTCTGAACTCTATGGCGACATAGAGAAGAATTAACATCAAAGAGCGAAATTCCTTGTCGGGTAAATCGAAGAGATCTTGCCCATGATGGCTATATCGGTGAAGCCTAAATCTCCCGTGCGGGGGGATATGGTAATACCGAGGGAAGTCTAGTATAAACCAGTAACTGCAGAATGACCCCGTAGAGACTACACGCCATCCTCCATTTGCTAATTAGCAAATGTGGAAGATATAGTCCACGCCTGGTTGAAAAACCAGAATTGCAAATATTTGTCTAGGTACCCCACTTCGCATATTATGCTTCGCGGGGTTCTCTCACAAATTAAATTTGCTCGTGAAGTTCCGACCCGCACGAATGGCATAACGGTCTGAAAACTGTCTCAACGAAGGGCTCGGTGAAATTGCAATGCCGGTACAGATGCCGGTTAATCGCAGCAAGACGGGAAGACCCCGTGAAGCTTTACTACAACTTGGTATTGGCTTTTGGTTATTTATGTGTAGCGTAGGTGGGAGCTTAGGCAACGATGAAACACCACCCTTAAATACTCGAGAGTCTAACCCTGCTACAGGCGGGGGACAGTGCTTGGTGGGTAGTTTGACTGGGGCGGTCGCCTCCCAAAGTGTAACGGAGGCGTTCAAAGGTTGGCTTAGCTCGTATGGAAAGCGAGCTTCGACGTGCAAAGGCATAAGCCAGCTTAACTGCAAGACTTACAAGTCGCGCAGACGCGAAAGCGGGACTTAGTGATCCTCTAGATCCCTACGAAGGGGCTAGAGCTCAACGGATAAAAGCTACTCCGGGGATAACAGGCTGATCGGGCCCAATAGTCCACATAGACGGCCCGGATTGGCACCTCGATAAACCCATAACGAATGTCGAGGATAAATTCGGCTCATAACGGTGAAACCCTACTGTTTGTTCGTGTTATGTATGGTAAAATATAAACGCAGCAAACAAGGGCAATACCGTGGGAAGTTGTGAAAACATCAATTGGCAAAAGAAGTGGCGCAAAATTAAAAATGATCTTGTTCTAACTAAAGAACAAAGATCATTGATAATAGGTTCACTTCTAGGTGACGGTACGATGCTGTCAGCATTCCTACCGTGACCGTGATAAGGGATATAGGATGTATTGTAGAAAAACAGAAACAGACAAAATGATTGAGATAATACAGCCTTACATTATTCCTTCGATGAAATATAAAATCGGTTTTCATTAACCCCGTAACGACTGGATCTTTGTGTGCCTACACAAAGTGAAGATTCTGCATAAGCAGGATAATACGCCGACAGTCTAGGTGAAAATCTAGCAGAAGGTATAGTCTACGCAATTAGTAATAATTGAATTATAGTGGTCGGCTCACCGCATCCTGGGGCTGAAGCAGGTCCCAAGGGTCTGGCTGTTCGCCAGTTAAAGCGGTACGCGAGCTGGGTTCAGAACGTCGCGAGACAGTAAAATATGTGCTGTCTATAAATCTTCCTATATGCTGGAAACTCTGTAGTCCTAATAGGGCTTGTAGAATCTGGCGGTACGGGCCATAATTAACTTATGGAACGTGAAAATCCGACCAGTGCAGACAATCAGCAGGAAAGATCAAAGATGTTCTTGCGAGGATACGTAACAGGTTTGGTTGACGGCGAAGGTAGTTTCCATATTGCCTTCCAAATTCGCGACGATTTGCCTTTGGGCATTTCGATAATTCCGGAATTTCATATTTCGCAAAGTAGGCGTTCGCAAAAGGCGCTTGAAACAGCGAAAGAAATTCTTGGGTGCGGATACATAAAACCAAACCACAGAAAGTCAAAAGATGATACATATGTTCTGGTTGTAAGAGATAGATCTGATCTTTTGACTAAGATAATTCCATTCTTCGAGTATTACAAGCTGCAGACACAAAAGCACGGCGACTTTTTGCTTTTTAGCAAGGTTGTTAGGCTAATGGACTGCAATTTGCATCGAACATTAAGCGGAATCGAAAAGATAATCGATCTCGCTTATAAAATGAATGGAGACGGCACAAGACGTATTCGAACAAAACAAGAATTATTAGCATCTTTGAAATCCTCAGAGACTATATGGAAGATCCCGACAAAATTGTCGGGAAAGATATAGTCCGAACTGCATAGCGATATGCAGATCCTGCCACGCGGCAGGACGCCACAGAGCAAAATCAGTTATTGACGTGGTTTGCAAAGTAACAGATTGTCGGTCCTAATCTGCTGTGATCGTGGAAGCTTGAGAGAATCACTCCGTAGTAAGCCCGGAAGGGCCTTGCTACTTTCCCGAGTAATCGGGATTGAAAATTCGGCTAATAACGGTGAAGCCTTCATATTATTTTGTGTTATAATAGATATGCTTGAGGACCCAAAATAATTTAAGGTAATACCGTGGGAAGTCTCCGTCAACGATGGATGACCCCGTATCGACTGAATCCGAAAGGATGAGATCTGCCTTAAAGGCGGATAATACGCCGACTCCTACTGTTAAAAACCAGGCTATGGAATACCTAAGGCCGGTTGTAGGATGAAGATATAGTCAGAGCCTTTAGAAATAAAGGAGTAACTCGACGAGAGGACCCGGAGTGGAGAGTCTCTGGTGTACCAGTTGTCCTACCAAGGGCACCGCTGGGTAGCTATACTCTTTGGAGATAACCGCTGAAAGCATATAAGCAGGAAGCTCTTCTCAAGATTAGGCTTCTTAGGCGTCCCGTAGACCACGGGATTGATAGGCCTTAGGTGTAAGCACAGTAATGTGTTCAGCCGAGAGGTACTAATTTGCCAAGTAGAACAAATGAGCGTATCTCTTTTTAGAGAGGAAATTTACTCTTTAAAAAGAGATCTTCCTCGCCGTAAGGCGAATCGGACAACGGCTCGAATGATGTTGCAAAATTTGATAAAATGCCTGTATGAAGAAAGATCAAAAATATACCTTTGGGGGCGTTGCGATCGCAATAATCGGAATGTTTACCTCGTTTTTTGGTAGTATTTATGCTCTTGGTATAGCGTCCGCCGATAATGGCACTGTCGCCAACAACGACTTAGGAATTATCCTTATAGTTGGCGGGGCGGTGCTCATTGTTGGAGGGATTGTTGCATTTGCACTGATTCGCTTTGTCGATTAGGTATATTTTTGAGAAAATTTAAAGTTTAATCTTATAGATTTTGCGCTGGTGATTTTGGCGGTGGGGGTACACCTTTACCCATTCCGAACAAAGAAGTTAAGCCCACCAGCGGCGATGGTACTTGGTTCGCAAGGACCCGGGAGAGTAGCACGTCGCCAGCGCAAAGTTTGTAAGAAGATCAAAAAATCCCGAGAAATCGGGATTTTTTGATCTTCTTAAGTGGCCTGCTAGAAATATTTATTACGAACATATCAATTTTCACGCGATTTGAGTTTTCCGAGCTGATTTTTTAACCATTCGTCATTCCCTCGTTCCTTTTGAAGCTCATTTTCTAATTTTCGCGCCAGTCTTTGTCTGTGGGGGATCAACCCTTGCTCTCCTGTCATGACTTCCGTCTTCTCCATCTGATTTTTTAGCATTGTTTTCTCACCCATACAAAGTTTGATAATTTTTGATAAACAAAACAAAGCTTTTCCATTATCCTTTGTGCTTCTTTGTTTTCCCTTGATATCCTTTTCTAACTCCAGACAATCTTCCAGGAGCTCGAGCAACGAGCCAAAAGAAAAACCCAAAAATTCGTAGTACTGTTTGGTGTTGTTTCGACCGTAGCCCTCGGCAATATTTCGAGGTACGCTTCTTGCCGAGTCGTTGATATGGCCGATAAGTCTGGAGTCTCTGATCGGATGTAAAAATTCCGAGGTAAAGATTTTTGCAAGCTCATAAATCTCTTCGCCTTGCTGGTATGTTCTTAAAACTTTATAACCCAATGGATTTCTCATAAGGAAAATAAAGGATTAATGACGGACAACTAGGATAATGGCTAGCGCCCTTTTTGATTATTAGCTACTTGGTGAATTGGAAGGTGGAGAGGATTTGTCCTGCGGTTGTAATATAAGGATCCAGGTCGAATACCGGTCCTTCACTTGCTGTTTTTTCTACCTCAACTTTATAAACATATCCATTTTTACTGGTCAAATACCAGTCACGACTTCCAGCAGCCCCGCCACCATTTCCAACATTGTTTAGTTTGGTATAATTAATTCCATTTATTGTTACGTTTTCTCCTGCCGGAAGTGTAGTACCCGGGCCACCCTCGGCAATAGTCTTATTGATGAGTGCATTTTGATTCTTGATATAGTCGTCTACCGAAGCAAATTTTTCACGACTTATCTCTATAAGATAATAGCTTTGACCATTTGCAGTATTTACATCTACCGATGCGTCGATCGCTGAACTATTAGAATCGTTATTCGCTACCTTCCATTCCCCCGGATACTTGAAGCTGAACCCATAGTCTGTGTTTGTGTAGGTTTTCCAATTAGCTGTAACATCGGCCGTGGTGGTGGTTGTTTTTGTTGCCGACGGTACGGCGCTGGCGGAATAATTAACCGTTGACGTGGTGTTAGTCAAACCAGCCGATTCGGTTGCGACTTGTTGGCCATAAGCAAAGCCGATAACGCCAAAAATCAAAGCCGCCGCTAAAACCAACAGAATTACCATATAGAGATCCACCCTATTTTTAGGTTCGTTTTCCATACCCCTCCTCATATCAAATTTTATAGATTTTTTCTTAAATAGATTATACTATAATAGTTAAGTCTATGCCAAAGAAAATTTTTTTTGTAATTGCAGTAATGGCCTGTGCAATTTGGCTAAGGGTTATTCTTCTTGATAAGCCCGGCTATGTTTTTGATATTCAATCTTTTGTTAGCTGGGGCGAACAAGTTAAATCGGGCGGGTTAAAAGAACTTTATGCCGATTCAAACAATTATGCTTATAAATATCCGCCGATCGTACCGGCCATGACGGCGCTTGCAACCGATCTAAATAAAGCCAATCCGCAAAAGGCCTTTAAATATATCCCGATTACTTTTGATATTTTACTTAGTTTAATCACGATTTATTTCGTTTTACTTTCAAAGCTAGACAAGAAATATTATTTGGCGGCTATTGTGGCGATTCAGCCGGCGTTTGCCTTGGCTGGCGCGGGTTGGGGACAGGTTGATTCAGTTTTGGCGACGTTCATCGTTTTAGGCGCTGTCACGGCAATAAAATATGAATTTTTAGCAACGGCGATATTTTTTTTGGCAATATTAGTAAAACCGCAAGCGATTTTAGCGCTGGCGGTTTATCTGGCTTATTTGTTTTTTGCTAAAAAAATCAAAGTTTTTATTACTCAAATTGGCTTTTTGGCCGTAATTTATACTCTAACAGAAATAATTTTCCGCAAATTTTTCTCCTTTAGCATTTGGCCATTTTTAGCTAATTCGGTTGGTTTTTATAAAAATTTGTCTTTGAACGCGTTTAATTTTTGGTGGCTGACCTACGGTCATCGCAGTTGGGACATTCAAGATACGGCCAAAGCGATTATTTCTTTCAAATCTATCGGGCTGGCGCTTTTTGCTTTGTCGATAATTCCAGCCATTTTATATTTGCGAAAAGCAAAAAAAGCGGAAGATTTGGCTTTGGTGATGGGCTATGTTTATTTGGCCTTTTTTGTTTTTCCGACCCAAATTCACGAAAGGTATCTTTTTCCGGCGGTGGCGCTTTTGGCTTTTGCCCCACTAGTAGATAAAAAGTTTTTTTATCCTTATATTGCATTAGTGGCGACGTTTCTCGTTAATATTTTTGCTGTTTTGCAATCGGTTTATCCCCAATTTATTTTTTTGCGCTACAATTTGTTGGCAGGCGATTGGACGCGAATTATTGCGGCGATAAATGTTGGCATTTGCCTGTATTTATTCGCGTGGTTTTGCCAAAAAGTAATAATAAATGAAAAAATTTAAGATTAAAATTTCGACAGAAAATCGAAAGCTTTTTTATATATTTGCGGTGATTTTAGCGTTGGCAATCGCCAGCCGATTTATTTTGCTTGGCGTTCGGCCCATTCATCACGACGAAGGAATGTTGGCTTATTTTGCGTGGAAATTAGCTCGGTTTGGTGAATATAACTATACTCCGCAAATTCATGCGCCGATATTGTTTTATGTTCAGGCGCTGTTATTTTTGATTTTTGGCGAATCGGCGGCGGTTTTACGAACTGGTCCGGCAATTTTTGGGGTAGTAATGATTACTTTACCTCTTATATTTTATAAAAAGTTAGGCAAAGCAAATGCGTTGGCAATCGCAATTTTGATTTTAACCTCGCCGCTTTTGACATATTATTCAAGGTTTTTAGTGCACACTTCAATCGTGATTGTCTTTTGGTTTTTGACGCTTGTTTTTATTCGCGACTTTTGCAAAAAATTTAATCCGTTTTCTTTGTATCTAACGGCTTTATGCTTGGCTTTTTCGTTTGGCGTTTCCGAAACGACATATATTTTTTGCGCCGCGCTTCTTGGCGCGGCGCTATTGGTTTTGATTTTTAATCGGCAAAAAGCTTCGATGGTTTTGAAAAAAATTTGGGCTTTTTGCCGCCATGATTACATTGAAATTTTTAGTGCCTTTTTAATATTTGTTCTTGCTTGGATGCTGATTTATGGCGTTGGCTTAACTAATCCTCGAAGTCTTATCACTTCCTTGCCAAATCCGTTTAATCCCGAAAGCGGGTTGGGATTTTGGCTGGCCCAAAATCCCAAAAAACTTGGGGGACAAAAATGGCACTATTATTTTGACCTGATGATGGTTTACGAGCCAGTGATTTTAATTGGTTTTGTTTTGAGCATTTATGATGCGTTCAAAAAAAGAGCTTTGTTTTATCAGTTGATAGTTTTTTGTGCCGCTTTAACGTTGGCGGTTTTTTCTTGCGCCGGTGAAAAATTTCCTTGGCTGGCGCTTTGCCCGCTGATTTTAATGATTTTTTCGGCCGGATTTTATTGGGGCAAAAATTTTTCAAATTTTAAAATTTGGAGCAAGCTGACGGTTGCAATATTAATTACCTTCAGCATTTTTAATCTCATTCGATTAAATTATTTTTCATCTGCTGATACTTCGGAATTGGCGGTTTATGTGCAGACGCCCGAATTTGCCAGAGATAAAATCGACGAAGCTGTCGAAAGGTGTGAAAAGGAGAAAATCAAAGACTGTGTGGCGATTGAGCAAAAAATTTCTTGGCCGTTGAGCTGGTATTTCAGACGTTCGAGCTATCTTTTCGTCGGCAATGATGCCTATATCAAACCGGAGACAAAATATGCTTTTGTTTCAGTTGAATCGGTTGACGCATTTAAGAAACCGGAAAATTGGGCAAAAACTTCTTATCCTTTGAGAGATTGGTGGGTGCCCGATGTTTGCCGCAAACTAGATTGCGTAAAGGAATTTGCAGATTATTATTTTAAGCGATCTACCTGGAACACAAAAGGCGGCTATGACGTTTATGAATTCAGCCGAAACCAATAAACTATTTTAAATAAATTTGATAGAATGTACTCAATGAAGAAAATTGCTTTGTGTTTAAGCTTTTTGATGCTGGTTTTTTGTGTTTCACCAAAAGCTTGGGCGGAGGAGCCGGCTTCTTTCGGCTTTTTCAATTTTGCTAATTATTATAATTATGTATATTGGGTTGGCGATGAAGTTGATATTTATTTTTATGTCGAAGCGAATGGTCATAATAATTTAAACGTTGTCAATGCAACGGTTAAAATTTCCGATCCAACCGTGTTAGAGCCCATTTTGGCAACGGATTATTTTACCCCGGGAAATATTTATAGCCAATTAGGTTTCCAAAAATATGAAAGTCCCTTGATGAATGTTTTGGTTTATGTCGATCCTAATAACAAACCCACAGAAAGGTCGGGGTATATTGGATCATTCAAATTTAAAGCTTTGAAAACGGGTTCAGCTACTTTGAGTGTTGAAAAATTGGAAGTTACCGAAGAAGGCAACGAGGACAGTTTTGTCGAAACAACCAGCACGAATATTGATATTGCTATTGAAAGTGCGGGGTCTAGCGATCATTATACTGCGAGCGCTGGTGCATCGGCCGCGGCAAGCGCAAGTGCTACATCGACAACTGCGGCAAGCAATACCGGTAGTAAAAAGAGCACTTCAAGTACGGTTAAAGGAACGCAAACTTCCAATATAAGCGATGTTTCAACTGGACCAGAAGCGATTATTGCTTTATGTTTAGCTGTTGGCGGTGCAATTTATTTTTTAATTCGTAAAATGAAAGTGAGGAAACTGTGAAAAACAAAATTTTGACAATTGCAACTTTGTTGATAGTTATTGCTTGTGTCGGGGTTGGCGGTTTTTTTATTTATAAAAATTTTGCTGTTAATGCCGACGTTGAGGGCAAACCGGAAACCGATTTAAATAACGACGGCCAGACCAATTCTCAAGACCTCAACGCACTCTTGAAAGCAGTTGATGATAAAAGCGAAAATCCAAAATTTGACGTTAATAAAGATGGTGCTGTGGACAGCTCTGATGTCGATACGCTTATTAAAAATTGGTCATCGCCAACGGCTACAAAATAGTCCTCTTAGCCAAAGTCGGAATAATGCGATTCCAAGTTTTCGCAGCGGCTTTAAACGCCTCTTTGCCTTTGGGCGTGAGATGGTAGGTTTTTTTATCTTTGTCCTTTGGGTTGACATGTTCAATCAAGCCGCCGCGATACAACTGGTTTAGGGCCGGGTAGAGTGTGCTTTCGGAAGGATTACAAAACTCATCAGAAAGTTCGCGAATTTCTCTGATCAACAAATAACCGTGCAAATCTTTTTCTTTAAGAGCGCGTAGGATATAAAATCTGATCAAACTTTGGTTGGCCAACTTTTCCCAATATTTTTCGTTTGTGTAATCAATCGGGTTCGTTTGATTTTTTTGTTTCTTAGTTGCCATAGAATAAAAATTATCTCTTTCCCATAAAAAGTCAACTTTAGCAGGCCAAAATAAGAGCAAAACTCTTGAGAAAATAGCTATTTAAGGTAATATTTCTATAGACAAAACTCTCCGTTTTTAGAGAAAGGGAAAGTTTTGATTTCGCGGGTGTAGTTCAGTGGTAGAATGCGACCTTCCCAAGGTTGAGGCGGGAGTTCAATTCTCCTCACCCGCTCCAAGAATAGTAGGTTAGTAGTTAGTTTTTAGAGATACAGAAGAGTGAGGATTGTAAGTTAGTAGGTTAAAAAGCAAAAGGCGATTTGTTTTTAGCCGAAATGTTAAGATCATTAATAAAAAAAGTTGAGTGTGTCCGACCACCCCTAATTGCCAGCCCTAACCGCTAACCTGCTAACTACTAACAACTATTTATGCCACCTTAGCTCAGCCGGTAGAGCAATACTTTCGTAAAGTAGAGGTCCCGAGTTCGAATCTCGGAGGTGGCTCCATTATGTATTACACTTATCTTTTGAGAAGCAAAAAAGACGAAAGTTTTTACGTTGGAATATCAAAAGATCCTTGTAGAAGGCTTGTTGAGCATAATTCTGGTATTCTTAAATCAACTGCAAGAAAAAGGCCATGGATTCTGGTTTTTTATCGTCAGCATGAAAATTGTTCATTGGCAAGAAAGCACGAAAAGTGGCTGAAAAAGAAAAATCGTAAGTATAAAGAATCCTTAGCTCAGCTCGCCCCGCCTGAGATAGGCGGGGTAAAGCCCCGCCTGAGATAGGCGGGGTAAATAGAGCAATACTTTCGTAAAGTAGAGGTCCCGAGTTCGAATCTCGGAGGTGGCTCCAAAATGGCAATAAAATTATGAAACTAGTAAAATTAAAATTACGATGAAAAAAAATATTTTATTTTATTTATCAATTTTTTTGTTGGCCGCGGTAAATGTCGTTGCTTTCATTTTCAGTAGAAACACTGATTTTGTTCAAATGGCTTGGATTGCCTTTGTTCTCGTGTGGCTAAATATATTCATTGGTGTTTTTGCACATCAAAAGCAACCCCAAATCTATATTTTATATTATTTTGCCTCGCTCCTGATTTTATCCCTATCCTTGTTAAATATTTTCTGGCTATCAACTAGAATATTGTGAAAAAAAAGACAAAATTTTGGAGATTTCTGGAAATTTTTCCCGGGGCAGTCGCTTGGATTTTTTTGATATTGCCTGTGGTCTTTTCCTTTATTTGGCCTTCAGCTGTGGCAATTTTTGTTCTCATTTTTGATTTTTATTGGCTGATCAGGGCTCTCTATATGGCTTGGTTTTTAGTTTTATCACATCAAAAAATGAAAAAAGCTTTGCATACTGATTTTGGCAAAAAATTAGAAAATTTTGTTTCCCTCGACGGAATAAAACCACAAGAGATTTATCAAACGGTTATTTTTGCCACCTTTAAAGAGGAAATGGTAACGTTACAACCCTCTGTCGAATCAGTCGCTAATGCTGATTGGGATGGCCGCCGGAAAATTATTGTTCTAGCCGGTGAACAGCGTGATCACGAAAGGTTAATGAATAATTATCATCAGCTTAAACAGATATACGGCGATAAACTTTATGATTTTTTGGTATATGAGCACCCCGATGGTATAGCGGGCGAAGTTCGGGGGAAAGGTGCTGGAGCGGCTTGGGCCGGTAGGCAGTTTAGTAAATATATAGAAGAAAAGGGTTTGGATGAAAGTAAGGTTCTCGTAACAATCGCTGACGCTGATGCGAGATTCCAATCTCAATATTTTAATTGTATTACTTATAATTTTCTAAACGAAGAAGACCGTCATCATCGTTCTTATCAACCGATTCCGCTTTATTCTAACAATATCTGGCAGGCGCCAACTATTTCGCGATTGACGGCTTGGGGCTCAAGTTTTTGGCAAATGATTGAGGCCTCACGACCGTGGCGATTAGTTAATTTTGCCACCCACTCATATTCGCTAAAGATGGTTCGAGAAATGGGCTATTGGTCCGTTGACGTTGTTAATGAAGATTCACGACAATTTTGGAACGCTTATTACGCCTTTTCGGGCAATCATCAAGCCATTCCGATATATCTACCGGTTCATTTAGACGCTGTTTTGGCCGATGATTATTATACGACCTTGAAAAATCAATATTTACAAAAAAGACGTTGGGCTTATGGAATCGAGCATTTTCCTTTCATTGTAACGCAAGCCATAGAGCATAAAGAAATTCCTCTTTTCGATAAAATTTCCAAAATTTGGCGCTTGCTCGGCAACACAATCTCGTGGTCAACCGCAAGTTTTTATCTTATGTTTGTTGGCTGGTTGCCGACTATTCTTTCGGATAATTTTCGTACTACTGTTTTGGCTTATAATTTTCCCTACATTTCCAGAATAATTTTGTCGTTAGCTTGGATTGGTTTAGTCATTACGGTTTATATTTCATTTTCATTTTTGCCGCCAAAGCCCAAGGGGGTAAAAACGGCAAAATATTTTGGTATGATCATCGAGTGGGTTGTAACGCCCATTAGTGCCATTGTGTTCGGTTCCATACCGGCTCTAGATGCTCAAACGCGTTTGATGCTAGGCAAATATATGACTTTCTGGGTGACGCCAAAAATAACAAAACAAAATTGAAAAAATCGACAAAAATATTATTAGTTATTTTACTTTGCATCGAACTAGGGGTGCAGCTTTTTTTGGCTAAAACAGACTCGCAAACCACCGATGAAGGAGTTCACATTGCGGCCGGATACACATATCTAACCAAGTACGACTATCGATTCAATCCGGAACATCCACTTCTTGTAAAATTACTTTCCGCTTTGCCGCTTACATTTATGAATTTGAATACGCCATCCGACGATCTTTACTGGAATAAATCGGCTGATTATTTTTATGACAGTTGGCGAGAAAACAGAGACTACGCGGAAGATTTTTTTTATAATCTCGGCAATGACCCGAATAAAATGTTGTTTTATGCTCGGTTTGCGCCTGTGCTAATAACAGTATTGCTTGGTTTGACGATATTTTTAATCGCAAAGCATTTTTGGGGAGAACGCTCGGCGATTATCGCTCTTGTTTTGTATGTTTTAAATCCAACAGTTTTGGCACACGGGCATCTTGTTACAACTGATGTCGCTGTTTCATTAGGGTTTTTGCTGGTTCTTTATAATTTTTATCGACTTAGCGAAAAAATATCTTTCAAACGCATTCTTTGGCTTGGGCTTTCTTTGGCCGTAGCTTTTCTATCTAAATTTACGGCCGTGATTTTAGTTCCTTGCATTTTGGGACTTTTGATTTATTGGCTAGCCGTTAAGAAGATTAATGCTCGAAAATTTTGGCAGTTGTTATGGAGCGCTGTCTTGGCGGCGGCTATCATGATGGTTTTTGTTGTGGCAATGTATTGTTTTGATTTTCTTCCTTCAAGTGTTTCGCAACAAAACGCAATTTCAAATGAAACAAGTAAACTGAAAGCTATAGTAGCGTCTTTGCCGGCAAAAAATTTCCTTAAAGGGCTATCTATGGTGGTCGGTCACACACAAACTGGCCATTCGGCTTATCTTTTGGGCCAAACTTCTAAAGTCGGCTGGTGGTATTATTTCCCAGTAATTTTTGCCTCCAAAACAAATATCTTTTTCCTAATTCTTTTTGCCTTTGGCATTTATATGAGTTTTAGACAAAAAGATAAAACTGGCTTTTCGCAAGCTGCGGCTGTTTTCGCCATAGTTTATTTTCTTTTTGCGATGTCCTCAAAAGCAAATCTTGGAATTCGACACATTTTGCCCATTTTTCCTTTGATAATTTTATTTATCTCTGCGACGGTCTCGAGTAAAAATAAAAAAGTTATGATTTTTACCTATGTGGCGCTTTTGGGAATAGCGTTAGAAACGTTAATGGCTTTTCCATATTACTTGAGCTATTTTAATCCGATTTTTGGTGGTGAGAAAAATGGTTATAAAGTAGCTTCCGATTCAAATGCTGATTGGGGGCAGGATCTCTATCGCATTAAAAATTTTCTTGTTAACAATAACCGGGAAGTTGGCTCATGTTCAAAAATGTTTGTAAATTATGGTTGGGTAGGTGAAGAAGCCCTTGATTATTATGCGATTAAAAGAAGCTCTTTGTCCGAAGAGTCGCCGACAGCAGGGGATTGTTTTATAATCGGGGCCACTGCATATGTCAGCTCTGATTATGGCTGGCTTAAATCTTCCGGTATTGATTATAAAATTTCACCAACGGCATTTTTTGTTAAAGTAAAATAAATCAAAATGGATATATCAATAGTTGTTCCGGCTTATAATGAAGCGCGCCGCATTACAAAAACTCTCAAAAAAGTAGTGAGTTTTTTTGATGGTAAAGGGATGGACTACGAGGTGGTTGTTGTTAGCGATGGCAGCACGGATAGTACTTGTAAAATTGTTAGCGATTTCGGTTCGGAAAAGGTAAAAATTATTTGTTTAGGGCGAAATGTTGGTAAGGGTTTTGGCGTTCACGAAGGGATATTCGCTTCTAAGGGCAAAAAAATACTCTTTATCGATGCCGATAATTCAACTCCGATTGAGCACTTTGATGATTTAGACAAATTTTCCGATGAATACGATGTAGTAATTGGCTCGAGATATTTAAAAAACAGTAAAATTAAATTAAAACAGCCCCTAATAAGAATTATTGGTAGCCGAATTGGCAATCTGTTGATTCAGGCAATGATTCTACCTGGGTTTCCTGATACGCAGTGCGGTTTTAAATTATTTTCGGCCGATTCGGCAAAGAAGATTTTTTCTCGCCAAACAATTTGGCGCTGGGGGTTTGATATGGAAATTTTATATATTGCCAAAAAACTTGGCTACAAAATCAAACAAGTTCCGGTCAGCTGGTATAATGACGAACGATCGAGGGTTCACCCGATTAAAACATTTGTGGCGACGTTTTTGGAATTAATGAAGATTAGGGGCAATGCGATAAAAGGCGTTTATAATTTTAAAGATAAGGGTGCTCCCTGATTGACCACCAAGCATTTTTCGGGTAAAATTTCTTCAGTTACGGGGACTGGCTCAATTGGCTAGAGTGCCGGCTTTGGGAGCCGGAGGTTCCGGGTTCGAGTCCCGGGTCCCCGACCAAATTAAATTTTGGTCTTTTTTTATACTTTGGAACGATCCGTTTCGGCCGCTTCCACCTGTGGCGGGATAAACTCCAGCGGTCTTAGCAAAGCTAATTTTCTCGTTGTAATCCCGCAAAATTGCATAGGGAATTTTTAATTTCCATTCAATTCTTTTGTTGAAAAGTTGATGGTTCGTTTCGTTTTTTTTGCACAATTTATTTCATTTCATGGAGGTAGTTTTTAAAGAAAAATAGTATTTGGCTTCAAAAGTTAACAGTGCAAATCAAAATATTGTATACTTAAAGATAATCGCTTTAGAGATCGGGTTTTGTTATAGGAGAGATCATCAAACGAAACTGCGTGCGGTTAATCTTAGCTCGGATTCGGAGCTCCGAATCAGAAAAAGAGATTAAAGGATTCTCCGATTTTGTTAATCGATCAAATATTTTTAGCACCCGTTTTGGGTGTTTTTTTGTTTGCGTAAATAATGAAATATAAAATCCACAAAAGATCGATCATTCTCTCGTCGCTGGCAATCGCTCTAATTGCCACTCTTGGCATTTCCTTGCTTTATAAAACCAAGAAAGCTGACGCGGTAGCTATAAACTTGGCTGGACGAGCCCAAATTTTAAACACAAACGGCTACCTTAACTTCACCGATTACTCTGCCAATGTCACAACTTCCAATATCAGCTGCACTTTCGACGGCTATGGCTGGTCTTCTGATATCGGTTGGGTGGCTTTTGGCACGAGTAATAATCTCGACGGCCCCGTAACCTGTGATTTGACAACCGGCATTCTCTCGGGGAAAGCCAGCATCATAAATGATGGCTCAATCATTGATTTTAACGTCGATCCATATCATAGCAATGTCCGTATCCTTTCTTCCGGTGACTTTACCGGTTATGCTTGGTCAACGACACTCGGCTGGATCAATTTCACCGGTGTTTCAGCCCCAGGAATGATCATCGGCCCTACTTCAAGCTCAACTTCCTCGCCAACAACCACTGATACGATTTTCACCGAGCCGGCTCCAGTTGATACAACTTCAAGCCCAACACCTGCTTCAAGTCTAACTTCCTCATCAGCGACTAGCACAATTTTCACCGATCCGGCTCCTGTTGCCATGACTAAAAAAGAAATAATTGAGTTGCCTGACTTCAAATTTTATTTTGTTTTAGAAAATGGAAATCTTGAGGTCAAAATAAATGGCGAAAAAGATTTTGAGCTGGTAAAAAACTCCGAGCTTTTAATTGGGATTCCAGCTGATATTTTTGCCAAGGAAGTCAATGCTATCACCATCACTACTGCCGATTCTTCTTATCCGATGAATTTTTTGGCTGACAAAAACAAATATCAGGCAGTCATTTCCGTACCCCAAAAAGGCGAATGCGAACTGCGTATCCTAATAGCTTACAAAGACGACACAATTCAGGAAATTAAAAAAACTATCCTCGTCGACCCTCAAGGTTATATTTTTACTAAAAGCTCTTCTTATTTCGGTTTAGGCAGAAAGCAAGAAATGAGAATTGAAGGCGCGGAAGTTACTCTTTATAAGCTTGAAAACGGTGAGTTCCAAAAATGGGATGCCAAGGAATTTAAGCAAAATAATCCGGTTATTTCCGACCAGTCGGGGGAATACTCATTTTTTGTGCCCAACGGTGAATACTATTTAGAGGTCAAAAAAAGTGGCTACCGAGACAAGAAAAGCGATAATTTTAAAGTGGAAAATCAGGTTCTCAACAAAAATATTGAGCTTGAACCCAATATCAAGCCCTGGATTTGGGCAGTGATTATGGCTGTTTTAGCCGGAATTGTTTTGGTTTTTTTATTGATGAGAAAAAAATTTATATTGAAAATTAAAAAAGGAGTTCGTATGAAAAAACTAATTACTATCCTTGTCAGTGCAATAGTTTTAGCAACCGGAGTTTTGGTTGGCTCCAGTTATGTCTTGGCTGAACAGTCGGGTTCTTCACCCGAGTCTGGTGTTACAAGTTATTTCAAAGCCACTTACGACTCGATTGTGGCGCTTTCACACGGTTCGGTTGCAGCCGGCGCTTGGGGCGACTGGGGTGCTTACTGGAACCGAATCAGATCGGCCGCTGAATGGGTGCCGTCTGGCGATGCAGCCGTCACCGACGTTGTGTCGGGCAAAACTTTTTACAAAGATTCCCGAACCAAAGCCACTGGAACCAAACTAGTGGTCGGCCCTTGCCCAACACAGGCCTATCACGACTCGCATGCTTTAGCTACTGCTCAAAATAACTGCTCTCAAACATGGGAAAGCGAAACAAGTGTTACCGGTTCAGAAAAAAAAGATCCTGTCACCGGTTTAATCTGGAGTAACTTGCTGGTAAATAACGCCGGCACTGTGGCTTTCAGCCCAAGCACTAACTCCACTTGGAGCTGGGACGCTTCGGCTGCTGCTAACGTGGCGGTTGGCAATAAAACAGCTTCACAGCTTTGTAGCGAACGCGGAGATGGTTGGCGCTTACCAATGCAGAAGGAGTTAATGCAGGCCTACATTGATGGTTCGACATGGAATCTGACTCAGTCTGCCAACTTCTTTTGGTCAGCTACGGAGACATATAGCACGCTCGCTTGGTACGTGACCTTGAATACTGGCCTCACGCTCAGCACCGATAAGACGACTGTGTATCAGTTACGTTGTGTCAGGTAACTCCGTGAGGTAAACCCCATTTAATGGGGATGCCTTTCTTTGGCTGAAATGATGCCATACTGAACTTATTTCAGCATCTCACAACACTTCAGTATCTAAAAAATTATGATAATGAAAACATATTTCATTTACATTTTGACCAATCAGACCAACACCACTTTATACATTGGTGTGACCAATAATTTGCAGCGGAGGATGTACGAGCATAAGAATGAACTGATAGATGGTTTTAGTAAGAGATATAAACTCAAAAAACTTGTATATTCCGAGCAGTGCGAAGATGTGCTGAGTGCAATTTCGAGGGAAAAGCAGTTAAAAAACTGGCATAGGGACTAGAAGCTGAATTTAATCAAAAGCATTAATCCTACATTTAGAGATTTATCAAAAGATTGGGAACGAGATCCCGAAACGAGTTCGAAATGACAGATTGCACTTCAGTTCGGGATGACACAGCCGGTTGTCATTTTGTCATGGCGAACTTGTTTCAGCATCTAATCAACACAGACCTACAAACCTGGTGGATTGATCGCTTTTATTGTTCGAAAATCGAAGATACGTGAAGTTTTGCCGCCGATGTGCTCGAACTTCTCGTCTTCGGGACGACATACCCCGAAAAGCAGTTCAAGTGCTCCATCCTCGCCCTCGGTCAGGATGTGCTGGACTCGCGCAGCCTCGTCTACGTCACCTGCCTCGCCGGCTGCCGTAGCCGGCGTGAGTTGGGCCTCGTTCCGCGCGGCGTTCGCTGGGTTCAGGACTGCCGCGTTCTCGCCTTTCGCAAGTAGTCGTCCCTTTGGCCTAGAGAAAGCCATCGGGCGAGGAGCCGTCCGGCCCCCACGCATGACGTTATATGCGCGGGGGCTTTTGTTTTTAAGAGGCAAGGTTTTACAAAATCTAACAATTATTTTATAATTTGTTTGTAAGCAAAATTGTTTGCTTGCGTTTTTTTTGTGACTTTTTTTAGGAGGGGATATTAATCAGGAACGAATTAGCGAATTAGAAAAATCGATTGAAAGCGTACAAAAATCAACACGAACATTTTTTAGTTTTATGAATAAGCCGCACAACTGGTTGCGGATGAAATCAAAGCACTATTCTATCTTTCTATCTGTTATTTTTTGATTTTTTTGCTATGATAAAAAGGTCTAATTTAGCTGCTAAAAAAGCAGCCGTTATTTGATAGAAAACTTAGTTCACAATGGTTTTGATAGGCGGGTATCGTATAATGGTTATTATGTCAGCCTTCCAAGCTGAAGATGGCGGTCCGATTCCGCTTACCCGCTCCAAAAATAGTAGGTTAGTAGGTTAGTTGTTAGCGGGTAGGGAAGAAGAAAACAGAAAGAATAGTAAGTTAGTAGGCTAGTAGTTAGTGGGTAGTGGTTAGGGAAAAAGAGAACAGAAAGGATAGTAAGTTAGAAGGTTGGCGGGTAGTTGTTGGGGCAAGCTAGCCAAAAGACTGTTTTGCGTCTAGGTAAAATGTTCAATTTTGAGAAATTAACCGTATACCAACGATCGCTTATACTAGCAACGAATTTGTCGAGAGTTGCTGGTGGCTTTCCATTGAAATATCGACGCATACAAGATCAGTTGATAGGTGCCGCCATTTCGGTAACTCTCAATATAGCCGAAGGATCTGGAAGGTATGGCAAAAGAGAAAAAATACAATTCTATCGAACGGCGCAAGCATCTGCTTTTGAGATAATTCCAATTTTGGAGATATGTGATAATCTTAATTTGCTCAAGAAAAATGAGTGGGCAGGTGAGGTTGAGGAAATTTGCAAAATGTTAAGTTCATTAATAAAAAAATTGAGTACATCCGAGTAGCCCTAACCACTAACCTACTAACTACTAACAACTATTTCATGCGCCCGTAGCTCAGCTGGATAGAGCGGCTGCCTTCTAAGCAGCAGGTCACAGGTTCGAATCCTGTCGGGCGTACCAGAATTTTCAATTCACCCGTAAGGGTGTGTTGAAAATTGTTTGGGAGCTACAGGATTCGAATGCCGGACTGAATCGCCGATTAGGCGATGAGGGAGGCGGGGGTTTCGAGGGTGGAACTCGAAACTGCGGCGCACTCCTTAAAATGACTCCAAACGAGGAGTGGAAAGCAATGAAGTGCTTGAAGTGTCTGTCGACGAGTTGTTAGAATAAATTTATGAAACAAAAAGTTATTTTATACATGGCAATAAGTTTGAACGGAATTATTGCCAAGAGCGATGATGACACAAGCTGGATTTCAAACGAAGAATGGGATAGCTATAGTTTAGCCGTGCGAACTGCTGGAAATCTCATTGTCGGTCATCGCACATACAACATACTTACTAAACAGCCGGAATTTTCAGAATTTAAAGATGTAAAACTTGTCGTCGTCGCTTATGATGATTTTCAAACTTTAGCAGAAAATCATTTAGTCGCTCATTCGCCCAAAGAAGCGTTGAAACTTTTGAGCGATTTTGAGCAGGTGGTCGTTGCGGGCGGCGGAACTCTTAACGCTTCTTTCGTTGAAGAAAATTTGATTGACGAAATTTTTATTGATATTGAACCGATAGTTTTAGGTCAAGGCATCCCACTTTTCAAAGATAAAAACTTTGAGCGTAACCTAAAATTGCTCGGGCAAAGACAAATAAGCGATAATGAAATACAACTTCATTATGAGGTTTTGAAATAATATTGCAGCAATTCATAAAAAAGTTTGGCCAGAAATTTTATAAAAATTAACAAAACATAAAATCAGCCCTATGGGTTGATTTTTTTATCATAATACGCTATAATTATTAGCTGTGTTGAAAGCGACATTAAATATGTTGTGTGAGAACATTGAAAATGAGTAGTTAGAAGCAGCTTAGTAAGCTATCCATTTATGATATTTTACTAAGCTGCTTCTGGCACTTTAGTGTCGAAGCGGCGGCCGTCTCGCTAGAGCGAGCGGCAGTGTCTTCCCGAGATTTCGGGTTGCACAGGCACTACCTCAAAAGGAATCGGGGGTCCCAACCGATTCGCCACTTTAACAAAAGTGGAATCACCAGGAGGTGAGTGGGATGTCTGGTTTCTACGAAAGCCGTAGAAGTGAATACCTCCAGGGCGCCAACCGGCGGCTGGAGGGGGAGTATGGCTTGTCGTTTTTTTTAGTCGAGGATCGCGTCCGGTGTCGCAAAGGCGCGACCTTCAACTTGAAGCTGAAGTTCAATGACGTGCCGCAGGTTGTCGAATTCGACATCCTGCTGGCACAGCCGCGGAAGCGGCTCCGCCGAGCGGTTGCCGCCGTCGAGCAGCACGGCCTTTTGGGCGTGCTGCTCGACCCAGAGACTTATCTCTGGGAGTCGATCCGCGACGGAATTGTTTTTGGCCTGGAGCCGGCTCAATGGCTTCTTGAGCCGGTGCTTTCACGCGTCGCGCCCGAAGTTTGGGCGCAGGCGGTAGAGGGGGTCCGAGCTGACGCAAAAGAGCTCGGACGGGCGTGCTGATGAGCGGGGGCACCGGGTAACACTTACGGGACAGGTCGATGCGACCTGTCCCGTTTGCTTTTGCCAAAATTCTCACCTCAATTATTTCCCAATTTAGAAAGATATTGTTCCATTAGGTTTGCATCATTAATGTCTTTCTGGCGGCCTTCGCCATCTGCAATCCAGCGGCGTTTTACTTCAAGCAAAAACTTTATTGAATTATAACGGATACCGTCTATTATTGTTGAATGATTGAGCAAATCAGCAAATTCCCAAATTTTTCCAGCAACTATCCACTTTGTTCTGATTTCCAAAAAACCATCGGCTAAAACCTCGCACCCGTGATTTTGCTCTTTTGTAAAACGACCGCTGTCGAGAAGCTCTTAGTATTTTTCTTTTGTGACGATAACGTCAATGTCTCCGCTTTCGCGAAGATTGAGTGCATTTAAAATACCCGAGCCGATAACGACAGCATTGTCAGGGTCTAAGCCGAGGTTGTCAAGTTCAATCTTGATATTTTTTCATTCGCCATATAAAAGCTATTTAAGAACTTTTTGCCGGTGATGCAAAATGTTTATTTTATTTTTAATCCGTCGAGAAAAATTGTACTTACAGTTGCGATAATTTTTGTTTTTGGGGTTTTAGGGCTAAAGATAATCCAGCGCAAACCGGTGGCAAAAACAAATGAAAAGAAAACGGTGGTTGTGATTTTAGGATCAATATTTTGTTTAAACTCTTTTTGCTTGATTCCTTCTTTAATTATCTGCGAAATGATTTTGGTATATTTACCGTGAATTTTATCAACGCTTCTTTTCCAATAACTTTCAATACGCCAAAGTTCGGCGAAAATAACGCGGCAAATATCCCTATATTCCACTAAATAATCTAACTCAATCTCGATTATTTTTTCCATTTTTTCAGACGCATTTTGAAGATTTTTAGTGCCATCTTGGATTAACAAGAAAATATCGTCAATTCCTTGATCTATGAGGGCAAAGAGTAGCTCTTTCTTACTTTTAAAATGATAATAAAAAGTTCCTTTTGCTGTTTTAGCTTCTAAAACTATTTCATCAACAGACGCGTTGTCAAAACCCTTTTGAGCGAATATTTTTGCCGCGGCTTTAAATATCCTATCTTTTGTTTCCATTAGACTGCTAGATTAATTTTGCTTTTTCTTATCTTATCAAAAGATAAGACTAATGTCATAAGAAATGCAACAGCAATCACAACGATAATGATAAACTCCGATTTAATATTAGCCATATTGCCGCCAGAGATTATTTCTCGCAAACCTTTAACGGCATAAGTCATTGGCAGATACGGGCTAATTTTGCTAAAAAATTTCGGGGATGTTTCGATTGGGTATGTGCCCGAAGCCGAAGTCAACTGAAGCATTAAAAGTAAAATGCCTAAAAATTTACCGCCATCTTGCAAAGCACTGATTAAAAACTGCAAAATTGCTAAGAAGCACCAAGATATGAGAATTGTGAAAAAGAAGAAAAGAATGTAATTAAGCGGTCGTAAGCCAAGAGCAAAAATCAGAACGAGATCTAAAATGATTGCCTGAAGGGCGCCAAATTTTATTAAGGTTAGATATTTGGAAAGCGCTAGGATCGAAGAGGGGATTTCTGCTTCTTCTTGATCTTTACCGTCAACTCTAATGATTAAAAACAAGACAAGAGCCCCAACCCAAAGCGAAAGAGGAATAAAATATGGGGCGAAACCGGTGCCATAATTTTCAACCCTATCGACGGAAGCGTCTTTTAAATTAATGGGATCTGACAAAACAGACAGGTTCTGCTCGCTGTTTTGACTGTTAGCGTTATTTTTTATCTCTTTTGCGCCGTCTGATAATTTGCTCGAAAGTGAAGCAGCGCCGTTTTGCAACTGATTCGTAGCTTGGCCAACTGTTCGTTGGCCAGAAATTACAGAGCTTAATCCTGAATCAAGCTTGCTAGCGCCATTATCGGCCTTTGATAACGCTGTACTAATTTGGCCGGAAGCATCGACTAATTGTGAGGTGCCGGATTTTATTTGCGTGCTAGCCGGCAGAATTTGATTTTTATATGACAAATCAAGCATCTCGGTCTTGTCTGAAAGATCTGACAGTCCGCTTTTGAGCTGTGACATTCCAGATTGCAAAGCGGCGATATTTTGTAAATTGCTGGCAGATTGGGCTTGATTAACGATCGTTGAAAGCATTAGTTGGGCAACTTGTTTGTTAGTAATGCCGTAGGATATGTTTATAGTATCGGGACTATCTAATAAAGTATTTATTGTTTGCAATGTGGTTATGGTTGCATTAGTGTTTTTAATTAATTGATCGACACCGTTTTTGGTCTCATCGGACGCAGTACTTAATTTTTGGGTACCGTCGGTAAGATTTGATAACGAAGAAGAAACCTGCGAAAGGCCATTGTCTAATTTTTGAGAACCAGCGGCGAGGTCGCTTAATTTAGTCGTAACCGTGCCTGAACCGTTTAATATTTGGTTAATTGCGTCTGACAAAATAACTGTCCCGGAATGTAAACCGACCGTTCCGTCTGCGAGCGATTGATTTGCTTGAGCGATTTTATTTGCGCCTTCGGCGATTTGGCTAGAGGCATCTGAAGCTTCATTCATTTTGTCCGATATCGAAGCGGTTTGGACAAAAATATTTTCGAAATAATTTTTTGATATTTTTGTACTTAAAGTGTGAGAAATTTCGCTAGCGACCCGGTTGATCAACTGGGCGCCTATCATGCTGTTGGACTCTCTAGCGATAAAAATCAAATTAGCTTTTTTGGGATTGTTAGTCCCAACCGAAATTGTTTTTTGTGAAAAATCCGCTGGAATTTTGATTTCAGCGTAATAATTATAGTTTTCCAAACCTTTCTTGGCTTCATTTTCGTTAGTAGAACAAAACTTTAATGCGTCGTTGTCTTCGAGTTCGTTTACAAGGTCGTTTCCAAGGTTTATTTTTTGGCTATCTTTTGATGTGCCAATGTCCTCGTTGACTATAGCAACGGGAATGTTGTTCACACGGCTTGATGGGTCCCAGAAAGCCCAAAGATACAAAACACCATAAAGAAGGGGAATAAGTGTAACAACGGTAAGGGCAACACGAATAAGCCGGCTCGAAACAAGCTTCTTTATTTGTTTTTTAGAATGGAATGTGGCTGCTGTCATTTTATGTACCGACTAGTCAGTATAATAAAACAAATCTGCAATTTCGTCAAGACCCTTGATGCTAATTATTGCTGTTAAGAACCAAATATGGTAAAATTTGTCATGTTAGTAGGAAGAAATCGCTTAAAAACGATATATTTGGATCACTGATAATTTTATGGCGGCCGTAGTTTAACGGTAAAACTCCAGTTTGTGGCACTGGTGTCGAGGGTTCAACTCCCTCCGGTCGCCCCATCAATATATGATTTACAAATACTGTCCAGTTTGCGCTGGAGAATTAAAAACTAAAAGTTCATCCTGTCTCGTTTGCCAAAAATGTGGTTTTGAATTTTTTCAAAATTCCAAACCAACGGCATCAGGCCTTTTTCTTAACGAAAAGCAAGAAGTTTTACTTTTAAAACGCGCCATTTCGCCTTCTTTGGGGAAATGGGACATCCCGGGTGGTTTTTTAGAAAACGGCGAAGATCCGATTGAAGGATTAAGGCGAGAAATGCGCGAAGAGCTTTCCTCGGAAATCGAGCTAGGGCCGATTCTGACAATTTTTATAGACCACTATGGTAAAAACGAAGACGTGGTGTATACTTTTAATGTTTTTTACGAGGCGAAAATTTTATCTGATGATATTAAACTAGATCATGAGAATTCCGAGTATAAATGGTTCGCTAAAGACGATATTCCGTGGAATGATTTAGCATTTCAGAACACTCATCACGCTTTGCACGCTCTTTACAAATAGATTTCACGCCCCTGTAGCTCAACTGGATAGAGCGCCTGGCTTCGGACCAGGAGGTTGTGGGTTCGAGTCCTGCCAGGGGTACCAGACAATTTGGTTCTTGGCGACCGGAATGCCGTCATCGCCAAAAATCGACAGGTTAACGACAAAAATAAAAAATGGCTCAAAAGCCATTTTTTATTTGATCAAATCTCAAAGTAGCTTATTAGTCCTTAATAGCTTATCGATTGATGCCTTGCATCGCATTGCGAGTTCCTCGGCTTCAATTGCCAAACCATTATTTTCTCCGACAAGTCGTGAAATTCCAAGAGATGGTAGAGGCGATCTTATCCCAACATAAAGTCGGCTATATGGCGGCACACCGATAGGTGCAGAACCTATTGTGTAACCAATGCCAACTCGTTCGATATCCATATCCTCACTGACCGATGCTCGCTTGGGATCCAGCTTGAGATGCTTAGTTGCATTTGCCAGGTCTCTTGCCCATCTGAGTTCAGGGTCTACTTGGTAATACTTATTTACAATGTTTCGTTTTCTTTTGGGAACGCTCGGATCTTTGGTTATCCAATCTCTCAAACTAAGGCAATCTTGAAAAAAATGAATAAAATCATCCTCTACTATTTGAATATCTTTTTCAAAACCATAATATGGGAGCTTAGGCTCATCTCCCCATTGCGAATGAGCAATGCACTTTTCGTATGAGCGTAACATTCGTTCGTATTGTTCTTTAAATCCTCGTTCCATAAGATTAACTTAACAAAAGTACACCACTCTTAACAAGAGTTCGATTTCTTCTGAAGATTCGGTCTGTTAATTGATTACCGACAGTTCCTTATTTCTCAAGCTCATTTTGATCTTAAGGCAGCTCAGGAGTTCTCGTTTTTCCTCTCTTGCTCCCTCGCGAAGCACAAACTTTGAGTAGTCTCTAAGATCTACTTTGTTATCTAAATCCTTGCTGATTTTTTGTTTTAGGATTTTCGACATAAATCTCTCGTATCTATTTATCTCCGACTGTAAATGCTTTTGAGTATTAAGCGTATCGACATTGATATCATCAATAATTTTACAAATTTGTTCTGTAATCTCTTCTTCTCTTACATACGGCTGTTTACAATTTCGGTCTTTGCCACCAGTGCAGTGATAGTAGACATATCTTCTGATTACGCCATTATCTTGCCTTTTGAACTTTTCTTCAGCTGTAACACCTGATCCGCAAACTCCGCAGAAAATGAGCTTGGTAAAGTCAAACTCTTTAGTTCCTGGCTTGGCTCTTGGAGCTACCACTAATCTTTCCTGAACTTTATCAAATAGCTCTTTTGTAATGATTGATTCATGTCCGGCTTGATACCAAATTCCAGCACCTCTCGGGTATTCAAATGAACCGTAGTAGTAATGATTATTCAAAATTGCATAAATTGAACTTAATACCACTGGTTTTCCTTGCCTGGTTCTAAAATTGATTGAATTAAGCCAGTTTAATATTGTCCGGCCACTTTCACCATTTAAGGATCGCTCAAAAATCTCATGAATTACTGGTGCACGTTCAGGATCTAAGAATATTTTTTTGTATCCCTTTTTACCGCCAATTTCATTCACATATCCTAGCGGTGGAGCACAGGGTCTGAATCCCATTTCACATTTGGCCTTAAGGCCTCGTTTTACATTAATAACCTTGTTGTCATTTTCGAGCTTCGCTTGGCTTCCTAAAATCATCAATAAGAACTTGTCATTCGGTGAATTAGTGAATATTTGATTGTAAGTTCTTATCTCAACAAGATAATTTTGGTCCATCAGATCTACCAAGGTTCCCAAATCACCAGCGTTTCTGCTTAATCTATCTGGTGCCCAGGTCAGAATACCTTGAATCTTGTCAGCCCGAATATCTTTGATTATAGACATGAATACTGGCCGTTCGGCCGAGTTTTTAGCTGAATGACTTTCTTTTCTGATATCAGCAACCTCCAAGCCATCCCGATCGGCGACCGCTAACATCTCTTTGAGCTGAGAATCGATGGAAAGAGCCTGTAATTCGTCTCTTTCGGTTGATTTACGAGCATAAAGGCAGAACTTGATCTTCTTATTTCCTGGCAGTATTGCTTCCATGGTAGGAGGGAAGGTACCGCAAGGGCTGGGCATGTCAAGCTCATTAAATGACTTTACAACAGGAGTAAATCTGCTAACATTAAGGTTGTTAATTGTACATTTTGAATACATTGCCTAAACCTTAGAAATTTTCTAAGGCATGGCATAAAATCCTTCGCAGATAATGAGCTCGTCGTCAGAGCATCTGCGAAGGTTGTGATCCGAAAGGATTGCAGGTAGCCGTAAAAAGCTATCGCTGGCGGCGGGCTTTTTGTATCCGCTTCCGGTTAATCGAGGCAAGAAAATGAAAATATTACATTTAAATCCGGATAAGAAATGGGTTCCGGTTGAAAAGCGATACTATAACGATGAAGCTCAACTTCAAGATCTCTTAACAAACGATGTTAACACTCTTCCGCTTGATGAAATAGGGTATGATTCCAAATTCGTCACAATAGGAAAGGAAGTAATCCTTCAAAATGGTGCGCTGGATGTTTTGGCGGTCAGTCCTCAAGGCCACATTGCTTTGATTGAAACAAAGCTCGAGAAAAACCCCGAAGTAAAGAGGACAGTCGTCGGTCAAATCCTCGGTTATGCCGCCTATCTTTGGAATAAATCTTATGAAGAGATTGAAGGTAATTGTTTTAGAAAATTCCTACTCCAGCGTAAGGTCAATTTTCAAGGTTCGTTGTGTGAATATATGAAAGAGAAGATAGGAGAGGAGAATTTCTCAGAATCTGAATTCAAAGAAGGCCTGGAAAAGCGGCTTCGTCTCGGCAGTTTTACTCTTCTGATTGTTGTCGATCAGGCCAATCAAGAGCTTAAAGATATCGCTAACTACCTGAATGATCGAACTGGGCAAGAAATCGACTTCTATGTGGTAGAGATGCAATTGGTTGGTGATGAACAAGAGCATTTTTTGATACCCAGTCTAGCCAACCCTCCACGAAAAAATATTACCTACTCTGAGAAATCCAAGTCTAACGACAGCTATGATCGAACACCGATTGCCAAAGAGGACTTTATAAAATTATTATCACAAAATGGCAAGAGAATTGCCGAAGCACTCCTTGGAAAATTTGAGGCAAGGGATGATGTAGATATTGTTTGGCGCAAGAATGGATTCTCGCTGATGGCTAAGTATCCGAAGGATTTTGCCGTACCTGGTTATTCCACAAAATTTTCATTCTTATTTTTTAAGGCTCCTTCAAATGAACAAGACAGCGAGGAGCTTCAGTTTGGTTATTGCGAATGGCCCTATGAAAACATTCCCAAGCTCAAACCATTTATTGATGAATATGTTAGTTTCTATCGAACTATGCCTGGATACGACGCAAAACGTAAAACAACTAATGCGTTCAATGAATTTACCGTAGAACAGCAGAATAAATTTATTGGTCTCATAGAGGAATCAGCTCGAGAATTAAAATCAAAAGTTTTATAAATAGTAATTAAGATTGGGGGAAATATGGCAAAGCAAACGTTTTCGAAAAAACAGCTTCTAATAGCTGTAGGGGCAGCGGTAGTAATCTTTCTGATCGGATTTTATTCAGGAGATGCTTATCGCGTAAATAGAATTAAGAGTGCATTTAACAGCATCGGCTCGTTAGGCGAATCTCCCGATCTCAATAAAGACAAGAAACTGGTAGAAAAAAAGCTCGGGGAAGAAATCGATATTGTTAAGATGAAACTAACTGTTAATAAATCCGAGGAAAAGAATTCCATATCAAGCAAATATGGTGATGCGAAGTCGGCTAAAGATAATGCAAAATTTGTCGTAGTAGATTTATCTGTTACAAACTCAACTGATAGTGAATTTAACTTTTCTCCGAATAACACACTTCAACTGGTTGATAATCAGAATAGAAAGTATAAAACATACGACGACTCAATTGGCACAGTCGACAACTATCTAGATGTGCGTGAACTATCACCAAGCATTGCCGAATCGGGCGTTCTCGTTTATGAGATTCCAAACGATGCCAGTAATTACTCACTTTGGATCGATAAAGATGGATCTAGCGACAGATTCCAAGTCGGCCTAAAGTAACCGAGTCAGAAACCTCTTCCATACCTGTTACCTTGGTGATACTATTATATAAATAATATCAACTTATTTATAATCAAATGAAAGAAGAGCTAAAAGATATAAAAAGTAATATCGAGATTATGAATCTCATTAGGTATTGCCAAGGTTATATAAAGCTTGTTAATCCCTCGTTCAATAGATTCAGAATAAATTCTGACCCTATCGAAGAAAAATATCTAAGTACCGATATTCTATATCAAGACAGCGATGAGGAAGATGAATTTGAAATAAATCTGACAGAGTTTTACGAGAATGACCCTAAAAACGTTCCTGAAGAAGCAAAAGAAGAATATGCACAGCAAAAAGAACTCGCGCAACAGCTCGAGCAGATTAAGAATCGTTTTAATATAAGTGAGTACACAAAGCAGGTTAATCTCAATTTCGGATATTTTAAGGTAGAAGTGCCCGAACCGGAAGTAGATGAATTCTCTGAAGATGATACGGAGGAGAATAAGCCCAAGAAGAAAAAATCCGATATTTATCCATTATTCTCTTTACCAATTGAAGTTATAGTCGACAGGAAGTTTTCGATAAAATTGAAGGATGTGAATATTATTCCAAATATCGGTTTCTTATTCGATGTCCTTGGCGAAGAAAAATTTTATGAATTTGCTGATTTTATAAACAAACAAGAGATAGAAGGAGCCCTCAGACTTCCGATACAAAAAAGAACTATCGATAACATATGGGCTGAGTTGAAAGCCAAACTTAAGCTTTCAGAAGCAATTTTTGACGAAAAGTCATTCGATCCTGATTTCTTTCTAGTTTCTCTTTCAGGCAAATCGAATTATTTCCTAGAGCAAGATTTTAATTCTTTGCTACAACTTGAAGAAACGGAATTTGAAGATACTTCACTGAGCAGCTGGAATACGGATGATCAACTATCAATAGATGAGCCAGTTAATGAACGAGACGGCGAATTATTTTTTCCATTTCCATACAATAAAGATCAGGTTGGCGTTCTATCTGCAATTAAAAATAAGGCTTGTATTGTAGAGGGACCTCCAGGCACAGGTAAATCTCAAACGATTGCAAATCTGTTGTGTCATTTTGCTGCAAATGGCAAAAGAGTGTTGTTCCTTAGCCAAAAAGCTCAAGCAATTAAGGTTGTGAAGGATTACTTAAAAAAACTAGATGTTCAATATCTTTATGGTTATATACCAAATAGATATTCCAGTCTCTATAATAGTGAAGAAGAAAGGGACGGTGCTTCAATTTCATTACAATCAATTCATTTATATCTCAACTCATTAGCCTATGATGCTACTGATCAGACAGAAGAAGATCCAAGATCTATAAAATTTGAAGTTGAAGATAAAATAAACGAAACCATAGAAATTGAAAGGAAAATTTACAGTACCTATCAAGAAAAAGAAGCATTAGAAAAATATAACATTGTAGCACTTGATTTTCATAAGTTTAATAGCTCGGATGATGATGAAATATTACAACTTTTGGAATTAGATCAAACTATTGATGAGCTAAAGAGACAACTAGATAAATATTATTCGGAAAATTCCAAGTATGTAATAAGGTTAAATAAATTGTTCGCAAATATTGATACGAACAATAGTCATTACTCTTTAGCAATCAACGGAGTAATAAACGATATACCGCAGAATGCATTTGAAAGGGATGGATTGATTCAAAATTTAAAAAAACAACTTATCAAGAACCATTTGAAAAAATATACAAATACCTTGCCGAAAGAAGTTTACAGTTTTTTTCAAGAGATAATAGATAAATCCACCTCAAGAGCAGAGAAGATAAAAGAACTAAATGGGTTAAAGGATTATTTCAGCTTTTGTGAAAATACAATAAAGAATGAGTTGGATCATGTCGACTTTAATGGGCGACTAGAACGGATTGGTCTCAACCAGAAAAGTTTTAATAAACTTAAAAAAATTGTTAGCTCCGATCAGCATGGATTGGAAAATATACGAAGATACTCGCAAGTTCACTCAGAGATCGAAGAAATTAAACTTAGTAATCCGAATGAGCTAAATAAATATTTGCATAAAATACAGGATGCGGAAGGAAAGTATATTGCGAATTATCTTCAAAATATAATAATCAATAATCTTAGGGAGATCACTAAAAATGCGACGATCAAAGGAATCTTGGCAAGAATCGCTAAGAGCTTACAAAAGAGCAAGAAAGCATATAAGACATTCGACAAGTTTAAAAACGAGCCGATCAATTTTTATGTTATGAGAGAAGCGGTTCCTATCTGGATCATGGACTTGGAAGATGTAAGCAGGCTCATACCACTAGAAAAAAACTTATTCGATTATGTAATTCTCGATGAGGCCTCACAATGCAATATCGCATATGCAATGCCTGCAATGTTCAGAGCAGAGAGAGCAATTTTGGTTGGTGATAGTGAGCAGATGAGGGACGACTCAGTAAGGTTTAAAACTAATAAGTCTTTGGAAATGCTGGCTAAAAAATTTGATATTCCCGACTTCTTGCAGATAAAGGCTATTGGAGATTCAGTTCAGTCAATTATTGATATCGGTTACAAGAGAGGCTTTATGATGAAGCCATTAACTTATCACTATAGGTCGCCTAAAGAGCTTATCGGATTTTCAAACGATAATTTCTATGCGCCAAAAGGTAAAAAATTAAAGGTAATAAACACTAATTATCTGACCTATAAAGATACGAATAGAGTTTTAGTTAATCACATCATAAAACCAAGCAAGGAATTAGACATTTCCAGCAAGTCGAATATTGCAGAAGCCAAATATATTTGCAAATTAGTAGAAGAGCTCAAAACAGATCCTAAGACAAAAAATAAGTCCATAGGGGTTCTATCCTTCTTTGCTAATCAGGCAGCTCTTTTGAGAGATATGATAAAAGATGAAAAAATTAAAGTTTCTATTATTGAAGGAATCCAGGGAGACGAGAAAGATATAATTATTTACTCAATGGTAATTTGCGACCCAGGTCAAAAAAGAATGTATATTCCCCTAACTGGTGAAGGCGGAGAAATAAATAAAGGATTAAACGAAGGTCGAGTAAATGTTGCCTTTTCACGAGCAAGGCAGCAAGTTCATATCGTCACAAGTTTACCGGTAGAAAAATGGTCGGATGGAATCTGGATTAAAAGATATCTTGAACATGTTCAAAAAAATGGCGAGGTAGATTTTTTTGAAACTGAGCTGAAGCCATTCGACTCTAAATATGAAGAAGATTTCTATCAAGAGATTTTACGAGCCAATTTCACAAAAGGTTATATTATCCAAAATCAAGTTGAAAGCTGTGGATTTAAAATCGATTTCGTTCTAACAAATGTAGATAATGGAAAACAGTTGGCAATTGAATGTGACGGACCAACCCATTTTGAAAGTGAAGATGAAGGCGTTTATGTTCAGAGCGATTTCGAAAGACAGGCAATACTAGAAAGCGCCGGCTGGGTTTTTTATAGAACTAATTATGCCGATTGGATAAATAGGAATTTTAATCGAGCAACAATCACAGACGATATAAGTAGACACTTCGAGCTTTCAATATTCAATAGCGAAGAAGATGAATCCACCAAACCGAATAAGGAAAGTGGCGATGAAGTAATCGACATAGATGTTGATGATTTAGAGGCACCCGATCAAAACGTAAAAGAGGGGAAGATATTCTCCGACACCTCAACTAAACTACCGGAAAAGGCTTTGCATCCCGTTGAGATGAAGATTGAAACAAAGAAAACTCAAAAAGAAAAATTAAGCGAGAAGAAAGATCGTCCGCACGCGAATAGTTTTAAAGATATATTTAAGTTTCCATTAGGTGGTAAAAGGAAACTTGTGGTTTCATCGTTTAATGATGACGAAGATTTAATAATTACAGAATATATAGAAACAGATTCCTATACAGGATATACACAGAAAAACATTGTTTTAAGTAAGAAAGACATTTTCCAGTTTGTTACAAAGTCTAGAGAGGTAATAAAGGACTCTGGAGAAGAAACGGTCCCTTGGCGAGGAAATGAAAAAGAAAAAATTATGATACGAATGATTGATGATTCTACTATTGATGTCAGACAATATTTGAATACCAGTTGGTATTCTGGTTATACCAAAAAGGGGTTTAGGCTCGATAGTAAGACGTGGTCTAAATTTCTTGATGTATTGGAAAAAACAATAAGCCTCACAGAATAAAGGACAAATATGTGGTTCTGGATATTTGTAATCGGCGGCATAATTTTATATGCAATTGCTAACTCTGGTAAGGAAAAGAGTAAACCAAATATTAGATATTCTTATAAAGTCAGTGAACCTAACTACAACACTGAATACTCATTTAAACCAGCGAAGCCGAGTGCGCTTCCAGAGAATGATCCCGTTATTGACGCACTGCGAGGATATATAGAGGCGGGCTGGGAAATAAAAATAAGATACTGCAATTCAAGCGGAACTACTACTAGCAGAAGGATAAAACCTTTAGAAATTCTGGTATGGAACGGCCAGTATTATTTGAAGGCAGTCTGCCTATTAAGAGAGGAAGAAAGAACGTTTAAAATTAAGAGAATACTCGCAATAAACGATGAGAGTATTGAAAAGAAAAGAGAGACAAAGGCTCAATTTATAAGAAGTAGGGTATTGCTTGTTGAAAAAAACGAGGAAATATTAGCTAGTTGTAAATCTTTTTTGAGAAAAAATAGAATTTCAACTTCAACCGCTCAAGATGGAATTTCAGCTTTAGACAAGGCCGAGAAAGGCAACTTCGATTTGATTTTCCTCAGTCAAAATATCCCATACGTTAGTGGAATTGAGGTACTCCGCAATATCAAAAAAAGAGGTTTGACTGGAGCGAAAGTAGTTATGGTAACAACTAAACCAGATGCAAAAATAAAGGAAGAGGCCGAGCGACTTGGTGTAAGCGACTACTTTGTGTTTTCGGATGATTCTAAGGAGGAGCTTACTTCTGCCCTGGAATATTTCTTATCACAATAAATAATTATGAATAAAATAATCCTACAAATATCTGAGCTCAATAAATTAATATCCGACCATATTAATCATCTCGAGGAATTTGAGGTTGAAGCAGAAATTTCCGACTGGAGGCTGTTCGGTGGAAAGCTTTTCTATTTTAAGCTCAAAGACAAAAAATCATCCGTTTCCGCAATGACAAACATTTTTGAGTTAACAAACTGGAGAGATTTTGAGGATGGCATGTTGGTCCGCGCAAAAATTTCAATAAAGTTCAATCAGCTCAAAGGCACTCTCTATGCATGGGTCGAGGAAATGAACCCACACGGCGAAGGTGCTTTAAAGATAGCTTTCGAGAAGCTTAGAAAACGTCTCGAAACAGAGGGATTGTTTTCCCAAGAAAGAAAGAGGCATATTGTTCGTTACCCACAACGCTTAGGACTCATTACCTCCAAGGATGGTGCTGCAATCAAGGATTTCGAAAAGATATTAAATTCGAGGATGGGAGGCCTGACTATTTATTTTCATCCCGTCAAAGTTGAAGGGAAAGATGCTGTTCCCAGCATTATTGAAGCTTTTTCTTATTTTAACAATTTTAAAGAATCGCTTGATGCTATAGTTTTAATTCGAGGAGGCGGTAGTCTTGAAAATCTTCAGGTATTTAATGATGAGAGGATAGCCCGATGTGTTGCGGGTTCTCGTTACCCAGTCATTTGTGGGGTTGGCCACGAGCATGATGTAAGTTTGTGTGATTTGTGTGCTGACGTTAGAGCTTCGACACCGTCCAATGCAGCTGAATTGCTTGTCGAGAACAAGGTCCATACACAGAAGATTATAGACACATCGTTAGATAAAATCAGGGGCATCATCAAATTCAAAATTGGTGGAACCTCCCAGCAAATAGAGAGCCATTTATTGTTAATCAGCCACTCCATCAAGAACGAACTTCAAAGTAAAAAACTTATCGTTATCGAAATTAATTCTTCGCTTTTTCGTTATAAATCACAATTTAGTAATTTTGAGCAACAAATTTCTCAATCAGTTGTATCGATATCAAGAGTATTTGTTCACAGATTAGATATTTCTAAACAATACCTCGCTCAAACAGCTGTTTTTCTTAAATCGGTAAGTCCTAAAAATATAATGGCAATGGGATATTCTGTTGTCAAAGACGAAAAACAAAAAATCGTACGAGACTCCGAACAGTTAGAAATAGAATCTAACTTATGCGCCTACTTTTTAAAGGGGTCTATTAAAGCTAAAGTAATTAAGAAAGGGGTATAAAATGCCAGAAGAAAAGACTTTTGCAGAAAAAATGAAAGAATTAGATACTATAAAGGAAAAATTTGAATCGGGAAATTTCGATTTAGAGAAAGATTTGCCGTTATATAAGAGAGCTGTTCAGCTTGCTACCGATTTAAAAGAGCATCTGAATAAGCTCGAGAATGAGATTATAGAGATCGAAGCAAAAAAGGAAAATGAATAAAAAAGATAAAAAGATAACAGCTTCCATTCTTTATGACTATGTTCAGTGCCCACACAAAGTATGGCGGGATGTTTATGGTCCACAAAATGAGAAAATCATCGAGCCAAATCCTTTTGTAGAGTTGCTATGGCGGAAGGGTATACAACACGAAAAAAGGGTTGTGTTGACCTTTGGCGAATATCTTGATTTAAGTAAGGGAACCCTGGATGAGCGAATCTCAAAAACCATCGAAGCTCTCAGGGATGAAGTGCCATTGATTTATCAAGGGGTATTAAAACATGAAAATTTACTTGGAATACCCGACCTCTTGAAACGCCAGTCTGACGGATCATACATTCCTATCGACATTAAGTCTGGTTCAGCCTTTGAAGGTGGAAGTGATGATGGCGCTGGGGATGAGGGTAAACCAAGATTACATTATGCAATTCAGCTCTGCTTGTATAATGAACTGTTAAAGAAACTTGGATTTGCAGAGCATGATAAAGGTCAAGTGATCGATATACATCACGACCAGGTTGAATATGATCTATCGGCGCCCAAAGGATTAAGAGATAAGACGACTTGGTGGAAAAATTACGAAAAGATAAAAACTGATGTTAGGTTACTTATGCTGGACCAGACAAAAAATAAGCCGTCTTATTCGAGTAAATGCAAGTTGTGCCCCTGGTATCAAAGTTGCAAGAGGTGGTGCAAAGAAAATAATGATCTGACGAATATTTTTGACATGGGAAGAGCTAGTAGGGATAGAATAAACGAAGACCTCTATATCGAAAATTTAAATGATTTAATGTCGATTGATATTGCTTCGATAATGCAACAAAAAGAACAAGAAAAAAAGGCAGGAAATAAAACTTTTCTATTTAACATTTCCGACAACACCCTGAAGAAGGCTGTTGAAAGAGCGAGAATCTCTTTAATAACTAAGATTCCTGTATTATACGAACCGATTGATTTTCCCGATGTGAGTTATGAACTTTTTTTTGACATTGAAGATGATCCGACTCAGGAATTTGTATATTTACACGGTGTCTATGAGAGAAGAAACGGCGCAGAGCGTTTTCTAGATTTTACGGCTAAAGAAATTAGTCCTGAGGCCGAAAAAGAGGCATGGGCCAACTTTTGGAAGTATATTGACTCGCTACCACAAGATGATTTTACGGTTTACTATTACACGCATCATGAAAAGACAACATATACCAAAATGCAAAAGCTCTATCCGGATGTGATATCAGCGGAAAAGATTGAGAATTTTTTTTCAAATCCTAACGTGATCGATTTGTACAAAGTTGTACGATCAAAGACAAACTGGCCTGTACCAAGTTATTCACTCAAAGAGATTGCGGTTTACCTCGGCTTTGAATGGCGCGATGAAACACCTTCTGGCGCACTCTCCATCCAGTGGTTTAATGAGTATATAGAGAAGAAAGATCCTAAGATGTTGGAGAGAATACTGCTCTATAACGAAGATGACTGTAAAGCAACGTTAGTTATTAAGGATGCAATTAGTAAGTTAAATAATGAGTTGGCTAAGTAATTTATTTTCGAGCGAACCTGCTAAAACAAATCAAAACGCTGTTTGCGTTACTAAAAGCGAAATAATTGCTGGCTCGAGATTTTCTATACCCGAGCCAACTAGGTCGTTGGTTTTTGTAACTGATGATTCTCCCGATAAAGCCCAAGCTCTAGGGCCATCAATAAGGATTACTTTCAATCTGGGTAGTCTTGAAACCGAACGGGAGGTTGAAGAAGGAAATATTTTTTCCGAACCTAGCCTAATATGGACAAGACTTCCAATAAAACCAAATAGTGATTTAGAAGATAAGCCAATGTATTATCCATGCTATGTCCATCTAAATCCTCTGCAGAGATATCAGTATCTTAGTTGGCTTCAGGACGTTACCAAGAAGACAAATTTGAGCTATGTCTTTTTATATTATTATGGTCTCGAAAGGCACCTATTGATCGGTGACTATGATAAAGCAGTTGATGAAATACTTAGATTAATTAAATATCATGATCATGATAAATTTCGCTACTATGTAATTACACCACTTATCGTTGCCAGCCTGTACAGAAAGAGGGTGGATGTATTCAAAAAGGCTGACTTTTTGTCTCGCGAGGTTTCCAATGAAGCACTGATCATGCGAGCCCTACAGAATATTCACTTAAATGCTGATGACTTGATCAAATTATCTTCATCGGTCGGGTTTAGAAATAAGAGGTATATTCATCAGAAGCCAGAATTATTTAAAGAAATTCTGATTGAAAAAATGCAAGAAGATGAAGCAAAAAGCGTCCCCATTCTCAATAGGTTCGAAATAAGTCAGCTCCAAAAGGAAAAAATATCTGCTTTTTGCAATCTATCGATCCCGGAGAGATTCAAAAAGCTTGAGACTCCCCAGCTCTTAAGGAATAAGCGCTTTGAAAAATTAATTTTCAACTTAATAACCGAAACTCACGCAGAAGTGAAGATCAGAAAAGAAGTATAACCAATTCAAAGCAAGAACAGGAGTTAAAGTCAAGATCTCCTATATGGCAGCCCATCTGACCCGAACTCAATCGAAGAGCTTTTGCCCGGTCCCCAAGGATGGCGATTTAATCTCTTGAACATCTCTCGATCGTCTTTGTCTCCCCAATCCTCGCCTCGTCTTTTTCCTAAAGTTCCACTAATTAGGCCATTGGTCTCAACAAACAGGACGCCACAATTACTTGGCATTTTCTCAATTAGTCCAAGAATTAAGATGCTAAATGCATCTGCCATGTCATCATGTCTTGTTCTACCGAAATCCACGAGTTGCTTGATCAGTTCTTCGCAGCCATTTCGGGGAAAATACACTTTGCTCTGGTAAACCTTATTGGCAGCAAGTTCGAGGCGTTCTCTTTTATCTTTGCCTCTAATTTTGACTCCAACTGCATCGATGTTGCGCTCCCTTAACTGTTGAGTCACATAGCCCTGAAGCATCGTATCTTCAACATAAAACTTATTGCTGAATCTGCCATCGTGTACTTTGCAGATATCCTCGGCACGCTCCAGAATTTCAGTAAATTTCAGGCGTGCATTGACGGGGTTTGGCAAGATATAAACTTCAAAGTTATCGCCCGATCCAACAACTTTTGCCGAAACAAGCGAGGTAAAATCAGCTGTCGCTTTTTCGCTAATTGCCAAGTCAATTCCGGTGGCGAAACTATAGGATTGATTTCGTAAGTTTTCTGGCAGTTTATCGTAGTATTGAATCTTGTCTTCGGTAATGACACGCTCTCTGTCATCAATAATGTGAAGCAGATATTCTTTATTCCATGTTTTTTCGTCTCCAACTCGGAGTCGTTCATCTTCGACTGCCTTCAAATCCTCGTACTTTCCAGGCCAGGCAATATTGTCATACTCATCAAGAAGCGGATATTTTCTGAATATTCCCGAGAGCTTCTCGTGGACAATAAGATTTTCAAGACGCTTCAGTAAGCTGTCTTCGTGAAGCAGATTACCGACTATTATGATTTTAGTTCCCTTATCACCGAGAGGGAACACTTCGCTCGTTAACCAGTTGAAAGTACTCTCTCTGGCTTCCTGTGTTTTCACCGAATCTGTGTTCTCAACATCGTCAGCTACTATCAGGTCCGGGCGATATCGGCCGTGTCTGATGCCGCGAAAACTTTGATCCTTGGATACGGCAATGATTTTGGCGTTGTACCGGGGAATAACTAAACTACAATTATTCCACTCATCGGTTTCTTGAAAGGGACCAAGATCACGCTTCAATAAGTCGTTTGTTTCAAGCTCGCGTTTTAAGTTTTTGAAGTGAAGTTTGGCCTGTTCGGCAGTCTGCGAGATTAATACCACAAACTTCTTTTGTGGACGTCCAACAACGGCCCAGATTGGATAGCTTAGAGTCATAAGCGTTGATTTGGCTGATCCGCGAAAACTACATATAGCGGCGAGACTTATATCATCTCGCTCAGTAATCGCAAACATTTCTTTGTGAAATTCTGCAATTTTGTACTGAACGAATGAACTTAAGTAGGTGTGAAAGAACCATACATGGCTTTTCTTGGTTAGATCTGCCCTTGTTGCTTGGTTTTTGATGATTTTACTTATTTGGTTTTTCTTTTTTCTTTTCATTTTCCTCTCCTTTGGAAGTAATGAGCGTGGCCAGTTCTAGTGCTTTCATAATGCTCTCTTCCTGCTCCTTAGTTAACTCATCTTTTTTGATTTCTAGACCACCCGATACCTCAAGTTTATTCTTGTAGGCGTTGTGGCGGTGATTGAGCCAATACATCACAGCGGTCAGATTATTATCTTTCATCGCTGTAATGAGCTTGCTTTCTGCCAAATCATTTATGAATTGGCAACCCTCCTCAATTGCTTTATCACTTGAAGCAGCAAATTTTTTGCTTGCTTTTCGCCAGCGATAATATGTATTTCGACTGATACCAACTTTTTGGCAAGCGACTTCGATAATTGGGGTTTTGCTGAATTGCTCAACTAGGGTTTTTTGATTTTGCGCAGTTCTGATCTGAATCTTCGAATCTACATCACTCATTTTGCCTTCTTGATCAGCTCTGACTTTTGCCCGGTGAATTTTTCCCAACGATTTCTAATCACCTCGGCATAGATCGGACACTTTTCCATTACATAACAGCGACGCTTGAGTGTTTCCGCAGCAATCAAGGTGCTTCCAGATCCGCCGAAGGGTTCGATAATAAGGTCATCTCTTTTGGTGAGAACCTTGATGTACGGAATGAGGATTTCAACAGGTTTTGTGCCGAAAATAATCGCTTGCCCCGTACTTTTCTCATCGCCAGCTTTCGATTCAATCACATCGGTGGGACAATACTGCTTGCCTTTTTCATATCCTTCCCACTGAGCATCGCCCGATGTGGCAAACAGTGCCGTCTGATACTCATTTTGCAGCAGCTCTTCTTCGGGTTCAAGATTCAACTGTTTACCGGGCGTTGTACCAACTACTGCGATGTCATATTTAGAGAAGAATTTGTGCTTAGCGGAATATCCTTGATTTCTATTTGGAATTTTCCAAATAATCATATTGCGGATAGTCCAAAATTTTTCCATCGCTCCCCATAGCTCACGGACATTTTTCCAGTTCTCAAAGGCAATGATATTGAAGTTTTCATTTTGGACCTTGGCAACGTTGGCCGTCCAGAGTTCAATGAAATCAGGCGGAAGCTCGTCAGTACCAATATATTTTCTGTTTTTCTTGGCTCCGAACCCGTCTGTCGGTTTGCCGTGACGCTTTCCCTGGAGGTAATTGAGAACATATGGCTCATCAGTGAAACACATGTCGGCTTTCTCGCCATTCATTAGCTTGATAATGTCATCTTCTACCATGCTGTTTCCGCACATCAACCTGTTTTTGCCGAGGATGTATGTATCTCCCGGTTCAATTTCTATCTTTGAAATCTTGAGCTTTTCAAGTTCACGATTTACGTCGAATTGTTCTGGCTCTGTTTCGATATCAAAGATATCGTCAAGTTCTTCCGAATCAAATCCGACATCAGCTAGAAATCTTTCGTCAAATTCGGCGAGAAGTTTGAAGTCAAATTCTCCCGTGTTGCGATTTAATCGCAAGTTGAGCTCTTTTTCTTTTTCGATGTCTGCGATATCGACATAGACAACAGGAACTTTTTCAATTCCAATTTCTTTGGCTGCGACAACTCTCATGTGCGCACCAATTATTATATTCTTGCGATTTGGATTTGAGTTGACGATCGCTGGATCAACGAATCCAAATTTCTTGATACTTTCCTTCAGGTCAGAAAGTTGTTTATCATTCCATTTTCTTGGATTGTAATCGCTAGCGATCAAATCCTTAGTTGATACATATTCTATTTTGTGTGTGTTGTTCATAGATACTCCTTATTTTTTAGTTAATAACAAAAAACCCACACTTGATGGTGTGGTTTTGTAGGCTCGACCCTTAAATACAAAAACACACCTAACTCGCGATAACTAAATTCGCCTTTAGTTGTGCTTTTGCAGTTCTGGGGTTTCCTTACTGTGCAAAAACTATTTTCTTAATTTTCAATTTACATTCAAATAATACTCTACTACTGCTTACCGTTTTTTGTCAAGTTTTTGTTTGCTAATATTCTCAATGGCCTTAGTAAATATCATATCGAATGCTTGTTCGATGTTCCAGTCAGCCCTTGCTTTCTCTTCCGGACTTAAAGAGTCGTAAATATTTTCGTAAACGATTTCAAGTTTCTTCGGCTTTTTCTTTTTCATTTAAGTAGAATTTGATCGTTTTGCCTACAATCTCAATCTTGCCTTGATTCGTCAGTTCTTTGTAAGCATCCTGAAAAGTTATATTTTTTTCGACAATCATTTTGTTTAACATGTGATAAAGAGCGAGAGGAATTTCATATCCCTCAACTTTTAAAGCTTTATACCACGAAGATGTAGTTTTATATTTGTCCATATCCATTTTTACATTATACACGTCTAGTATTTTATTCAACCAAGGAGCTCAACGATATTGTTGTTCTTAGTTCGAGAAGGAAATACTAGAGAGAACCGTTTTAAGATCTCTGTCTATATTCCACCCTGAGAAATCATTGCTCAAAAAACTAATTTCATAGTATCCAGTATTATCTGGAAGCTCATAAATGTAAGCATAGTAAAAAACTGCTGCGTCGCCATCGCCATACGCCAGAAATTTTTTATCACCAAAGATTGTGGTTATCAGATACTCCTGTGGTAGTGGTCCGCCAGTTGTTTTAATATTTTCTTTATCAAAAGGTGAATCTTTGAATTCATAAGAAATACAATCATCAAGACCTTGCTTGTTTGGTTTAGAGCAAAGATATCTCGCCCCTTTAATTTCTTTGGAATCAACAAGGTGTTGTGGATATTTAAAGCTAATCAACTGATCAGAATAAGTTTTCCAAAAAAGTTGGGTATTTTGCGTCAATTCGAAATAAATAACATAAAGAAAAGCTATTGAGAGAATAATTATGCCGATAAATATAAACAGTGGTTGTTTTCTCACACTTCCATTATACAACTTTATTTGCCTGATTCTATTAAATCGCTTATGATTTACTTATGGATCAAGAACAAGAAGGTAAAGTTAGTGAACAGCAGCAAAAATGGAAGGCTCCGAAGTTTAAGCAAAGTCTTAAAATCAACCCCAAACTCCAGGTAGAAATTAAGCAGCAAGAAGAAAGACAAGAAGCAGCGGATCAGCTTAGGGCGGACGAGGTTCGTCGATCAATCGGACTACCAACAGTGGAAGCAGCACAGCCTCCAAAACCTAAGAGCCGACGGGACTTATTTGTCGAACAAATAGAGGAAGCGACACAAGCACCTGATAGTGCACAACGAATTGCACTGGCAAGGCAAGTAATATCAACAAGATTAGCTGAATTGAAGGATCATCAAATGGCGGTCGAGACCATACAGCCCGTATTTGGGACTATGAAAGGCGAAAAATTTAAATACGATGGTTTTATTGGAGAAACTACTAAGATTAAAAGAGGCGCCAGTGCGGAATTCCAGCTTGACGACGAGACGGCGTATTTAGATTTTGCCGACACCTTGCAAGAAGTAAGAGCTCAGATTGGAGATAAATCCATCGGAGATTATCTACCTTATGCTGTCTTTAGACATATTGGAAAGTATTTTGGCAATTATGTTTCAAATAACCAAACCGAATCTTCAAATCAAGCATTTTATGCCGAACAGGCTGATAAGATCGATCTAGGCGAAGCGGCAAAAACATCAATCAGTGATATGAAGGGAATGGGTATTGCGGTGTGTGCCGAAAAAGCAGCTTTGGCTCAAAACCTTTTCCAAATCGCTGGAATGGAATCGAAGCTGGTTTCGGGTGGCGTATCTGGCGGGCAAGAACAATCAGGCCTCGGGCATTATTATAATATTATCAGCTCCGAAAATGGGAGTTATCTGGTTGATGTGACAAATCCAGTGGTTTACAGTCGAGAAGGCCAAATGGTTAATTTTAACCCATCAATCTACCCGCTCACACAGGATCAAATGGCTTCCCTGGAAGGCATAAAACCGATTGAGGTCACGCATACCGATTATGAAATAGGTGATGATAATTCTCTAACTCCGAGAGAAACAAAGCTTACTTACTCTTAATTCTGAATCTTTTTTTATACTGTAACATTGTGTAACATTTCGGATTGAAAAAATCGCCCCTATAAGGTATAGTGATTGAGGTATCAGTGCTAGACCGGAGTAGGGTACCATTTCTTATATAGTAAATTTTTCTTAAATTTTAACGGCAAGGAGAAGAATGGGTGAATTTCTAACAGATCAGAGTCAAAGAGAGCTGTGGGAAAAACAGCATTTAGAGAGAGCGGAAGAACACGAGGAGCTTGAAGATACTCCAAATGAGTTTGGCAAAGAATGTGTACATCTTATTCCGGAAAATGGCATTGTTCTGGAAATCGGGGCGGCAAATGGCAGGGATGCAAGATACTTCGCAAAGGAAAAAGGGTGCAAAGTTGTTGCAACCGATTTTTCCGAAGTTGCTGCCGGCCATCTCAAGAGCGCAGCTACCAAGGATGGCACTGGCTCTCATGTTTATCCCGTAGTCGCAGATGTGAGAAACCTGCCCATAACTCAAAAAGAGAATTTCGATGCAGTATATGCTAGATCGTCGCTTCATCTAGATGATGAAGAATTAGACAGATTTTTGGATGAGGTTGCTGTAGTTCTGAAACCCGGCGGTTATTTAATGATAGAGGGGAAACCAAAAGAAGATCCAAAGATTTCACGAAGCGAAGAGGTTAAAGCAAACATGCACATGGATTATGACGGTCATTTACGTCGTGCCTGGTCAGAGGAGGGAATTAAAAAAATCGTAGATAAATTAGGATTTGAGCTTGTTTCAATCAACCGCTCAACAGAAACATGGCATGGCGTCGAAACACATTTTATTAATTTTATAGCAAAAAAACATGAATAATCTTGAATCAAGACCAATCATATCGGCAATATTATTAAAGTATGAAAACGGACAAGGTTTCGTTTATTTACAGGAACGATGGAAACCCAAAGTAAGTCCTACTTATTCGGGAATGCTGGAAATCCCTGCCGGTGGTATTGATGCATATGAGAATGTTTATGATGCACTCACAAGAGAGGTAGAGGAAGAGTGTGGCCTGAAGATCACTAAGATTATCGGCGATTATAAGAGTGAAATAATCCAGCCCAGAGAGAAAGACAAATCATTTGTATTCAAACCGTTCATTTGTCAACAAGTATTGGAAACAGACAATGGTTTGCCATGGATCGGTTTCGTATTTGTCTGCCTTACCGAAGGGGAGATAAAAATTAATCCAGACGAAGCGCGAAATCCTCAATGGGTTAGTCTGGATCAGTTGAAAGAAATGCTAGATAGAGATAAAACACAATTTTTCCCGCTCCAGTTGCCTGTCTTACAATATCTGTGCAAAAATATTGAATCGATATCTCAAGGACTCGGAGCCGACATAACAACCTGAACTTGTCATTCAACCTAAAAGGGCTATGCGGGGTTTGCCCCGCAGAATATAACGGCGTGGGGTGTACCGTGAAAGTTTACTGAAGAGGTATATAGTGGTCAGCAAATTTTAAAACAAGAAAACTTGCGGAAGATTTTGAAAAGTATTTAAAAAGTTCATCAGGCTTTGCCTTTTGAAATAAAAGATTAATTTGACCCCACCCAGGAAGGTTGGAACTTTTTTCAAAAATGAAAAGTCGGGCTGCAGTCCCGACTTTTTCATACTTAACTACAAAACACGCCTCGCATTGGAGTGTCGCATTTCGGACATTTAGTTTGTGAGCAAGGAATCCCTCTGACGTGGGCAACTTTTTCGCCACAGTTTGGACAGGTGCACTCGGCGCTTCCGCCTGCTTTTCGTCCTAACGAATTTTGTCTTCTTCCTATCCCTCTACCGGCGCCCCTACCCATTCCTCGTCCGGTCATCGGACCTTGGCCTTGTGGCCCAGTTCCATCTAAATTTGGCATTATAATATCACCTCCCTTCAATTGAATACTTTTTCCAAATATTAAACTCGTAGCAACCTTTCTGTGTGCGCTATGCAAAACATTCAAATAAGTAATTCTGGCAATCCCCATTTTTTTTGATGCTGTTTCTTGGTCTAAATTTTCAATATCAGATAAACGCAAAGCTTCTACCTCGTCTAATGTCAGTACTTCCTCTTGCAGCTCGCGAAGTGGAATGCCCGCTGGTTTGAAATAGGTTATCTCGGGTATAAAACTTACAAATCTTTTTCTTTTTGGTCTGCCTCTCATAATTTTCCTTTCGTGCAATACTAATTTATAACATATGTCATAAATTATCAATAGTAAGCAGATTAGTAGGATAAGTTCTAATGCGATTTGTGGACGGAACACAAACCTAAACCTTTTTTAAAATATTGATCGCCGTTGCAAAAAACGACGAAAGAATTATTTCTTTACCGAGCCGTGGTATGCTTCAGACTAAAAATTAGCGTTTTGGGATTAGTTTCTGTGATGGTAAAATAAAGATAAGGAGGATTATGGGCGAAGAAAATATATTGGTCAAAAAAGGTATATCGATTGGAACGGTTGTTCTAATTATTGTACCTATCGCTATTATTTTTGGCGGTGGCGTTTATGTTTATATGAATGATAAAGCAACAAAAGACAAAAATGATTTAAATTCCCAAATCAGTCAGCTGGAGAGTCAAGTTTCTGCCTTACGGACGACGGTAACTCCGGGTCCAGCTGGTACTGTTTCAGCTACTATTTCGACGACCGCGTCATCTACCTCGGCAGAGCTGACAAAAGACCAAGCGCTGGCAAAAGTTAAAGATTTGCCCGAAGTAAAAACTTATCTCGCGAAAAACAGTAAAAACGTCGCTGAATTTGATCATGAAGACGCGCCAACAAATTCTTGGGTGATACATGTTTTTTATAATGGTCCCGATTTAACAGCCACATTTAACTGGTATAGCGTAAATAAAGTAACAGGCGATATCACCAAGACTTTCTAACAAAGGAAGAGTTCTTGGTGAAACGTTCCCTAGGATTTCTTTGTCAAAAGTATATTTGTTTTGATATAATAAAAACCAAAGAGCGATTGGAAATTTCGTTGAGATAATAATTTCAAGTAATGGATATCTATGGCGAAATTTTATCTTAACAGAAATTTTAGCCAAGTTCTTAGTGTTTTTTTGGTGTGTCTCGTGGCAGCCGTTGTTGCTTTGTGGGCGATTCGAGGTACAAGGGCGGCAGATACTTTTACTTATTACGTGCGAACCGATGGGGCCGATACCAATGATGGCTTAAGTAATAGTGCCGAAGGCGCTTTTAAGACAATTACCAAAGCTGCCGAGATAGTTAATGTCGGCGATACGGTTTTAGTTCAGGCGGGTACTTATGATGAGCAGGTGACTCTTTCAAAATCAGGGACTGAATCAAGCCGGATTACTTTCGAGGGAGTTGGGGCGGTTATAATCGAAGGCGGCACACGAGTTAATGCGGTGGTAATTTCTGGTGCGTATAACACTTTCAAAAATATTGAAGTTCAACACGGCCAAACGGGAATTTCTGTTCAAAATGCTAATGTTACGATCGATGGCTGCCATATCCATAACACTAGCTCTTCTTACTATGGTGCGATTTCGGGCGACAGCGCAACAATCGTTACAAACAGTGAGATAAACAACAATGTCAGAGTGGCTTTTTTTGAAAAATGGGCAGCTGTTTCCAATTGCAACATTCATGATAATACAGGCGGCCTTAGCTACCGACAATTATCAAGCTCGCCGAGAATAGAAATTAAGAATAATATTTTCACTGACAACCAATGGACATTCAGCATTTATTCTGGCGATCAAAATAAAGATGTCCTATTTGAAGGCAATGAGTTTAATGGCGGCGGCGGATTTGAATTTAGCAACGGTAAGATCACACTCATAGACAATTCTTTTCATGATATAAACGGCCCTGTTATAAATCTTGCCTATTACGGTACTCCTTCGGCGACAGATGCTTTTATCGATCATAATCTTTTTGACAGCTGTAATCCGGTTCTAGCTATGTATAACGGAATTACTACGATGTTTAGTGATGACAATGTTTTTACTTCGGACACGGTTATAAGCAATTGGCAATCACCGGAGGCGGCGGCTGGCAGCTGGACATCAGCTGAAGTTGGCACTCTGCCTGATTGGCAAACCAATTCCGGCCAGGATTCTAACAGCGTCATTGGCACCTCGCTATCCGACACAACCAAATCAACGGCTTACGTGACCAGTTGGACAGTTTCGCCCATACTGGATAGCAACGGCTTGAATATTAAATTTAGCGGCACAATGGCCAGCCGCGAAACTTTTACGGCTAAATTGCAATTTAGCGTCACAGATGAAAGCAATAATGTTTACACTGCCACTGTCAATAATTTTAATTTGACTGCCGAAGAAAGTTCGAATTTTGATCAAAACGTGATAATTCCACAAATTACCGGCCAGGTGCTGTGCAAATTGGATATTTTAGACGGTACCGATACGCGAGTTGGCGGCAAATTTAAATATTTAACTTCGCCCAGTGCTGTGGAGGTGGATTGGCTCAACCCCTCCTACCGCGCCAGCATTTTTACCAGACAAACAGACAAAGAGGTAAGAGTAAAAGTTACTATTACCAGCGAAAATATTAATTTAAGCACTTGGTCTGTGCACGCCGGAATTCGGCTTAAGAATGAAGTTGACTGGCAACAGGAAAATATTTTTACCGCGGCGGCGGAATTGACGGTAAATTTACCGGGGGGTGGCTTGGCGATCGGTTCTTATGAATTAGTCACTACTTTGTTGGATGATAGCAGCGTGAAAATCGATGAAACAATTATGGATCTCACGGTTTTGGCCCAGGCAGATAATGAGGTAAGAATCGATGAAAACGGTACGATTTTAATTAACGAAGAGCCATTTTTTCCTATCTCAATTGACGGCGACACAAATCAAATTTCTGATTTTCTGTCTTTTGCCGATGCTGGCTTTAATGTGGCAAATCTTTACCGTTGGAATGGAGATAATAATTTTTGGAATGCCATTGATCAAACAGATTTAAAAATTTTATATATTGGCATTGTGGCAAATTTATTGACAGAAAGTCAATATACGACCGAGCAAAAACTTGAGTTTTTAAATTCAGCCGCAGATACCATCAATAGTCTTAAAAATCACACTTCTTTTCTTGGCTATCTTTGGGGTGAGGAATTGGTCTGGAAAAATGAATTAGTTAGTTTATATCAACAAAACGCTGTCCTGGATCCATATCATCCGGTAGCCATGAACGGATCTTTTTCCGGTGCGAATTCACTTTACTATATTGCGGATATTATGATGAATCACCTTTATCCTTATCCTAAATATTCAGATAATGCGGCGCAAGTGGCAGCCAAAATTGGGAATATTGGCGATATTTCTGATGCGAATATTGCCGTCAGCAATGGTGAAGATATCGATGCCAGCTTCCCTGGCTTGCATTTGGCGGTAGGCAAGAAACCGTGGTGGATTTGGCCGCAATATTTTTATGGTGGTAATTGGGTCTCTGGCGGCGGCGGCCGTTTTTTGACTTTGACAGAAATGCGCGATTATATCTGGACGGAAATTGCTCGCGGCGCCAAAGGTGTCCATTTTTGGGCTTATTTTCACGATTACACTAATCCTAGAATGAATCCAAAGCTGTGGGAAAGTGTTAGGGCAATTGCCGGAGAGGTCAGGTCATTGGAAAAAGTTTTGGTGCAAACCGATGCAGCGAATGTTGTGTCGGCAGATTCCACAACTGATTTAAGCATGAAGGTAAAAGAATATCAGGGAAATAAATATATTTTTGCGACTTATAACGGATCAACCGCTAAAAAAATTAAATTTTACTTTTCCAGCGCACAAAGCGGTAATATCGCGGTTTGGTCGGAAAACCGTACGCTTTCTATCGCCGATAATGCTTTTGAAGATGATTTTGAACCAACCAGCGTACATATTTATACTACGGCGGCAGCCGACAATAATGTCAAAATGAAAAGTTTGCTGGCCGATTCATATTTTGCCGATAGATTATCATATCAAGCCAAAGCCGGTAATTTTGCCTCAAAACAAAGCGGGGCTACCGCTTCGAGTAGTAACTACTACTGTGGCTTGAATCATGGCACTTATGCCATCGATAGTGATCCGGATACAAACTGGTTCCCGCTATATGACGGCTCGATAATTCCGTCTTTTACCAACCCTACTGGTAATAATCCGGAATGGCTGCAGGTTAATTTTGCCAATGGAGCGACTAAAAATATTAACCAAATTGTGGTGCGGTCGTATAAACCAAAATATTATGCCGATGCCAACGATGTGCTGGCGGATTTTGATTTACAATACTGGGATGGATCTGACTGGCAACTCATAGAGAGTGTTACTGGTAATGATGATGAGAACCTGACTTTGGATTTTCCCTATGTAAGCACTAATAAAATCCGTTTAGTGGCAAAATATGGTTTGTATGTTTCGGAAATTGAGGCCTATCACGTCAACTATACTCCAACACTTGATAATATCGGAAATAAAAATATTGTTGTCGGAGAGAATTTGTCTTTCAATGTTTCTGGCAGTGATCCCGAAGACGATACTTTGATTTATTCGGCCAGCAATTTGCCGGAAGGCGCCACTTTCGATGCTCTAACGCATAGTTTTTCCTGGGCCCCAACAGATTCACAAGTCGGCACTTATACGACAGTTAGATTTACCGTAAGTGACGGCACCGCTTCGGCTTCGGAAGATATCACTATTACTGTTTATGAAAATGTGGCCGAGGCCTTAGCTGGTAATGATGACGCAGAAATAGATTTGTTCGAGAGTAGAAGCGTTGAATCGACAACGGAAAAAATAAATCTCGCTCCTATCTTGTCGGCTATCGGTAATAAACGCGTAATGGAGCAGACTAGACTTTCTTTCACTGTATTCGCTTCTGATCCCGAAGGCGATACATTAACTTTTTTGGCTAGTAATTTGCCTCATGGCGCCCGTTTTGATACCGACAATCATAGTTTTTATTGGACGCCATCTGCTAATCAAGTTGGCGAATACGGCGCAGTCACATTTACTGTCAGTGATGGACGAAAAAGCGTTTCTGAATCAATTAATATTACCGTTGAACCAAAAAGTATTGTTTCGGAAGTAATTTCTGGCATCAGTAAAATTTTTTCTCCCCAAAGTAATAACAACGGATCAGCCCAAGGTTCTAACAATGGTTGGATTGTTTTTGCAATCGCCGCTTTGCCGATAACAGGAGCACTTGTGACAGGGACTATTTATTTAAGGCGATTAATAATGCGATAGATTTTTTTGTCTATTTTAGCGCACACATATTCATTTTTGTCCTGTTTTATGTTAAGATCTTCACTGTAAAAGAGGGGAGAGTTGGTTTTTTTGGGCCAGTAGCTCACGGGTTGTGTCGGTTGCCTCTTAAGCAACTTGTCGAGGGCTTGAGTGGGTGGAACGCTCAAGTGCCGGACCGAGTGAGCTAGCGAACGAGGGAGGCGGGGGTTTCGAGGGTGGAACTCGAAACTGCGGCGCACTCGTTGACAAAAAAATATCGCGCCGACTTGTGACCGATCCCCAAGGGGATCGAACATTATAAATATATGTTAGTTTGGGCCAGTAGCTCAGTGGTAGAGCGGTTGCCTCTTAAGCAACTTGTCGAGGGTTCGATCCCCTCCTGGCCCTCCAAGCAAGTACCCCACGCAAGTGGGGTTTTTGCTTGGAGTGATTTTGGCGCGGGGATCGAAGGCCGCAGGGCTGACTGAGTCCGAGGCCCGCCCCGAAGAAATTTCAGCAGAAATTTACTGAGGGGGAGCCCCTCCTGGCCCTCCAAACCTATTTTGCGCAAGCAAGGAGGTTTGTCCTCCGTCTTGTCTATCATAGCTTCATGCGAAGATGGAAGCTCTAAAGAGCGTAGGACGGACTACCCATAACCCATAACTTTACGTGAAGAAGAACATTCTAAACCTAGAGTTTGCCGCCTAATACAGATAGCTTTTTATTCGAGTAATTGGAGACAATGACCAAAATTTTTGAAAGTAAAAGGGACCTACTTAGTAGGTCCCTGTGTACAGCTTCTCGTGCTGCAACTAGTCCTCGAACTCGAGGGCAACGCGCCTGATGCGGCGGAACCGGACGAACCGGAACCCTTGGCCGCGCGCGCCCCAGAAATCGACCTTGGCCGGATCGTTTTCTTCGACCGATTCCGACCAAAGCGGCTTGACACCCTCATGACAGAGCACCGCGATGACCGAGAGGGGGGCCACGACCACCAGATCGTCGAACCCGCCCTGTTCGTATCGGGTAGCAATCTGCCTAGCGTCATCGAACGGCTTCGAATCCTGTTCGATGATTGTATCGGCGCCGTACATCTTTTGCAGCGCCTTGATCTGTCGAGGGTGTGGCTTGTGTCGCGACATCCACAAGATCTTTTTCGACATCTGTGTCCCTCCGGTTCGACGGGTTTGTGCGTTTAGACAGCTAAAAATCTTACTATAAAAATAGCGTTTTGTCTACTTCGCGAATTAGATCATCAGAAATGTTACCGAAATGTTCGCCCGTTAGCTCATTAACAATGTTACCGTAATTTGGGATAATCTCCGGTCAAACAATCGATAAGACAGGAGATGAAAATGATGAACAAAATGAGCAAAAGAGAGTATTTGCGGGAGCTGAAAAAGAGATATCGTAAAGCAAGCAAGAAGCGCAAAACCCAGCTTTTGAATGACTTTTGTACGTTCACTGGCTATCACCGGAAATCAGCTTTGCGGTTGATTAATAATCGTTTACCAAGTCAATTAGGTAATTTTGTGAAATGTTTTAATTTGGGCGCTGATATTTAAGCGCCTATTGCGAGTAAAATTTTATTCGATAAAGTAAATTATAGATATGAAAAAAATTATTGTTTTTGGATCGTTCGACCCTCTCCATCAAGGTCATTTGAATTTTTTTAATCAGGCAAAAAAACTTGGTGATTATTTAATTGTTGTGGTGGCGCGAGATGAAAACATTAAAAAAAATAAGAATAGGGAAGTGAGATTTGGCGAAGATGAACGAATGAAAGCTGTTGAAGCAACACAAATTGCCAACGAAGTGATGTTGGGAGACGAGAGCGATAGCTACACAATCCTTGAAAAAATTAATCCTGACGTTATTGCTGTCGGTTATGATCAAAAAATCCCCGAGGTCTTGAAAAATAAGGTTAAAAAGTATAAAATTGTCACGTTGAAGCCGTTTAAGCCGGAAATTTTTAAATCGAGTAAGATGATAAATTCGGATAACGGCCCCATCGTCTAGTGGTCAGGACACCAGGTTTTCATCCTGGCAACCGGGGTTCGACTCCCCGTGGGGTCACCAATTGAATTCGTGAGAGGAATAGGTTTTTGTTCCACCCAAAAACCGCATCCTGGCAACCGGGGGTTTCGAGAGTGGAGCTCGAAACTATCCCCGTGGGGTCACCAGTTCGCCGCCTTTTTTGGCGGTTTTTTGTTAGACGGAAAATTGGCTTTTATAAAGCGATTCGTAAAACCCTTTTTGTGCCAAGAGCTCTTCGTGAGTGCCTTGTTCGATAACATTTCCGTCTTTCATTACTAAAATTAAATCTGCATCTCTTATCGTCGAAAGTCGATGCGCGATCACGAAACTGGTTTTTCCTTTCATCAAATTGTCCATGGCTTTTTGAATAAGAATTTCAGTTCTAGTATCAACCGAACTTGTCGCTTCGTCCAAAATCAACATTGGTGTTTTTGCTAGCATTGCACGGGCTATGGTTAATAGCTGTTTTTCACCTTGAGAAATATTGCTGGTTTCTTCATTTAACTCCATATCATAACCTTGCGGCAAAGAATGAATAAAATGTTCGGCATGGGCCGCTTCGGCCGCTTCGATAATTTCTTTTTTGCTGGCGCGATCGTCGCTGTAGGCGATATTATCGCGAATTGTCCCGTTAAATAACCACGTATCTTGTAAAACCATACCGAAAAGTTGACGAACATCGGCGCGCTTCATATCGTTGATATTTATTCCGTCGATTTTGATTGAGCCGCCTTGAACATCGTAAAAACGCATTAGTAAATTTACGAGCGTAGTTTTACCAGCACCAGTGGGACCGACGATGGCAACTCGGTCGCCCGGTTTAATTTTAGCGCTAAGACCTTTGATAATAACTTTTTCTGGATCATAGCCGAAAACAACATTATCAAATTCAACTTGACCTTTAACAGTCGGTAATGAAACTAATTTTTCTATTTCAGCGCTTTCCTCTTTCTCGTTTAAAAATTCAAAAACACGCTCGGCTGCAGCCATGGTAGATTGAATAATATTAGCAATATTGGCTGTTTGTACGATGGGCTGGTTAAACTGCTGGACATATTGAATGAAGGCCTGAATATCGCCAATTTTAATTCTGTCTTTAATTGCCATCCAGCCACCCAAAACAGAAACACAAACATAACCCAGATTGCCGATAAAGCTCATGATCGGGAACATAAGACCGGACAGAAATTGCGATTTCCAAGCGCTGTCGTAAATTTTGTTGTTGATAAGGTTGAATTTATTAAGTGATTTTTTTTCGCCGTTAAAGGCCTTCATTACAGCATGGCCACCATACATTTCTTCGATATGGCCATTGATTTCGCCAAGACTTTCTTGCTGACGAATGAACTGAACTTGAGATTTTTTCATAATAACGCCAATGAGACCAAAGCTAAGTGGCAAAATAACAATGGTTACCAAAGTCAAAAGCCAGCTAATTGACAACATCATTATCACAATGCCGACGATCGAAACAATTGACGTTATTATTTGGGAAAGACTTTGGTTGAGCGTTTGGCTGATTGTGTCAACATCGTTAGTGACACGGCTAAGCACTTCACCGTATGTTCTTTTATCGAAATATTCTAGTGGCAGGCGGTTAATTTTTTGGGAAATATTTCGTCGTAATTTTTGAGTTGCTTTTTGGGTGACGCCAGAAATAATCCAACCCTGAACATAGGCAAAAATGGTGCTTAGAGCGTAAAGAACAATCAGAAACACCGCGATTTGTTTCATTTTATCAAAATGAAATACCGGCCTTTCGGACATATCGAGATTTTTAATTTTCTCGAGAGTGTCAGAGGGGATTTTTTCTTTGACTTGAGGAGACATTTTTTTAATAAAATCTGCTCCAGTCGTACCTTTGGGCAATTTTGTGCCGGCAGGCAGTTGTGACATTATTTCTTCGTAAGCTTTAACATTGACGTAATCATCAACTATTTGATTAGTAACCCGCCCGAGAATTTTAGGGCTGACAATCGAAAATATAGTGCTGATTGCGGCAAAAACTATAACGACAATAATTGATGTCCAGTATGGTTTGAGATAACGCACTAAATTTTTAAAAGTGCCTTTAAAATCTTTGGCTTTTTCCGCTGGACCGCCAATGGGAGGTCCGCCAAAAGGTCCGCCCATTCTTTTGTTTGATTTTTGATTCATTTTAGTTGTTTCGTTTTCTGCCATTTTATTTTTTTATGTTGGAAATTGTCTTTAACTCTTTGTCGGAAAGTTGTGAAAAAGCAATTTCGCGATAAACTTCATTAGTTTTTAGTAGATTTTCATGAGTTCCTTGACCGACAATCTTCCCTTCATCAATTACGATAATTTTATCGGCATTCATAATACTCCCGATGCGCTGGCCGATAATTATTACGGTTTTATCCTTGGTTTGTTTAGCCAAATCAGCGCGGAGTTTGGCATCTGTTTTAAAGTCTAGTGCTGAAAAAGAATCGTCAAAAATATAAACTTTTGCGTCTTTGGCTAAAGCGCGGGCGATCGAGAGTCTTTGTTTTTGACCACCTGAAACATTTGCCCCGCCTTGAGCAATGAAAGAATCGTATTTATCTTCGATTTTATCTATAAATTCGTCAGCTTGAGCAGTTTGAGCGGCTTGTTTAACTTCTTCGTCGGTTGTTTTTTCACGACCGTATTTTATATTAGATTTGATTGTCCCAGAAAAGAGAACTCCTTTTTGTGGTACATAACCGAGTTGATTACGCAAATCCTCTAATTTAATGTCTCGGATATCAACGCCATCAAGAAGAATTTGCCCAGCGGTTACATCATAAAATCGCGGAATCAAGTTAATAATAGTGGATTTGCCACTTCCAGTACTGCCAATAAAGGCGGTGGTTTGTCCCGGCTCGGCTGTAAATGAAATATCGGTTAGCACGGGCAAGTCAGCGTCGGGATAAGAAAAAGTGACTTCTTTGAATTCAACCAGTCCCCTGACTCTACTGTTCATATTCACCGGTTTTTTCGGTTCTTTAATTGTTAGTGGAGTTTTGAGAATCTCGGCTATTCTCTTTGTTGAAACTGAGGCGCGAGGAAACATAATAAAGATTATCGAAATCATCAAAAATGACATAATTGTTTGGATTGAATATTGCATGAAGGCCATCATGTTGCCGATTTGTAGATTGTTGGCATCGATTAGATGAGCGCCAAACCAAACAACTCCAAGTGTTGCGAAGTTTAAAATCAACATCATGATGGGCTGAACCATTGCCATGAGTCGATTAACAAACAAATTCATTTTTGTTAGGTCGGTGTTAGCTTTCTCAAATTTTTCTTCTTCTTTAGCTTCATTATTAAAAGCGCGAATAACTCTTAAGCCAGTGAGGTTTTCGCGGGTGACCAAATTCAGCTTATCGACTAATTTTTGTAATAGCTGGAACCTCGGTATGCCAATGCCGAAAAGCGTAATAATTACACAAAACATGCAGACAACGGCAACCACAATGAGCCAACTCATCGAAGGTGCATTTTGATAGGCCTTTTGAAGGGCGCCAACAGCCATGATGGGGGCCATTAAAACCATACGAAAAAACATTAGTGTGACGGTTTGGATTTGCTGGACGTCGTTGGTAGTTCGCGTAATTAAAGAAGCGGTAGAAAAATTATTGAATTCGCTTAAGGAAAAACTTTCCACTTTGGCAAAAGTTTTCTCGCGCAGTGATTTAGAAAATCCTGTGGCAATACGGGCGGCCAAAAAACCAACGCCAACGGCGCAGACAACACCAATAAAAGAAACAGCAATCATCCTTATCCCGTCATCTATTATAATGGCGTTATCTTTAGCAACAATTCCTTCATTGATTATTTTGGCCATGTAATCCGGGAGACGCAAATTCGCCATCACTTGAATATAAGTAAAGGCAATTAACACTAGAATGTGCCAAATATATGGCTTAAATAATTTAATTATTTTGTTCAATTTAGTACCTTTTTTAACCTTATGCGATATCAATCTCGCACATGACTTTAATATGTTGACATTTTCGATTACCCTTGTCAATGGTGGCAATATTGTTTTGTTATGTGGTAGAATTAAAAAAATAAACGGAGGGGAAATGCCTAACGACGAAAAATCTAATACTTGGCGAGATACTATCTCGATTTTATCTTTACTGCTTTTAGCGACACCTTTTCAGGCAGTTGGGGTGATTATCATGTGGCTTATATCGCGATGGTCTTACATCACAAAGTGGATTGTTACGGCTGTTGTGATTATCAACCTTGGTATTTTCGGTAAATATAGTATTAATGCTTACAAATATTACGGGTATCAAAAAGCGTTTACGCCGCTTTTAAGCGTTCAGCAAGCTCTGGACATTTATGGCGTGGTCAACGGCAAGTATCCTGACAAGGTCGATCAGCTCAAACCCAAATATATTTTATCGATTCCCGAAGGATACGATATTCAATATTCGCAATTAGAAGATGGAAAAAGCTATTCACTCAAAGCGAAAGTAAACGGCAAAGAAATAGAACTAAGGCCCTCGTTTACTCAACTTCCCGAAAAATCCTCCTAAATAGTTGACTTTCAGTCTATAAAAAGCGAAAATTGTTCTTCGCAGGAAGAATAATGTTTAAAGTTGTAAGCAAATATAAACCTTCGGGATCGCAGCCGGAAGCGATCAAGCAACTTGTTGATGGTGTTAAAAATGAGAAAAATCAACAGGTTCTTTTGGGTGTGACCGGAAGCGGAAAAACTTTTACAGTTGCCAATGTTGTTGAAAAGCTCCAACTTCCGACACTAGTAATTGCTCACAATAAAACCTTGGCGGCGCAGTTAACGCAAGAATTCAGAGAATACTTTCCACACTCGGCGGTGGGCTATTTTGTCAGCTACTATGATTATTATCAGCCGGAAGCTTATTTACCCAATACTGATACTTATATAGAAAAAGAAGCGACAATCAACGAAGAAATTGAGCGCCTTCGCAATGCGGCAACCGAGGCAATATTGAATCGTAACGATGTCATTATTGTTTCATCGGTTTCGTGCATTTATGGCTTGGGCTCGCCGGAATATTACAAAAATGCGATCAGAGAATTTACTGTTGGGCAAAAAATTTCCCGAATGGAAGTGATGCAAAATCTGGTTGACTTGCTTTTTAGCCGAAACGATATTGAGTTAGCGAAAGGAACTTTTAGGTCGGTCGGCATGGGGATTGAGATTGTTCCCGCTAGCGAACAAAAAATTATTAAATTAAATTTTAAAGATGAGGCAATTGTCGAGATTGTTATTTTAGACAGCGTAAACCGCGACGTAATTGATCGTTATGATAGAATTCAGATTTTTCCGGCCAAACATTATTTAGCGCCGGAAAATATAGTCAAAAAAGCTTTGAGTGAAATTGAACGTGATCTCGAAAAACGCTTGGCGGAGTTTAGAAAAGAAGGCAAAATTTTGGAAGCGGAAAGATTGAGTCGCAAAACCCGTTATGATTTGGAGATGATTCAATCGGTTGGCTATTGCAACGGGATTGAAAACTATTCTCGATATTTTGACGGTCGCGCGCCCAACGAACCCCCCTATACTTTAATCGACTACTTTAAAATGAAATACGGCGATGATTTTTTGCTTGTCATAGACGAGTCGCACGTAACTGTGCCGCAATTAAACGGTATGTATGCAGGTGATAAAAGCCGAAAAGACATGCTGATAAATTATGGTTTTCGTTTGCCAAGTGCCCGCGATAACCGGCCACTCAAGTTTGTCGAGTTTGAAAAAATGGTCAAAAAGGCAATTTACGTTTCGGCAACGCCCGCCAAATATGAAATAGAAAAATCAAAAGGTCAGATAGTCGAACAGGTTGTCCGGCCAACCGGTCTTGTTGATCCTCAAGTCGAAGTTCGCAAAACTGAAAATCAAATTAACGATTTGATTGATGAAATTCAAAAAACGATTGCCTCGAGTGAGCGAGTTTTGGTAACTACGCTGACAAAAAAGATGGCCGAAGATTTATCTAATTATCTTAAAGAAAAAGATATTAAGGTCAAATATTTGCACAGTGGGGTTGAAACTATTGAAAGAATTCGCCTGATTAGCGCCTTGAGATCTGGCGAATTTGATGTTTTAGTTGGTGTCAATCTCTTGCGCGAAGGTCTCGATATGCCCGAAGTTTCTCTAGTGGCAGTATTGGATGCTGATAAAGAGGGTTTTTTACGCAGTGAGACTTCTTTGATTCAAACAATTGGGCGCGCGGCTAGAAATGTTAACGGTCGAGTGATTTTGTATGCCGATAATGTAACGCGTTCGATGCAAAGTGCCATACTGGAAACTAACCGTCGTCGGAAGATTCAGCTGGCTTACAATGAAGCACACGATATTACGCCAAAAACTATCGAAAAGGAAATAAAATCGATCGCTTCCGAAATAGGAGAGTTTGCGCTTGATGATGTAGAAAAGTCCTTGAGCGAAAAAGATTCAAAACGCTTGATTCGTGAAAAAGAACAACAAATGAAACAAGCGGCGCAGGAACTTAGATTTGAAGAGGCGGCAATTTTACGAGACCAAATTGCTTCACTTAAAAAATCGAGTCGTTTCTTTTCTAGGGTGAGATAAGTAGATATACTTAAAAGTAGTGGCTATAAAAGAGAGAAAACCAGTTTTAATTATTAGATTGTACAAACGTCATATTTTGCTTATTACGGCACTGATTGTGACTGGATTTTTGGGATATGGCAGTTATTTTAGGCGTTATATGACCCTGCCGCAGTCGGCGATTAATATCGTGCAAGAAGTGCCATTTTCGGTTGAAAGCAAAAAAGTTTTAATTTTAGCGCCCCATTGTGATGATGAAACACTTGGTGCTGGCGGGTTAATCCAGAAAACTTTAAAATCTGGCGGGCAAGTGAAAGTCGCTATTGTGACTGATTGCGATTATCACAAAACAGGAGCGACGCGGAGGAATGAATCGATTAGTGCCCTAAAACAACTTGGTTTATCGAAAGAGAATGTTAGTTTTTTAAATTTTCCCGAACGCGGTGAAAATATGCAGGGTGATATTAACGAAGAAACGAGCATCTCAAAATCCATTAGTCAGCTTGTTGATGGTTTCTCGCCTGACGTTGTAGTTTTGCCTCATCCTAACGATACACACAGCGATCATGCTATTACTGGCAAGGCGGGGGAAATTGTTTTAAGGGATAAAGACAATATCAAGATAATGTACTATTTAATTCATTATAATTTTTTGAAGTTTCCGTCGCCTTCGGGTTTTCGTCCAGACGGGTATTTGTTGCCGCCGGCGGCACTAATTAATTTTACCGATCTTTGGTACAAATTTCCGCTTGATCAAACTGACGAAGAGCAAAAGGAAATGGCAATTTTGGAATATAAAACACAGTTGCGCAAAACCAACCCCATACTTTATAAAATTATGTTCGATTTTGTTCGTCGCAATGAGCTTTTCATGATTAAAAGCAATTAGCGCAAGTGTCAAGAGGCATATTTTTTAAACCGATATTTGTTCTCAATGTTTGATTTTTGTTCGGTATTATAATAAAATGTTGTCTATGCAAAACGAAATGGATTATATTTTTGTTAAGGGAGCGCGCGAGCACAATCTCAAAAATGTTGATGTTAAAATTCCGCGCAATAAATTAGTCGTTATTACCGGTCTTTCAGGGAGCGGTAAATCTTCGTTGGCTTTTGACACTATTTATGCTGAAGGCCAGCGTCGATATATGGAATCTCTTTCCAGCTACGCCAGACAATTTTTGGGGCAGATGGAAAAGCCGGATGTCGACTATATTGAAGGTCTTTCGCCGGCGATTTCGATAGATCAAAAGGCGGTTTCGAAAAATCCACGTTCCACAGTTGGGACGGTTACGGAAATATACGATTATCTTAGGGTATTGTTTGCGCGTATTGGTAAGGCCCATTGTCCAATTGACGGTAAAAGAATTCAGCAATACAGCGTCGATGAAGTGGCTGATTTTGTTTTGGAGAATTTTGCCGACAAAGAAATCGCAATTCATTCACCGATTGTCCGTGGCAGAAAGGGCGATTATCTGACGTTGCTAACCGACTTGAAAAAGAAAGGGTACGAATTTGCTCGGATTGATAAAGAAACAATTAAGCTATCTGATGTTAAAAGATTGGAAAGGTATAAAGCGCACAATATCAGTGTTTTGGTTGATGAAATATCGATAAAAAAAGGTAATCAATCAGATGAGTCCAAGTCTCGTCTCTCTCAATCACTAGAAGAAGCTACGAAATTGTCGGAAGGTTTGGTTTTAATTATTTCAAACGACGAAGAAATTATTTTTTCAACAAGATTCTCCTGTCCTGACGGCCATGTTTTTGAGGAAATCGAGCCGCGTCTTTTTTCTTTTAATAATCCTTATGGCGCCTGTCCGAGCTGTTTGGGCTTGGGCTATCACCAAGAAGTTGATCCAAGCTTGATTATTCCCGATAAGAATAAAACAATTGATGAAGGCGGCATATTGCCCTGGAGTTATTCCCATTTTAATTACTACGGTTCCATTATCCGTTCAGTAGCAAAGGCCCTCGGTACGGGTACAAGTGTGCCGATTAAAAATTTTTCGTCAGAAATTCTCGATTTTTTTCTCTTTGGCTCCAGCACAGAAGAATATTTACCGGTAACTTATTACTCTCAAGGCCGACCGATGCATTTTACAATAAAGTTTAATGGGCTGATAGATCTACTGGCAAAAAGATACGACAAAACTGACTCGGACGCAGTGCGCGAAGAAATCTCTAAATATATGGCAAAAATGCCTTGCGAAACCTGTGGCGGAAGACGATTAAAACCGGAGGCCTTGGCCGTAACGATTGATAGAAAAAATATTGACGAGGTTGCCAATATGACAATATCCCAGTTGCTAAAGTTTTTTACTAACCTTGATTTATCAGAAGAAGAAAAGTTAATTTCCGATCGTTTAATAAAGGAAATAATTGGTCGAGCAAAATTTTTAAAAAATGTTGGGCTTAAATATCTTACTTTGAGCCGATTCGCTAACAGTCTTTCTGGTGGTGAAACACAGAGGATTCGTTTGGCCTCCCAAATTGGTTCAGGGTTGATGGGAGTTTTATACGTTTTAGACGAGCCGTCAATTGGTTTGCATCAAAAAGATAACGCCCAGCTACTAAAAACACTAAGGGATTTGCGAGATTTAGGCAACACTGTTTTAGTAATTGAACATGATGAAGAAACAATGAAGCAAGCCGATTGGGTCGTTGATGTTGGGCCTGGGGCAGGCGAAAAAGGTGGACATATTGTGGCAACTGGCACAGCGGAAGAAATCGCCCAAAATCCCGATTCAATTACAGGATCTTACTTGAGTGGACGTAAAAAAATTAAAGTTCCAGAAAAAAGAAGGCAGGTAAGTGGAAAATATCTTTCCATAATTGGCGCGGGGGCGAACAATTTAAAGGATATTACGGTTAAAATTCCGGTTGGCTCTTTTGTCGCAGTAACGGGCGTCTCTGGAAGTGGCAAATCCACGTTCGTGAATGATGTTCTTTACAAGGGACTAAAGAGAGAGCTGGGTCATGGTTGGGAGAAGCCCGGAAGATACAAAGCGATAGAAGGAAAGGAAAACATTGATAAGGTAATTTGTATTGACCAATCGCCAATTGGCCGCACTCCAAGGAGCAACCCAGCAACTTATACGAAATCATTTGATATTATCAGGGACCTTTTTACTTTATCTAAAGAAGCAAAAATCCGCGGCTATAATCCCGGTCGTTTTTCCTTCAACGTTGCTGGCGGCCGATGTGAGAAATGCCGCGGTGATGGTGTTTTAAAAATTGAAATGCATTTTTTGCCAGATGTATTTATTCCTTGTGATGTTTGTAAAGGAGCGCGTTATAATAGGGAGACTTTACAGGTTAAATATAACGGCAAAAATATTGCTGATGTTTTGGCGATGAGCGTTGATGAAGCAAGTGATTTCTTTAAAAATATTCCTAAACTTTATGATAAACTGAAAGTTCTACAAGACGTTGGACTTGGTTACATTCGTTTAGGCCAACCGGCAACAACATTATCTGGCGGTGAAGCCCAAAGAATAAAGCTCGCCAGTGAATTGTCGAAAAGAGCGACTGGCAAAACACTGTATGTTCTTGACGAACCGACAACGGGCTTGCATTTTTATGACGTAGCAAAGCTTTTAGATGTACTCAATCGACTAGTCGATGCAGGAAATACGATAGTTGTAATCGAGCATAATTTAGATGTTATCAAAACAGCCGACTATGTAATTGATCTAGGGCCAGAAGGTGGTGACGAAGGTGGCAAAGTAGTCGCGGCTGGATCGCCTGAAGCTATTAGCGGTGTGGATGCCTCTTATACTGGACAGTATCTTAAAAAAATACTAAAATAAGCGCAATCCTCTGAAGGGAAGTGGTTGCTATGCTGCTAATTGATATTGCCGCCTACAACCTGAGGGATCCGCGACAACTCATGCGGTTGTTCTGCAGAATTGTCAATGCAAGTATTTCGGAGTATCTGGCGATTCTTTCCGAGGTGAGGAAGGGGTTGATCGGATATGGGCTGCATTCAAGTATGGCTGAAAGCTTCATTAACGAGGCGGAAAGCGAGGCATGGGAGGTGATGGTAAATGAGGCCGGCTAGCAGTCTCCATGCGCCGCCGGGGACAACATCCGAGCGGCGCATTTTTTAACTTATGAAAAACTTAAAAACAAAGGTACTAAATTTTCCCGAAAAACCGGGCGTTTATATTATGAAAAACATTGCCGGGGAAATTATTTATATTGGCAAGGCGACTTCGCTTAAAGAAAGAGTCCGCTCGTATTTTTCAAGTAATATTGCGCCAAAGACAATTCAGCAGATGCTTGAGGTTACTGACATTGAATATCAGCTGACGGAAAGTGCCTTCGAGGCCTTGGTGCTAGAATCGAACTTAATTAAAAAATACTTTCCCAAATATAACATCAGAGAAAAAGATGATAAAAGTCGATCGTATATTTACATTACTAATGAAAGTTTTCCGCGAATTTATATCTTAAGAGCCAGTGATTTGGCTAAAGAAAAATATTTAAATAAAAACTTGTTTGGACCATTTGGATCAGGCCATGTAGTTGGTCAGGCCTTGGATGTGATAAGAGAAATTGTGCCTTTTCGAACTTGTCGCATTATGCCTAAAAAGAAATGTTTGTATGGGCGGCTTGGGCTTTGTGAGGCGCCGTGCGAAGGCAAAATAGCAAAAGATGATTACAATAAAAACATTAAAAGTATAAAAAATTTCTTATCGGGGAAAAAAGAAAAAGTTCTTAATCAATTCAAAAAAGATTTAAAATTCTATTCTAAAAACCTTGAGTTTGAAAAAGCCGCGGAAATTCGCGATAGAATTTTTGCTTTAGAGCATTTAAAGAAAGTTCATGTCGTCAGTGATTCGAATGCCACCGTGTACGATCGTATAGAAGGATACGACATTTCGAATATTTTTGGAGAATATGCTACTGGATCAATGGTGGTATTCATAAATGGTGAAAGTGAAAAAAGCGAATACAGAAAATTTAAAATTAAAACAGTCAAGGGTGCGAATGATGTCGCGATGATGAAAGAAGTGCTTGAGAGAAGATTCCGCAACAACTGGCCATATCCGGATTTAATTTTAATTGATGGCGGCCGACCACAGGTAAACGCGGCACTGGAAGTTTTGAAAGAAAGAGGTCTAAATATTCCAATTGTTGGCCTTGCTAAGGGGCCAGATCGAAAAAAAGATGAAATTGTAGCAAGTAAAACCTTTCCACGAGACGAAATTAGTTTGCTTAAGCAAGTGCGTGATGAAGCCCATCGCTTTGCCAAAGGATATTACGAAAAACTACATCGTCGCGGCTTGCTTAGTGATTTTACCGACAAAGCTCGTTAATTTGCTGACCGACAATATTCAAGCCAACAGAATCAGCGTTTAGCTCGATGGCCTTGTCGGCTTTTGTTTTAGATTCGTAAGTTTTAGCTGGATTGGTTGGGTCTGGCTCAACGCTCATTTCTTTAACATCAACAATTCGACAACCGTCGAGAAAAACTATTTCCAAAGGGATCAGAGTATCCTTCATCCAAAAAATTTGAATGTCTCTTGTGCCAAAGAGAAAAAGCATTCCGTTATTTTGTTCAAGTGTCGCTCTGGAAGATAGCCCCTTTTTCCTTTGTTCATCGGTTTTGGCAATCTCTAAATTAAACGTTTTTCCATTGATGTGGACAGTTTGAAAATCACGATTATTCGTGCAACCGACTAAAAATAGAGCTATGATAATAAAAATAAGAGACTTTTTCATATAATGAATTTATCATTTTTCCATATTTTTCTAATACGTTAAATCTAGTATAGATCATATAAAATAATAATTTAAGCAATTTAATTAGGAAAAAATATGCAAGATAAACAAGAGTTCAAAAATAAATTCCAAATCGAAGCAAAATATGAAATTATCGTTCCCAGCCGAGTTAATCTAATTGGCGAACATTCGGATTATTTTGGTAATTTCGTCATGTCGATGGCTGTGGAAAATGTCAAAATGAAGTCGTATCTGTGCCCAAGAGATGACGACAAGGTGCGAATGTTTTCTGTTAATTTATCTGAAAGTAAAGGGATAACAAACGGAAATTATAAGCCGTTCGAAGAATTTTCTGTTTTAGACGATCGAATAAATGACCAATGGGTGCAATATGTTCAAGGGGCAATTGCGATGTATGCCGAAGAGTATACTAGACGTAAATTAAAAGGTTTTGATTTACTGATCGACTCAAGTATTCCGGTCGGCGGGGGGCTATCATCGTCTTCGGCGTTGACCATGACAGCCATTGTGGCTTTAGGCATTGCCAACGGCTTTACGGACGGGGCTAAAAATTACACGCCGGAAGAAGGTCTGGCGATTTTGAACAAAAAAGACGACAGTGAAACGACTAAAAATCTTTTTCGCAAATTGTTTATGATGGGTTGCTGGAGCGAATATTGGTATGGCACAAGGGGCGGTTTCAATGATCATCTGGCAATGACCGTCGGTAAAAAAGGGGTGGCTTCTGTTTCGGATAATTTTAAAAAAGATTATGAATACGTCCCCCTGCCGCGAGGGTTGAGTATTGTCATTTGCAATACTATGGTAAGACATAATCAGCTTTATTCTGAATATGATAATCGAAAAAAAGATGCTTGGCATGGTTTTGCAAAATTAAACCATTACGTTCCTAGTGCTAAAAATGTCCGTGATATTTCTTTGGAATTACTCGAGGAACACAAGAACGAACTTACTGAAAATGAATACAAGAGATTGTTGCATCCGATTACCGAAAAACAAAGAGTATTTGATTTTATTGACGCTTTAAAGGAACGTGATTTTGCAAAAGCGGGCGAGCTTTTAAACAAAACTCACGAGAGTTTAAGAAGAAACTATGAGGTGTCGTGCAATGAATTAAATATTATGCAACGAGCGGCGGTGAATAGCCCCGGCTGTTATGGGGCGCGTCTTGTCGGCGGTGGGTTTGGCGGATGCGTCATAGCGCTAGTCGATGAGAGTAAAAAAAATGATTTTATTGTTCGTGTCAAAAAAGAATATGACAATGATCCGGAAATTTCAGCGTTGGAAATTGACAGTGAAATTTGGGAAGCTGTAAGTGGCGAAGGTATCTTAGTTAACGAGCTTTAATTTTTTTAGCTGAGAGCAAAATGCCCGAATTGCCCGAAGTAGAAATCATCAAAAGAGGTCTCGAACAAAAGATTATTGGCAGAACCATTGCCTCTGTTGATGTACGCGAGAGTAAAATTTTTCAGGGTAGAAAAGAAGATGTAGTTGACTCTAAAATTATTAACATCAAGCGGCGGGCCAAGATGATTGTGATAGAACTATCTAACCAAAAAAGTCTTTTAATCCATTTGAAAATGACCGGTCAGCTTATTTTCGATCGCAAACCAAACGACAAAACTACTCGGACGGCTGGTGGACATCCGTCTAAAGATTGGGTGGCTGATTTACCAAGTCAATTCACGAGAGTGATTTTTGTTTTTACAGATGGAAGCGTTTTGTATTTTAACGATTTGCGTAAATTCGGCTATATTAAAGTCTATAAAAGCTCTGAAATTGATGATCTCAAAGTTTTGCGTGAGCTTGGGCCGGAGCCATTTGATAAAGAATTTACGGCGGAATATTTATTACGCTGTTGTGATAAAAAACCGCGAACAAAAATAAAACAACTTTTAATTGATCAAACGATAATTTCGGGCGTTGGTAATATATACGCCGATGAGTCGCTTTTTTGCGCCCATATTTCGCCTCTGCGGTTAGGGCGCGATATTAAATTATCGGAATTAAGAAAGATTGCAGAATGTGTCAAAGAAGTTTTAACGAAAGCGCTTAAAATGGGCGGTTCAAGCGAAAATACTTTTGTCGACGTTGAAGGAAAAAGGGGACAAATGCAAAACCATTTTTTGGTATATCGTCAAACAGGAAGAAATTGTCCGAATGGCTGTGGAAAAATAATGAGAACGACTGTGGGAGGCAGAGGAACGCATTATTGCCCAATTTGCCAAGTTTAATTAATTTGATAAGGATAAAAAAACTGTTATTATAAAAATATGTTAACCGAATTAATAAATAAGACCTTTGCATATTGGTTTTTTACCGACTCTCACAGCCGGCGTTTTTAGTTATTTAAAATAATCAAAATAAATTTAGCCGGCTGAAGAGCCGGTTTTTTTGTGTTTAGCTGCTAACTTTCGATTTTCGAAGGTTGGCACATTGAACACAAGGGAGGCAGAAATGGACGCTCAAGAGGTGTTCTTTAAAAGGGCGCTTGTCTGGATGCAAGCATTGGAGCGAGCAAAAATGTCGGGAATCCAGTCGTGGATAAACGACTGTGAAGAACAGGTAAGAAGGGCAAAAGAAGAAGCCGAGAGAGCCGGCTACCCTGTACCGATTCAAGAAGTGCCCAATCGCACCGCGTAACTGGTCTGCGTCGAATTTAGTTTGTTGAGAGGACCCTGCCTTTTGTGTTTTACGGGGTTGGATTTATTTGCAAGATCCAACCCTTATTTTTTTATTCAGCAATTTTGTCAAATCTAAGATGATTATTAGGCCTTGCGCTAACATAACGATTGTTGACCAGAGAAAAAATATTTGCTACGATTTAACCGATGAAAAACTTAGTTGCTAGCGCATTCGTATTATCGCTTGGTCTACTACTGGGCGACTCTTTACCTTTGCGGCGGGCACGCTGAGTTTTTAGCACCTTTCAATCAATAAATAGAAAAGCCCCGTCGCAAGACGGGGTTTTTCTATTCCCTTTCATTTTTGGGCGTTCCTGCCTTTGTCGTATTTACTGCAAGGGCGCGACGCGCCCAAAAAGGAGAAAATGAGAATGAACGAGTTTACTTTGGACGGAGCATGGATGAACGGCAATCAAACGTTTGCCGTCAGAGTGAGGACTCTCGATGGCATCGTCGTATCTGACGCTGCATCTAGCTCAAACTTGTTCGAAGCTATATCGAAGGCGTTCCAAAGAACGACGGGGGTTGACTTTTCGATCACATCTCTTGTGGTCGATTCGAGGTTCGAGAGCAACTCCGTGTCGTTCAAAGTCCATCTTTCTGTTGTTGCTGATGGGTTTTGGATGGCGAAAACCGAAGGAGAATCCAGCAACTTGGTCGAAGCGATAGCGAGCGCGGCTTTGGCCGGTGTCAACATGCGTCTTCGGTACACTGCGGCCGCTCCAGCACCCGCTTCAGTTGCCTAGTGTGGCAGCATCCGGGGCCTTGGCAGAATTTTCTGCCGAGGCCCTTGATCGTCAGGAGGGATTTTGATATTTTATATTCATATAAAATGTTTAGTTTAAACCAAAATATTATTGCTATCATTATTACTCCGCCGACGCGGTGGTAGCTTAAAGTATCTTGAAAAACAAAGCTCCCGCCGCAAAACGGCGGTTTTTTTGTCTGCTGGATTGATCAAGAACGACCATTTTTGGTCAGAATCAGCAGACAAAAAGGAGATGAAAGAAGATGGGTGAAGTAACCGAAGGACTGGCCAACGAGCTGAAGCCGCTTTTTGAGAGGGGCGAGACTCTCATAGACAGCGAGGAGGAAAAGGCGCGTTTCTTGAAGGAAGCCAGGATTCTCTTCAGTGTAGAGATTCGCTGGGGACATTCTGCCGGTAGAGACTACTGGCTTCGTGCAGGTCATACCGAGTTCATCACATCTTGCGCCACCTCGCTGTCTCGCCAAGATGCCATTGGGAGGGCAATCTGGTGGCTAGACAGAAAACCTTACTTCCAGTCGGAGTTCTTCAAAACCCATCGGAGTGAATTGCTTCAACACCCGGGGGTTCCTCTAATCCGTCGCGGGTTGATCTGACATTCCGGGCGGCCGCTTTTTGCGGCCGCCCTTTCTCTTACTCCTTGATTCTGTTTACTCTTGTTTTTGTTATATTTTAGATTATATTTGAAACATGATTAACAACAAAAAAGTTTTTGCAATTGTGATGGCGGGCGGCAAGGGCACGCGCATTGGCGCTACAGATTTTCCAAAAGTAATGTTTACCGTGGCGGACAAACCAATTATTGAATGGGCTTTGCGGCCGTTGGAGCAGTTAAAAAAAGACGGCCTGATTGATCGCATTCTTGTTATCGTTGGTTTTAAAGGCGACAAAATTATTGATTATCTCAAAGATCGTGTTGAATATGTTTGGCAAAAAGAACAGTTGGGAACGGCGCACGCTGTGCAAATGGCCGAAAATTTATTGGCTAACGAAGAAGGAATTACAGTCATTGTCAACGGTGACCATGCCCTTTATTCAGCAGCTACTTATGAAAAAATGCTCAAAACTTATACTGACAAAGATTTGACGCTGGCATTTGCCACAGTTGAATCGGCTAGCCGTTTTGATTCTTACGGACGAGTGCTGCGCGGCGATAAAGGAGAAATAAAAGGTGTGGTGGAAGTTCCCGAAGCCACCGAGGCCGAGCTGAAAATAAAAGAAAAGAGTATCAATTTATACGCGGTTGACAATGAGTGGCTTTTTGGCGTTTTGCCGGACATTAAGCAAAGCGCGGCCAAAAAAGAATATTATATTGTGGATATTGTTAAAAAAGCTATTGATCAGGGCAAAAAAGTAGCAACGGTTGGAGTTGACGACGAGGACGAGGCCTTGGGCATTAATACTTTAGACGACCGAGCGGAAGTTGAAGGAATTCTGCGCGCCAGACAATTTTAAAAATTAGTGAGTTTCAGAATTTAATGCAACATTTTTGAGCTTTGTTTGTATTCTTTCAATAACTCGCTGATCTGATATTGACAGTCTACCCTTATCGGGGTAGAATTTTAAACGTGAATACAAACCTGACAATAGATCAAAAGCAAACAGCCATTTATTTTGGCAGTTTTTGCTTTTCTAAATGGATGACCGGAGAGCGGTTTTGAGGTAGAGATACATAATTTCCCCTCAAAACCGCTCCGCCCCACGGAGCGGTTTTATTTTGACAAGGGGGGTGGGACAGTGGCCGGCTTTACTTAGCCGCACATGGCTCTGCTTCTCTAGCAGAGCCGGGGGTCAGCCCCTTATAGCTGCGTTCGTTGAAAACGGGTTCGCCCGTGCACTTTTCAACCATGTTTCTTCCTTTTAGCCGACGTATGAAGCAAGGGGGAAGGTACGTCTAGGACTTCGGTCCTCGGTTGATTCGTGCGATAGCGAGTGGGAAAGGGTCCGGGTCTCTGCCCTTCCCTTCGGCTTCGGCCGAAAAAAGAGACCCCCACGGGACGGTGAGGTTTCCGCCTCACCGTCCCGACCAGTTTACCAGACGAAGACCCCGTGGGTCTTTTTTTGTTGGAATTATTTGTTAACTTTTAATCAATGAAATCTTATTCGACTTATGGCATTATCATTAAAAAAAGAAATTTTCTTGAAAAAGACCGGATTTTAACTATTTTTTCCCGAGATAGGGGAAAAATCGAGATTTTATCCAAAGGTTGTCGTCGCCCGGGGTCGAAATTGTCCTATTGTTCGGATTTGGGTGTGGTCGGTAGATTTTTTCTCCATGCCGGCAAAAGTCTGGATATTTTAACGGATTTTCAGCCGATTTTTTATCCTCAAGAAATTACTGGCGATTATGAAAAAACTAATTTCATGGGTGCGATTTTTTCGATCGTCAACAAGCTTTTTGAGTTTGATCAGCCCCACCGTAAAACTTATGCGTTATTGTGCGAAATCGTGGAAAATTTGAACGAAACTTCGGTTAAATTGAACGGAGTTGTTTTTTGGGCTAAATTAAGCGAAGATTTGGGCATCAGGCCGAATTTAAACACTTGCCCTGTTTGCAAAGATAGCATCAATTCTCGGGACGATTTATGTTTCAATGAGGAAGGAGAGATTTTTCACCGCCATTGCCGCGATTTGAGCAGAAAAATTTCAACAGATGCGGTTAAGTTTATAAAATTACTTTTAGATAAAGACTTATTTTTTATCCGGCGGATTAAAGCTAGTGCAAATGTTTTAACCGAAGCCGAGGATTATTTTGAAACATATTTTGTCTGGCATTTTGGTAAGATTATTAATGAAGCGACATTAAGACATTTTCGGTTAATATGAACGAAATAGAAATAAATTTGAACGCGATTAACGCCAACGTAAATTATTTTCGTGGTTTGTTGGAGACGGAAACAAAACTCATCGGCGTAGTGAAAGCCAACGCTTATGGCCACGGTCTCGTGGAGACGGGGAGGGTTATTTGGACGTCGGGGGCGGATATTTTGGCAACGACTTCTGTGGCTGAAGCGGTTATGTTGAGATTAGAAAAAATCAAAGCGCCAATCATTGTGTTGGGTGCGATCGAAAAAGGAGATTTTCAGAGAATAATTGATTTTGATTTAACGGTGACTATATATGATTTTGAAACGGCTTATCAGCTGGCCAGAGCGGCTAAAGCGGAAAATAAGTGGGTGAAACTTGATTTAAAAATTGATACGGGTCTTAGCCGTTATGGCTTTAAACCGCCGGAGTTGCTTGAAAATTATCGCAAAATTAGTGCTCTTGAGCATGTTAAAGTAGTGGGGATTCATTCCCATTTTGCCAATGTATCTGATAAGGATTTTTCTAAAGAACAGATTAAACTAATGCAGGCGGTGCTGTTCTCTTTTCAGCAAAATTCTCTTGAAATTCCGATGACGCACATGGCGGCAACTGATGCAACGGTGAATTTTCCCGAAGCTCATTTTGACGCAGTCCGAATCGGCATTGGCCTATATGGCTATGGAACATTTGACGGTTATGGGGAGGCGCTGAAACCGGCTCTTGAGCTAAAAAGCACAATTTCTTGCATAAGGATTGTCGGCAAGGGAGAAACGGTGGGCTACAGGCAAACCTACAAAGCCAAAGAAGCAATCAAAGCGGCGGTGATTCCACTGGGTTATTTTGACGGTTATCCCAGGGCCTTGTCGAATAAGGCGGAGGTCTTGATTGGCGGCAAAAGAGCTAAAGTGATCGGATTGGTTTGTATGAATGCCATGTTGGCTGATGTTACAGGTATTAAATGCGCTGTTGGCGACGAAGTTACTTTAATTGGGCGACAAGGTAATGAAATGGTCACGGCAATGGAATTAGCCCATAAAATAGATACTATCCCGCATGAAATTTTGTGTCGCTTGCCGGAACATTTACCAAGAAAACACTGTTTTAAATAAGAACTATTTAGAAGTTTTTCGATCGTGTTTTTTGTTCGTCTTTTGTTCTATCTTGACACCTTATTCCAACAGGATTAATATGGGTCAAGTGGAATAAGGTGGGGAAAAGTGGTGAATAAACGAAGATGTTTATTGGGCAATACGAACATTCTGTTGATCAAAAAGGGCGGGCGGCTGTACCCGCAGAATTCAGGAGACACCTTGTTGATGGCTCGATTATTACTAAAGGGCTTGATGGGTGCCTTTTTCTTTTCCCCAAAAATAAATGGCAGTCATTGGCAAAAAACATTGGTGAATTGCCGATAAGCAAATCGGCGGCAAGGTTATACGCCCGATTAATCTTAGCCAATGCCAGCGAAGTGGAATTTGACAATCAGGGAAGAATATTAATACCCGCCTACCTTCGAGGGTACGCAACAATTAAAACAAAAATAATCTTCACGGGGGTTTACGACCGTATTGAAATATGGGATAAGCAATCGTGGAAGAAGTTATCTGAAAAAACAGATAAAAGCGTCGGCGAAATTGTCGAACAGCTGTCGGAGTTGGGGGTTTAACTCGTGGCTAGAGGCGTGAGGTGTTGGCCCCAGGCCATCTGCCCGCGAGAAATATTTGTATGAGCGGTGTGCCGACACATTGCAAAATGTAGAGGAGGGGAAGCTTTTCTGAAGGAGGGTTAACCCGGATTTGGAAAAGTATCGTCAAACACATCGCTCATACAAAACAATAAGGTCATTGATATTTTCCATGCACCACATACCCGTTTTGTTAAATGAAGTTATCCAATATTTAGAACCCGAGAACGGGGACATATTTGTGGACGCAACGTTTGGTTTCGGCGGCCATTCCAGAGAAATTGCTTCGCAGTTGGGGCCAAATGGCCGGATAATCGGTATCGAAAAAGACTTTGCCGTTTATGATATCGATTGTGCCGACAAAACTTTGAGCGACCATCGGCTCACGCTGGTCAGAGATGATTTTAAAAACATTGATTTGATCCTTGAAAAGGAGGGGGTTTCTAAAGTAAATAAAATCCTTTTTGATTTGGGCGTTTCTTCTTATCATTTTGACGAATCGGAAAAAGGTTTCAGTTTTTCCGGCGACCAACCGCTTGATATGCGCCTAGATACACAAAGTGGTGTTACCGCTCAAGATTTGATTAACGGTTTGACGGAAAAAGAGCTGGCTGACTTGTTTTATAATCTTGCCGACGAAAGAGCGTCGCGGCAAATCGCCAAACGGATCATTCTGGAGAGAAAAAAGGAAAAAATTGCCTCAACAGCCAGATTAGTTGAAATTGTTTCGAAAGCAAAAACTGGCGGGAGGATCAATCCGGCGACAAAGGTTTTTCAGGCCTTGAGAATGGCAGTCAATGACGAGCTTGGCGTAATCAAAGAAGCTCTGCCGAAGGCGATAAATTTATTGGAAAAAGGGGGGAGATTAGCGGTTATTAGTTTTCATTCGGGAGAGGACAGAATCGTAAAAAATATTTTTAAAGATTTTGCAAAAATTAATGAAGTAAAAATTTTAACAAAAAAACCGGTTTCAGCGAGCATAACAGAGATTCGTCAGAATCCACGTTCTAGAAGCGCTAAACTAAGGGTTGTAGAAAGGAATACATGATAACAGTTGGCCAAAGAGACATCAATCTAGGACAGAGAAAAAGAGGAATTTCGCGTAAAGTTGTCTTTGGTCCAGGATCACTTAAGGTCATCGCCTTTATTATTTTGGCGGCATTTTCATTTTTTTATTTATCACAATCGAGTCAAAGTGCGACCAAAACAATTCAGGTTTCGGATCTCGAACAAAAAGAAAAAGATATTACAGCAGAAAAGGAACGCTTAGAAGTAGAATCAAGTCGTTTAAAAGCGCTGTCGGTTATTCAAGAAAAAGCCAAGGAAAAGGGCATGGAGCAAGTCACCCAATAAAATATTATGAAGGTGACACAATCTCCAATGAACACTGAAAATATCCGACTAGGAGTGGTCTCCTGGGTTTTTTTAATTCTGACCTTAGTTATTTTAGTGCGGCTTTGCGATAGGCAATTAATCAGACGTGATACCTATGTGGCAATGGCCCAAAAACAGTATTATACCGAGACAAAGCAAGAAGCAAAAAGGGGCAAAGTTTATATTCAAGATAAAGATAGCCAAGATCTCATTGATGAATCGAAGTCGGGACTTTTTTCTGTAGCAACAGATTTGGAACTTTTTAATCTTGTTATTGTGCCAAAACAAGTTAAGGACAAGCAGGTGGTGGCGGATAAACTATCAGGAATAATTGGTGAAGATGCTAAGGCAATTTTCGACAAGATAAATTGTGACAAATGGTATGTCCCCCCGATTAAGAAAAAAATTCCTAAAGAAACGGCCGATAAAATTGACAATCTTAATTTGGCGGGCGTTTTTCTTCAGGGGGAATATTCGCGATTTTATCCGGAAAATGATTTTCTTTCTCAAGTTCTTGGTTTTGTTGATTATCAAGGCGATGGCAAATACGGTATCGAAGAATACTATGACGGAATACTTAAGGGCGAAGGTGGCACGATCAAGGGGCTTAAGGATAATAATGGCCATGTTATTAAACAGGAAGAAAGTGATCCGGGCAAGGACGGCTCGGATATTGTTTTAACGATCGATCGCAGTGTCCAATATATGGCGGAAAAAAAACTCAAGGAAGGAATCGAAAAGTATGGGGCGGAGGGTGGTTCGATTGTAATTATGAATCCCCAAGATGGCAGCATTTTGGCGATGGCCTCAAATCCGTCGTACGATCCAAATAAATTTAACGAAATTAGCGGTGACGGGCAAAGCATCTTTTTAAATCCCGCTTCATCGCTAGCTTGGGAACCCGGGTCAATTTTTAAGCCAGTTGTAACGGCGGCGGCCATTAACGAAAAGAAGGTTGATGTTGATTCTAAACCAGATGAAATTCCAGGCGGATTTAAAAATTCTATTACGGTCGACGGCTATGAAATTCACAATTCTCAAGATAAATCCTTTGGCTACGAAACGGTAATGCAAATATTAGAAAACTCGGACAATGTTGGTATGGTTTGGATTGCAAATAAACTTGGCAATGAGCTTTTGGGCAATTTTATTAAAAAAATGGGATTTGGTACCAAGACCGGACTCGATTTAGCGGGTGAGTCAACGGGCAAAGTGAGTCCGTCAAAGCAATGGCGCGATGTTAACCGTGCCACTATTTCCTTTGGCCAAGGTATAACGGTTACTCCAATTCAAATTGTTAGTGCTTACAGCGCCATTGCCAATAAAGGAAAATACGTTAAGCCACATCTTTTGGATAAAATTATTGATCCCAATGGCAACGAAAAAAAAGCCGATTCCGGTCAAGGAGAGCAAATGCTTTCCGAAGAGGACTGCAACAAGGTCACGCAAATGCTTATTTCGGTAGTGGAAAATGGTCACGGTAAAAAAGCGGCGGTTAGCGGCTTCAAGGTGGCGGGTAAAACCGGTACAGCCCAAGTTGCCAAAGCTGAAGGCGGCTATGAAGAAAACGCCTTCATCGGATCTTTTGCTGGCTACGCGCCGGCCTATGATCCTAAATTTGTAATGCTGGTAAAATTAAATAAACCAAAAAATGTGGAATGGGCAGAAAGTTCGGCGGCGCCAATTTTTGGTGAAATGGCTGATTGGTTGCTTAATAGTTATTATCGAGTTCCCAAAACGGAACAATAGGCAAATAAATGAAAGATTTTTTTAGATATTTTCTTGAATCAGAATTAAAGTTTTTTGCGGCTAAGTTAATTAAAAAATTTAAACCGTTCGTAATTGGTGTGACCGGCAGTTCTGGGAAAACTACGGTCAAATATATGATTGGCGAAATGATGAGAGCATCTGGGAAAAAAGTTAGAGCCGGAGCGTCTAATCTAAATACGGAAACCGGACTACCTTTGGCGATTTTAGGATATGAACAGGCGCCTGAAACGATTTTGCAATGGCTGGCTGTGTGCCTGGGTGTGCCGTGGAGGTATTTATTTACCAGCCAACTGCCAGAATTTTTAGTTTTAGAATATGCCGCCGACAAACCGGGTGATATTAAATATTTAACCAGCATTGTTCGGCCGCAAATAGCGGTTATCACTAATATTGGTGTTGCTCATATTGAAATTTTTAAAACGGTCGACAAAATTGCGCGGGAAAAATGGAATTTAGCCTCGGCAGCTGAAGAAAAAATCATTTGTTTTAAAAAGGATTACGCCAAAGTGAGCGATCATGCCGCGCGAGCCGAGCTTATTTTGGTCGAAGAAGGGCCGATTAAAATTACCGCCGTTAAATATTTGCCCAATCAAACGACGATGAATATTGGTCTTTATGGCGATATAATTTCGACACAAACATCATTTTTAGGCGAACATAATATTGCTAATCTTCAAATTAGCTTAATCGCTTCTTATCTCGCCGGAGGCGATTTTAAAAAAATTGTTCGAGCGGTTGAAACAATCAAACCGCAAGCCGGCCGAGGGATGAGGATCATCGGGCGCAACGAGGTTGTTATAATTGATGAAAGCTATAACGCTAACCCACTGTCGATGATGGCGGCTTTAAGTAATTTAGCTAATGTTAAGTATTCCCGCAAAGTGGCCGTGCTGGGGGAGATGATGGAGATTGGCCCTGTCAGCCAGAAGTCTCATCACGAAGTGGCTAAATATGCTCGCGAAGTGGCTGATTTCATTGTTGGCGTAGGCGGCAAATTCAAAGAGGAAAAACTTGATCTCTGGTACCCTAATGTGACAGAATTAAGCAAGATGGCCGAAGATATAATCAAGAAAGGCGATATTGTGTTGGTTAAAGGTTCTCACTCTAATCGTCTAGATAAATTTGTGGAGATATTAAAATAATGAACAGTTTTTCTGTCAACAGCACAGATCTTTTTAGTATTTTGGTTTATTTTTCAATATCATTTTTGATCGCTTGGTTTGCCACGCCATTTTTAACGGATTTTTTGTACAAAAACAGGATTGGCAAGAAAATTCGCGATGTCGATTACGCCGGTAAGAAAACGCCAATTTTTTCCAAACTGCATCAAGCAAAAGAAAATACACCAACTTTGGGCGGAGTTTTAATTTGGGGGACTGCTTCGATTGTTACATTTGTGGCAAATTTCACGCGAACAGGAACACTTTTGCCAGTTTTCACCTTAATCGCTTCTGGCGTTATTGGCGCTATCGACGATCTGATGAATGTTTTCGGTGTCGGTTTTGCCCGTGGCGGTATGAGATTTAGAACGAAATTCGTCTTTTATTTTCTTGTTTCGCTGGCCGGCGCTTTGTGGTTTGCTTTTAAGCTTGATTGGATTAACCGATCTTTTGTTTTTGGGCCGGGCAGTGTTGTTTTGGGATATTATTACATACCAATTTTTATTCTTGTGGCTATTTTCACCGCTTTTTCCGCCAACCAGACCGATGGTTTGGACGGTTTGGCTGGCGGGGTTTTCGCCTTTGCTTACGGGGCTTATACTTTTATTTGCCTGCTGAAAGGCAATTATTCCTTGGCTCTTTTTTGCGCCACGATTATGGGCAGCATCCTCGCTTTTTTGTGGTTTAATATTTATCCTGCCCGTTTTTTTATGGGTGATACGGGAGCAATGAGTTTGGGCATGACGCTGGCGGTTATTGCCTTTTTGACGAATACTGTTTACGCTTTGCCTTTTATTGGCTTAATTTTGATAGTGGAGGCGATTACGACAATTATTCAGATTATCAGCAAGAAAGTTTTTAAAAGAAAAGTATTTCTGGTTGCCCCAATCCATCACCATTTCGAAGCAAAGGGTTGGCCGGAAACCAAGGTGACAATGAGGTTTTGGATTGTTTCAGCGGTTTCCACGGCAATCGGACTATGTATGGTTTTGATATATGGCTAATTTAGAAATCGATACATTGAGGCAGAAGAAAATTGCTATCTTGGGATATGGCGTTGAAGGTTCGGCTCTAGCAAATTTTTTGCGCTCTCACAAGGTTGAAAATATTTTGATTTTTGACGAAAATGCGTCTGCTCTCGAAAATGTTGACTCTGTTTTCGAATGCACTAGCGATTCTACAAAATTAAATGAATTTGCTCCGGAAATTGTTTTTCGTAGCCCGGGCTTTCAATATAAAAAAGCGGCCGAGCTTTTACCGAACGCTTTTATCACAAGCGGCACGGATCTTTTTTTGTCTTTAAAAAAAGGAACGGTGATTGGAATTACAGGAACCAAGGGCAAATCGACAACAGCCAACCTAATTTATGCCATTTTAAAAGCCAATGGCGAAAAAGTATTTTTAGGCGGCAATATTGGCAATTCTCCCCTGGATTTTGTTGGTGAACTAGATGAACGATCGTACACCATAATGGAATTATCAAGTTTTCAGTTGCAAGAAATGAAAAATTACCCCGAAATAGCAATAATTTTGCCTATATCATCTGACCATTTAAATTATCACGAATCAATCGAAGAATACCGTCAAGCAAAAATGAATATTATTGCGCCCGAAGGTCAAGAGCAGATTGTTGTGATGCCGTATGATCTTCGCGAACAGGTTCCGTCAGATGACAAGAAAAAAATCGTTAGCTATTCACTTGATAATCAAGCGTCTGACTGTCATTTGACTTCGACTGATTTCATCTGTCGTGAAAATAAAATTACAGAAGATTTTTTGAGTTTAGCAAAAAAACTGGCCACGCCGCCAATTAATTTGGCTAGCGTGGCCAGTTTTTGTTTTATTACTGGTCGCGAATTCAATTTTGCCAAATTCGTGCCACACTTTAACAAACCGGATTTTAGAATGCAGTTAGTAAAGGAAAAGGGCTCGCTCAAATTTTTTAATGATTCGGCCGCTACAAACCCAATTTCGACTATCGAAGCAGTTAACTTAGCCCAGGACGATTTTATTTTAATCTGTGGCGGTTCGAACAAAGGGCTTGAGTATGGCGAATTGGGAAAAATTTTAGCGCAAAATAATTTGTTTAAGAAAGTCTATCTTTTTGGCGAAGTTGCTCCTGAAATGGAGCGAGATTTTCTTAGCTCTGGTGTGATAGGAGATAGGATCGTCCATAAAGAAACTTTAGAAGATGTTATGCGAACAATCAGCCAAGAAAATATTTCCGTCGGTTCGATTATATTTTCTCCTTCTGCGGCTAGTTTTGATCAATTTAGCAATTATAAAGAAAGGGGCGAGCGATTTAACGACTTAGTAAAAAAATGGCCAAATATTTAAAACAAAAATCTAAGCCCGATTTCAAGGTGGCTCTTTTGGTTGTAGGCATGGCCCTTTTCGGTATTATCATGATCGCTTCGGCTTCAGATGTAATTGCTCACGAAAAATACAAATCAATCGCTAATATTTATGTTATTCGTCAAATAGCCGCTTTTTTGGCTGGGCTGGTTGTGATGGCGATTTTTTCTAATATTGATTATCGAAATTACAAAAAAATCTCCCTGACTCTGATTGTCATTACCTTGATTGCTTTAGTAGTGGTTTTTTTGCCCGGCATTGGCTACGAATCTAACGGTGCGCATCGATGGATTAATTTGGGCTTTACGAGAGTTCAGCCGTCAGAGTTTGCTAAAATCACATTTTTAATTTATTTATGCAGTTGGCTTGATTCAAAAGAAAAATATATTAACTCTTTTAAAGATTTCTTTTTGCCGTTTATTATGATGCTTGTGGCTATGTCTCTGTTAATAATCTTGCAACCCGATCTTGGCACATTAACGACAATTATTATTTCATCCATAGCTGTTTTCTTTGTTTCTGGCGCACCGGCTTGGCAATTTGAATCAATTACAGTGTTTATGATTGCGGCCTTTGCTGTGTTTATTAAATCCGAGCCATATCGTTGGAACAGATTGATGACTTTTTTGAATCCCTCGGCCGAAACGCTTGGTGAAGGGTATCACATAAATCAGGCCTTCATTGCCGTCAGCCAAGGCGGCTTTTGGGGCTTGGGCTTTGGCCGTTCTATTCAAAAAATGGAATATTTGCCCGAGCCGCACACTGATTCGATTTTTGCGATTATCTGCGAAGAATTAGGTTTTGTCAGATCATCTTTGGTTGTAGTTGCTTATCTTTTTCTTTTTATTTTCGGCGTTCGTATTGCCAAAAAAGCGGTTGATAGATTTGGCAAATTATTGGCGACAGGAATCACCGTAGCCCTTTGTGCCCAAGCCGTTGTTAATATTTCGGCGATGCTTGGACTGGTGCCGCTCACGGGCGTTACCTTGCCATTTGTTTCATACGGCGGATCTTCGTTAGTCGTTTCATTTTTGCTGATCGGGATTTTATTAAATATTTCGAAAGTGAGTAACCAATATGTCGAAGCATAAAATAATTCTCACTGGCGGCGGAACGGGCGGACACATTTATCCGTTGCTTCGGTTAGCGGAGAAGCTAAAAAATGACTACGAGCTGATTTATATTGGTTCTAATTTAGACTTTGAAAAGGAAGAAGTTGCCAAAGAAAAAATAAAACATATTGCCATTCCTTGCGGCAAATTCCGCCGCAACTTTTCTCTGTTAAACCTGCTTTTAAATATCATTGATTTTTTCAAAGTAATTTTTGGCATAATTAAATCACTGGCTCTGCTAATTTTAATTAAACCGGATTTAGTTTTTTCTAAAGGCGGCTATGTTGCCTTACCTGTTTGTTTTGCCGCGCGCTTGCTTTCAATCAAAATTATTATCCACGAATCTGACATAACCCTTGGTTTAACCAACCGGATTACGGCCAGGTTTGCCGACAGGATATTAGTGGCTTTTCCTTTGGACGCTTATAATCTAAAATACGCCTCACGCTCTATCCATGTAGGCATACCTTTGCGAAAGGAATTTTTTGATTTTGACAACAAACGAAACGATTATGTTTTGTTTGTTGGCGGCAGTAGCGGCGCGGTAAAAATCAATGAATTAGTTTACGAAATTGCCCCGAAATTGCTCAAAGAAGAAAAAATTGTTCATTTAACGGGCAAAAATAATTTTGCTCAAGCTCAAGAATTTAAAAAAAGTTTGGACGAAAATTTGGCAAGAAATTATGAGCCAATTGATTATTCTTCCCATATGGAGGAATTAATTGCCAAAGCTAAAGTGGTTGTTACGCGCTCCGGTGCCACGGCTATTTTTGAAGCGGCGATATTTGAAAAACCATTGATATTAGTGCCAATTTCGGGCGATGTAGCCGCTCACCAAAGCGAAAATGCCAAATATCTAAAATCAATTAATTGCGGTGAGATTTTTGACCAAACAAAACCAGCCAGCGATCTACTTCATTTAATTAAATCGGTAAAAGAAAGTCGCAATAGTAAAATTAGCGAATTAGTGATTAAAAAATCGGCGGAAAAAATCAAAGAAATTATCGATGACGAAATTGCCGACGATTTAGCTAAAATTAAGAAAGTTCATTTCATTGGCGCTGGTGGTGTTTCAATGAAATTGATTTCCAGAATTCTTACATCACTGGACAAACAGGTTACGAGTTCGGATTTAAAAACTGGCGGCCACAAAAAAGAATTTATTACCAAGGATTTGGATTTGGTGGTTTATTCTTCGGCCGCTGGCGCCAATTCGGCTGCTGCCCCAGAACACGAACAGGCAAAAAAATTTGGTATCAAAACGATCAAAAGATCGAAAATGATTGATATTTTGGCGCAAACTAAAAGCGTCATCGCGGTTTCTGGAATGCACGGCAAGACCACGATTTCTTCTTTAATTGCGAGGGCTATGGAAAATGCCGGTCTCGGTCCTTCCTATTTAATCGGCGCCGATTATACAATGAAAAATCCAACGGCGAATTACACTAAAAAAAGTGAATATTTTGTTGTCGAATCTTGCGAATATGACGGCTCATTTCTCGATATATCACCTGAAATTGCTTTGATCGCTAATATCGAAAGGGAGCATTTAGACTATTTCAAAGGCGGGCTTTTAGATATAATCGACCAGTTTGGCAAATTCGTTGAAAATATTAAGCCCGGGGGGATTTTGGTTTATTGCCGTGATGACGAAAATATTGTCAAGGTGATACGCCAAGCCGCCTCAACGCTGAATGAAAAATCAGTCAAACTCGTTTCTTATGGCGTGAGCCACGACAGCGATTTTATTTTGACTAGAGTAGATTTTATTGACGGGCAAAATCGATTTAAAATAAAGCACATAAATTATGAGCAGGAATTTACTTCGCCTGTCCCGGGAGAACATTTTGCCCTAAATTGTTGCGGCGCCTATGCCTTGCTTAAAACTTTTGCTATATCCGATAGTCAAATAATCACTACTTTTGCCAATTTCTATGGCGCCGATCGAAGATTTAGTTTTGTTGGCAACATTGCCAATAGCAAGGTGTATGATGATTATGCTCATCACCCCACAGAAATTGCTGCTACTTTGACGGCTTTGCGTGAGGCCTTCCCTCAAGAAGAAAAAATCGTTATTTTTGAGCCGCATCAGCAAAAAAGATTTGATGACTTTTATGCCCAATTTGTTGATGTTTTTTCGCAAAGCAAAATAGACCATCTTGTTTTATTACCCGTGTTCAAAATTGCCGGTCGTGACACTGATGAAGTTAGAAATTGCCTTAAGCTGAAAAATGATCTTTTAAAAAGCGGGCTTGACGTAATGTACGCGACTAATTATCAGGAAGCCGCCGCCGAGATTGAAAAATTAATTGAACAAAAATCTGTTATTTTAACGATGGGGGCGACCAATGTAAATCGCGTCGGGACGATTTTGCTTAAAAATAAAAAAAGATAAGAAATTTAAATTTGGGATATAATGATTTTATGGAAAATTGGCTTAAAGAATTAAAAGAAGAATTACCCGGTATTTTAGAAGGCGAGCGCTTAGGCCGTTACAGCACGATGGGGGTCGGCGGACCGGCGCGGGCGGTTTTTGTCTCGAGAAATTTTGAGGAGCTTTCGGAAGCTGTGTTTACGGCTAAGAAACTAAAAATAAAATTTCGAGTTATTGGCAACGGTTCCAATATTATTTTCCCCGATGAATTATATGACGGTTTAATTATTATCAATAAGGCGAATAATATTTATATTGATAAAATGAGCGGGCGAGTGATTGCTGAATCCGGTGCTCCGTTATCCAAACTGATTTTGGAATCGGCCGCGGCCGGTTTGTCAGGTCTGGAAAAACTTTATGGTGTGCCGGGAACGGTGGGTGGAGCGATAGTGGCTAACGCCGGCACGCACGGCGTAGCGATTGCTGATTATTTGAAGACTGCCACAATAATTACCGGTGAGGAAAAAATTCTAAGTTGTAAAAATAAATGGTTCGATTTTGGTTATCGAAAAAGCAAGCTGAAATATAAAAAAGTAAATTCTCCTGTTGTTGTTCTGAATGCTATTTTTCAGTTTCAAAGACGGAAAAACGAGGGTATTTTAGATGACATCAGCAAGGCCAAATTGATCAGGCAAACTAAACAACCTTTGGGCGAAAAAACGTGCGGCAGTGTTTTTCGCAATCCGGCTGGAACGGATAACATTTCGGGAGATCAAATTACTTATGCGGCGGGGTATCTATTGGAGCAAGCGGGGGCAAAGAGAATGTCGGTTGGCGGGGCTAAAGTTTCAAAAATTCATGCTAATTGGATTGTAAATTCGGGCTCGGCCACGGCAGAAGACATAAAAGGGCTGGTAAAAAAAATGAAAGAGGCCGTTAAAGAAAAGTTTTCCATTGAACTGGAAGAAGAAATTGAATTTTTATAATTTGCGATGGAAAGAAAAAAATCTTTACCAACAAGAAGAGATTTTAGAAAAGTCGAGATTTTTTCTAAAACCGAAAAAAGCGAAAAACCTAAAATTCATTTGAATTTTAAGCCGTTAAAAAATATTTTCGTTATCGTTGTTGTTTTGGCAGCGGCTTATTATGTTTTGTTTAGCCCGATTTTTAAAATAAAAGATGTCGAGGTGGAGGGAATTCGATCGGTTGATATTATCGATAAAATAAAAATTTCTCTCACGGGAAAGCACATACTCTTTATTAATATTGGCAATTTTTTAAGCGATTTGACGCGCGAATTTCCGGTGCTGGAAGAAGTTAGGGTCGTCAGGGGCTTACCGAATAGCATTAAAGTAATTGGCTCGGAAAGGGAAAGCGCTCTCATTTGGTGCTCGAGTGAATGTTATAAAATGGACCCCAGTGGTTATATTTACGAGAAAATTGACAAGCCAGTAGACAAAATTTATATCCAGCAAAAAGATGCCACGGAAATTTCGTTGGGTCAGAAAGTTGCCACGACCAAATTCGTGATGTTCTATGTCAGTTGCGTTGACGGTTTGGCTAAGCAGGGAATTAGCGTGAAATCAGCCGAAGTTTCGGATATGATTTATCAGCTAGGTTTTGTTACAAGCGATGGTTGGCGGGCGATTTTTGATACTTCTGAATCTTTAGATAATCAACTTTATGCCCTCAAACAGGTCCTAGAAAAAAATCGTTCTGACGTAAAAGAGTATGTCAATCTTGGCGTTAAAGGACAGGCCTACATTAAGTAAATTTGCTATTTTTGGGCGTTTGCTGATAATCTAACTTTTAGTAAAGGAGGCGATTGAGTAAGGTGAATTGGCAAATAATTAATAAATATCCTAAAGACCTAATTGCTGCTATTGCGAAATCGCGCGGCATTAAGAATTTTGATAATTTCGTTAATCCCGATTTCGGTGCTCTGGTTGATCCTTTTTTAATCCCGGGTATGAAAAAAGGCGTTAAGAGAATTCAAACGGCCATTAAAAATAACGAAAAAATCGGGATTTTTATGGATTATGATGCTGACGGCATTCCGGGCGGGGCGATTATTTACAAGGCCTTAACAAAATTTACCAAAAATGTTTTTACACACGTTCCTTTGCGAGAAGATGGCTATGGTTTAAATATTTCCGCCATTGATAATTTTAAAAATAATGGCGTTAGTTTGCTGATTACGGTAGATTGCGGCATTAAAAATATCAAAGAAGTGGCGCACGCTAAAAAAAGTGGCATCGACATAATCATCACCGACCATCACACTTTGGGTGATGATCTACCGGAGGCCGATGTTATTATCCATCCTTTGATTGAGCAAAAAAATAAATTGAAATTCAAAGATTTTTCCGGCGGCGGCGTGGCTTTTATGCTGGCTAAGGCCTTGTCGAAAAATGACGGTCAGGAAAAATGGCTTTTGGATTTAGCGGCCATTTCTTCGATAGCCGATATTGTGACGCTTCGTGATGACAATCGACTGATTGTCAAATATGGTTTAGTCGTTTTAAACAAAACCCGAAATTTGGGGCTAAAAACTTTAATTGATGTTGCTAAAATCAATTGGGGTAATATTGGCACCTACGAAGTGGGTTATTTGATTGCGCCAAGAATAAACGCGGCTGGACGAATCTCTTCGCCGCAAAAAAGTTTTCAACTTTTGATTACTGAAGATAAAAATGAAGCCAAAAAATTAGCTCAAGAGCTTGATAGTCTTAATGCCGAGCGCCAAGAAATTTTAACTTCCGCGCAAAAATCAGCCGAACAGACCGTTAGGGAAAAGAAACTTTATGAAAATAAGCTTATTTTACTTCACAACTCTGCTTGGCCTGAAGGAATAATTGGCTTGATTGCCGGCAAAATCGCCCAACAGTATTATTGCCCAACGATCGTTTTAAATGAACGCGCTGGCAAAATGAAGGGGAGCGCGCGTTCGATTGCTGGCATTAATATCACGCAATTAATCGGTAAGAGCGAAAAATATCTTTTAAGTTTTGGCGGTCATGAACAGGCAGCGGGTCTTTCGTTGGAGTCGAAAAATCTGGAAAAGTTTGAAAAATCAATCCTAAATAACGCCCAAAAATTCCCATCGAATTTATATGAAAAAACGCTCAAAATTGATGCATTGGCCGAACCGAAACAAATCAATTTAACGCTGGCGCGTCAAATGGAAAAACTAGAACCCTTTGGGCCGGGGAATTATCGTCCGGTTATCGGCTTGGAAGAAATGAGAATTATGTCTTTGCGTCAAGTTGGCCGAGACGGTAAACATTTACATTTAGAGGTGGCCAAATCGGGCGAGAAACAAGACTCTCACCGCCTGATTGCTTTCAACTATGAAGCAAACGGCTGGAAGATCGAAAGGGGCGATATTGTTGATTTGGCTTTTTCGGTTAAATTAGGTGAATTTAATGGTCAGCAGAAATTAGATTTAATTTTAGAGGATATTAAAAAAGTCAATGGCGATTAAAGCAAAAAAACTTTATGTTTGTAGTGAATGCGGCGGCGAGCATATCAGCTGGTCGGGCAAGTGCTCTTATTGCGGTCGCTGGAATACTTTAAAAGAACTCAATATTAGTCCCGAAAAAGGACCGTCAGTGCAAAAAGCCCAAGTGAAAAAGCTTTCTTCGGTTGAAATTAGAAAAGGCGAACGAATGCCGACGGGGATTAGTGAAGCGGATTTGGTTTTTGGCGGCGGTATTGTCGAAGGTTCGGTTCTGCTTTTGGGGGGACATCCGGGCATCGGCAAATCAACTTTAGTATGGCAAATTTCGGCGGCAGTTAAGGGCAAGGTTCTCTATATTGCCGGTGAGGAGTCGCCGGAACAAATAAAATTAAGATCTCAACGGCTCAAAACGACGGGCGACAACATTTTTGTTATCGATAATTCTGATATTAATAGTTGGCTGGATAATCTTAAATCAGACGAATACAAGCTGCTAATCATTGATTCGATTCAAACGATCTTTGATTCATCAATTGCTTCTTCGGCCGGAAGTATTATGCAACTAAAACAATGCACTTTACGAATAATTAAAAAAGCCAAAGAGATTGGTCTCTCGACTATCATTATTGGTCATGTTACTAAAGAGGGTGAAGTGGCAGGACCAAAAACGCTAGAACATCTTGTTGATGGTGTTTTTTATCTTGAAGGCGAAAAATATTCTTCGGAAAGGTTTTTGCGAAGTCAAAAAAATCGCTTTGGGCCAACGGAAGAATTGGGCGTTTTTGAACTAACGGAAAAAGGTTTGGTGGCAAAGGCCGATTTTGGCCGGTTGAAAACAGATCAGGAGGTGCCGGTGGGCGTGGCCAGAACCGCCGTAGCCGAGGGCAGTCGAATCTACATGGTGGAAGTTCAGTCTTTAGTCCAAAAAACCAGCTATGGCTTGCCACGGCGAAATGCGGTTGGTTTTGATTTTAATCGTTTGCAAATGATTATCGCGGTGATGGGAAAGCACACCAAAATCGACCTTTCTGGCCATGATGTTTTTTTGAATATTTCTGAAGGATATAAATTGAAAGAACCGTCGGCAGACATGGCGGTGGTAATATCACTAGCGAGCTCATATTTTGGCAAAAGCGCTTCGGGCAATGAAATATTTGTTGGCGAAACAGATTTGGCTGGCCGTGTTCATCTTCAAGGCCAAGTGAAAAAAATTGTAAAAACTTGCCAAAAACTGGGCTTCAAGATTCCCAATCCGACAACAACAGATCTAGAGCAATTTATTAAAAAATCGCTTAAAGTGTCGTAAACGATCCTTGAACAGCGTTTTCTAAACCGTCCAAAGTTGTGACGGTGATTTTGTAATAATATTTGGTTTTTCCTTGCAGGGCGTTCAAAGTAAGCGAATGCGATGTTGTCTGTAAGCCACCGTATTTTTCGATATCGTAGCTGTCGGTGCTTGTGCCTACCTTGACAGATGAATCGGCCGCTTTGTCAGTGGTGAATTTAATCGTTCCTCCATTTGAGGAAATGCCGGAAACCGATAAATTTTGAATTTGGACAGTCTCGCCACTGACAATTTTGACATTAATGGAACTTTCTCCGCTAACGCCGTTTCGATCAGTCAGCCGAGCGGTTAATTTGTATGTGCCGCTAGAAAAAGCGCTTGGATCAATTTCGGCTGAATAGGGAGAGTTAGTGGCAGTGGCGATTATTTTATCACCAAGAATATAAGTGACTGAATCAATGGGCTGTTCGGAATCTGTCGCTACAGCAACCCTTGTTTTCGTTTTAATAGTTGCGCCGTCCAACGGTTCACTAATGGTTATTTTTGGTGATTTAGTGTAGCTGGTGTCTTTCTCGTAATCTGGCAGGAGATAACCGTTGGCTTGTGCCCATGATCGAATCGGCGCTTCCCAATTAGGATATTTCGCCCAATCATCGCCCCATTCATTATGAAGGTTAAAGAAATATTTTTCTTCAATTAATTCAGGCGGTGTCGAGCCGGTTGCGATCTTATTGTTTGCTTTATTTACTTTGAGAAGAACATTGATGTTATCGTGGTCGGTTGGCACTTGCCAAGGGGCAAAAATATCTTTTGTAAACGATTTGGAATATTCACTTGGCAGCTTGCCGGAATATTTTTCGACGGTTAAATCTTTAATGGTATCTGGCCGCGTGAAGTCGGTTTCGTCAGCATATTTAGCCATAAATGTATGGAAAATGGGGGCGGCGACAACCGAACCGTCGGCGCCGTTGGACATTTTTGAGTTATCATTATTGCCAACCCAAACGGCTGTGGCAATTTTAGTAGTGTAACCGACTGTCCAAGCGTCGTGAAATTCTTGGGTGGTACCAGTTTTGGCGGCAACATGATTATCGCCAAAATTTAAGGCATTTTGGCGACCAAAAACCATACTTCTGGCATCGTCGTCGTCGAGGATATTACTGATTTCATAAGCAATTTCGGGAGCAATAGCGTTGTAAGCACTTGATTCTTTTTTATATTCATAAAGCGTTTTGCCCTTGCTGTCTTCAACTTTCAAAATTGGCGTTGGTTGATGAAAAACACCGTTATTACCGAAGGTGGCGAAAGCCCCAGCCATTTCAATCGGCTTGACTTCACCGCCGCCGAGAACAAGCGATAGCCCATAGCGATCAGTTTGCGTTAGGGTAGTGATGCCAAGATCTTTAGCGGTTTTAAGAGCTTCAGGAATACCGACGAGTCCGAGGGTTTTAACGGCGGGAATATTCAGCGAGTTAGCTAAGGCGGTGCGCATTGTGACGGGGCCGTGCGTTGAACCATCATAGTTTTGCGGTTTGTAACCGCTAAAGTCGGTTTGCAGGTCGAAGATATTGGTCCCGGGGGAATATCTCGAGCTTTTGAAAGCGGTGGCGTAAACGATTGGCTTAAACGACGAACCGGGCTGGCGTAGGGAGTCAGTAACATTTACATTTCCATCGTTGCTGATGTCAAAATAGTCCTTGCTCCCAACCATGGCCAGTATTTCGCCCGAAGTAGTATCAACCGAAACAAGTGCGGCGTTAGAAGCATTATATTTGGTCAGCTTTTTGGTGTTGTCAGTGATGGCTTGCTCGGCGGCGTTCTGCTTTTCCATATCTAGGGTAGTAGTCACTTTCAAGCCGCCACTATTAACCAGACGTTCACCGTACATTTCAACTAATTTTTCTTTGACGTACATGACAAAATGTGGCGCTAAAATATTCTCGCGTTTCTGCTTAAAAGTAAGATTTTCCTTAGTCGGCGCTTCGGTCTTGGCCTTAGAGGCGTCTTCTTTGGAGACATAATTTAAAGACGTCATTCGATCTAAAATATAATCCTTGCGAATGAAAAGAGCGTTAGTGTGAGTGCCGGTAGGCGAATAATAAGTTGGGGCGCGCGGAATGGCCGCTAGTGTGGCGGTTTCTGACAAAGAAAGATCTTTGGCTGATTTGCCAAAATACGTTTGACTGGCTTGCTCAATACCATAAACATTTCCGCCATAAGGAATCTCGTTGAGGTACATAGCTAAAATATCTTCCTTACTATAAATTTGTTCAATTTCAATGGCGAGAATGAATTCTTTAATCTTTCGCGAGAAAGTTTTTTCGTTAGACAAGAGGGCGTTTTTAACAAACTGTTGAGTGATGGTAGAGCCGCCTTGAGATAAATTTAAATGCAAAACGTCAGAAATTGCCGCCCTTAATATTCCTTTAAAATCAACGCCGCTATGAGAATAAAAATTGGCGTCTTCAGCGGCCACTGTTGCTTGTTTAACCTTATCGGGAATAGCGCTCTTGTCGATAACAGTTCTTCTTTCTTCGCCGGTTTCGTAAAGCGTTGTTCCGTTTCGATCAAGAATCTTAGTTGATTCAGTAGCGTGAATTTTCGCTAATTTTGCGGGTGTGGGGAGGTCTTTTAAGTTCCACAAGAACATCAAAATAATAATGCCAAAAATACCCCCCAAGGTGTAAAGTATTACTTTCTTGGGAGTTAGACGTTTGTTGATTGCGAACCGTTTCAAACGTCTTTTTTGTTTTTTCAGATTAACAATTCCTGCAATTTTCACTTGGTTATTGTACCATTTTTGATTAATATTTTCGATACCTTTGCCTATAAAGCAAATAAATTGAGCTTATTATCAATTTTAACTGCGGCGGTTCTTTTCTCGGGTATTACAACTAAATCATCGGCATCTGATATTTCAATTTCACTTTGCTTAACAGTCGTGCCATTCTTTCTTAGTTCGAGAACACGAATGCCGAACTTATCTTTACCAAGAAGAAAAATGCTAGATGATCCTTGAGAGGAAGTGATGCTAATCCAGCCGACATCACTTTGGAGAGAGCTAAAAGATTCCACTTCATTACCCTTGGAAAATTTCCGGATTTTTTTGTCGGCATTCAAGGAAAAAATATTGCCGTCAACGGCGAAATCAGAAATCGAGCTTTCCGGCGCTTGTTTTAAATAGGCGCTGAATTGACTGAAACCATTTTCTGTGTAAGACGATTTATTTATCTGTGAAGAATCCTCGGATAGCAAATAAATGTTTGAGCCAAAAGTCTTTATTTTTTTTCCTGTTGCGGCAATATTTTCTTTTGATGGGGCTGTTTTAGTGGATTCAATTGTGTAAAGTTTATCGCCAGCAGTCAGACCATATATGCCGCTTTCTTCCATGAAAAAGATTTGCTTAATTTGATCGGAAAAATTTTCTATTTGAAATTTTTCCGTTTTTTCGTATTTGATGAGATCGACACTACTGACAGTATTGTTTTTTTCAAGCACAATGAGATTGTTGCTTTCGCCGGCCAGCAGAGCCGAATCATCTACATCTAACTGTTTGGTTGCTTGAAGAAGCTTGATATCACTTGCTTTAAAATATTCCTCTTTGGCTTGAGAGATTTTTTCGGCCATTTCTTTTTTAGCCGTTTCGTCAGTTATTTTACTCAAATCAAAATCAATAATTGATTGCCAAAGCGCCGCTGCTTTTTGCTTGTCGGTTGCTTGGGATTGCTGTTTTGCCTCGTTAAAGAGATTATTGAATTCATCTTCGTTTTTTTGGCTTGCGGCTAATTTTGCTTTATTAGCATTGCTCGATATTGGCATAGCCACAGCACAAATTAAAATGATCAAAACGAGGGCAATGCAAAGAAGAAGCCGATTTTGTTTGCCCGGGACATACAATCTCATTCGGATCAAAATTCGGCGAAAGCGGTTTTTTATTTTTGTAAAATTTTTTTTCAGACTAGGGGGTAACTTGGTTGATTGTAAAAGAGGTTTTTTATGGCTTTTTTCTTGGTCGTTTTCGCGCAAATTTACACTGGTAAAAAGCGGACTTTCTTTTATTCGGGAAATTGATTTTTGAGTTGTTTTATTTATTTTTATAATATTTTCAACAGGCAATTTAATTGGATTTTTTTGCTTAAAAGCGGAGAGTTTATTAAGCGACGAATGAAATGCTGGCGAAAATTTCTTGAATACTTTTTTGGCCGTGTTGAGAAGATTGCCGTAAGAATGGTCGATATAAACGGTGTCAATTTTTTCTTCGGGCGACAAATTTGCCATTTGTTCTTTGGTCGTTAACTCTATTAAAATGGCATTGGCTGCACGAACGCTTCGATTTTTCAAAATCTTGGCCCATTCGATCATTGCACTGGCCACTGTTTCGTTTGTGGCGGTTAACCGCAATTCGGCTGGTTTGATCGTGTCAAAAAATATTTTATTGGCAACGACAATTTTATCATTTAGTTCTAGCGTGCCACTGGTTAAATTAGTAAAAGTTTTGAGAGGGTGGGGCGAATGTTCGGCCTCGCTGTTTTCGGTAATAAAATTAATTTTATTATCGCGATAAAGATAGGTATGCGATGTGCCGGTTTGGGCAACATGGATGTTGGCGCCATTAATCAAGACCAAAACGGCGTTAAATTTGCCAATCCAATCGGTTTCGCCGGTTTGGGCAATACCGGAGAGGGCTTCGTTGACTTTTTTGATTGCTCTTTCAAAATTTGCCAGTTCAGAATTATTTTCCAGCTTATAATATTCTCGAATGAGAGTGTTAATGACACTTTGACCGATTTGAGCGTTTACTGTCCATGGCCCGATAATTTCAAGATGACAAAAAAGCTGGCCTGCTTTGGCTTTTTCAGGATCGACAGGTTCATATACTTGGCATGTTGCGAACCTATCAGATAACCTGTCAGACGTGGTTAATCTGGTGTAATTAATAATCTGGCCCATTTTCACTCATTTTACCAATTATTTCATATTTTATAAAATAGGGTTATAATTTTGCCACTGGAGGAACATGCCGCTGGCGAATGATTTAAGACCTAAAACATTGGACGAATTCATCGGCCAAACACATATAATGGGGCCGAAGAGTTGGCTTACTCAAGCGATTAAAAACGATGCGTTGAGTTCTTTGATTTTATTTGGGCCGCCTGGAAGCGGTAAGACAACCTTGGCCAACATCATTGCCAACTCAACGAAGGCACAGTTTGTTCATCTTAACGCCACGAGCGGTTCGGCCAAAACACTTAAACAAGAATTAGAAAAAGCCCAAATTGCCCTCGAGGGAAAACAAAAAACAACTATTTTTATTGACGAAATTCACCGTTTTAACAAAGCCCAGCAAGATGTTCTTTTGCCCTATATCGAAAGAGGAGTAATCACGCTAATTGGTGCCACCACCGAAAATCCGTCTTTTACCGTTATTTCGCCAATTATTTCCCGATCAAAAGTTATCGAATTAAAGCGTCTCGAAAACGAAGATTTAGCCAAGATTTTTGAACGGGCGAACGAACGTTATCCACGTTTGAAATTTACCGACGAAGCAAAAAAACTAATTATCGAAAGTGCTAACGGCGACGCGAGAATTTTACTAAATTTGTTTGAAGACATTCTCTCGTCGGGAGAAAACAAGATTTCTCGTGCCACAATCGAAAAACTTAATGTTATCAAAACTTTAAAATATGATCGTGGCGGTGAGGAACATTACAATATTATTTCCGCTTTGCATAAATCAATGCGGGACAGCGATCCCGATGCGGCGGTTTATTGGATAATGCGAATGCTTGAGGCCGGTGAAGATCCGCTCTATATTGCCAGAAGATTGATAAGATTTGCCAGTGAAGACATTGGCTTAGCTGATCCGCACGCTCTTCTGGTGGCTGTGTCAGCTTATCAGGCCTGCCATTTCATTGGTATGCCGGAATGTGATGTTATGCTGGCGCAAGCGGCCATTCATTTGGCTTGCGCGCCGAAATCAAATGCTTGCTACAAGGCAGTTATTTCGGCGCGAAAAGACATTCGCGAGTTTGGTAACTTAGATGTGCCCAAGCATTTACGCAACGCACCAACCAATTTGATGAAAAATTTGGGTTATGGCAAGGGCTATAAATATGCTCATGATTTTGCTGGTGCCAAAGTTGATCAAGAGCATCTGCCGGAACGTCTGAAGGGAAAAAAATATTATTTCCCCACTGATCGTGGTTTAGAAAAGAAAATTTCTTCTAAAAAATAGGGAAATCAAAAAAGGCCCCCGTAGGAGGCCTTTTTTGATTGTTGAAAATTTTATCTTGTGGCCGAAATTGTAGCGCCTTGTTCAGCGCTCGGAGCGCTAACCGTGATTCTTCCGGTCGTAGCATCGCGAAGAATTTGATATCCGGCACTTGGATCAGACGATGACGGATCGTTTGGAACAGCGCCAATGTATCTACCGCTGGCTGTTAAGGTAGACAAATCAACTAAACCAGTGCAAGCAGAAGCACCTGTGCGGCAAATGTCTGTTGCGGTGGCGGTAATTCCAGCCGGAATTTGACCGTTATTATCAATAGAATATTGATAAACGGCATTCAAAATCGTGCCAACATCTGACCTACGTTGGGCATTGCGCGCTTCCCCCATTTGTTTGCCCGGGTTAATAGCGACAATAACGATGGCCGCTAAAACCGCGATAATAGCAATAACGAGCAAAACCTCTAGTAAGGTGAAGCCCTTTTTCTTACGAAGCATTTTCATTCTCCCTCCTTATATTTTTGTTTTATTTGCTAATTATACAAAATATTGTTTTTTAGCACAACTAAAATTGATCGGTCAAGGTGTATGAGGAAATAGTCACTTGCGGGTTGACTTGACTAACTTGAATAATATATCGCTTGATCGCATTTCCGTTTTGACCAGATACTTTAACGATCGGCGTTTGCGTGCCCGAATTTTCAATCGCCAGAATCTGGCAAGTGCCTTTGTCAAAAGAAACCGATTCATTTCCGGCGTAATTTAGATCGAGACGTAAATTAGCCAAAGCTTTTTCACTACAAGATCGGGCGTAATATTCTGCTTGTTTGCCGGATTCGTATTCGCTGGCTGATTTAATACTGTCTATACTAATGGTCGTTAAAGCAAGAGTAGCCGCTGTTCCGATGAGGCCGACGACGATGACGCTAATAATAGTAATGTATGATTTTTGTTTTTTCATTTTTCGATTGAAGCAGTTGTTTGAAACGTTTTTTGATAATCATATTCGTTGCGGTTGCTGGTGTTGTTAAAACTTATCGTAAAATTGACTTGAATGGCACCGCTCGTGCTACCGGCGTTTTGCGTGTTAGTAAAATTTAAATTTGAGACGGTTATTTTGGAATTGGTAAGTTTTTCATTTGGTAGGGCTCCTTCGGCAATAGTTAGAGCGCCAGAGGACAAGGCGTAAACAGTGGGTGTGGTGTTGACGTCGTTGGTAGCAAGAGACAACGAGTCGCCCGTTGTGGCGGCGGGAAGATTTACCGATTGAGCTTCATTAATTGATTTTGTAATTGTTTCAACTAAAAACTGCCCTTGGCTTTCAACCTCAAGCATTGTCTCGGTTTTAATTCTGGCGTTAAGAATCATTGCTAACAAAGTGCTAACAGCCAAGATGATGATCGAAACCATGCTGATGTAAAGGAGAATCTCAATTAAGCTGAAAGATTTTTGTTTCATTTGAATGGATTTATGACAAAAAATTCTGAATTTGGATTGGGTCCGACGGCAAAAACTCTATCCTTGCCAGAACTGTAGCAAATACCGTTAAGCATATCGGATAAATCGATAGAGCTGATCTTTTGCAAAGACGAGGGATTTGACACATCAACAACTTGAAATTCTGCCGTGGGAGAATCGCTTGCAATATAAGTAAACTGATTATTGGGACCAAAAGCCAGATCGTTTGGTCGGCCACCGATATTGTAAGTGCCGTTCAACTGGGCGTTGAGAGGATCGGTGACGTCGTAAACATACAAATTATTAGCCGGTCCTTCTTGCCCGAGAACGACGCGGTTGCCGTAGCCGCTGACAGATACAGCGTTGCCAAACCGCAGGTTAGTTAAGGAAAACGGCGTGTAGCTTTTTTTGACTACGGCTTGGGGCTGGGTGATGTCTATGGCGACGAGATAGGGTACAAGACCAAGGCCGGTTTGAAAAAATCCAGCTGCAACGTAAGCATAGCTGCCGGAAGCATAAACGTCATATGCAGAAATAGGCAGATTAAAGACTGGTTCTTTTAGCCGGATATAACTTAGTGCGGTCGGCACGGTTGGGTTGCTGATATCGACAACATAAAAAGTGGGCGAATTAGAAATTTGCTTGTATTCTCGCGTTAAGTAAGCTCGGTTGCCTTGAACAAAAATCCCGGTAGCTGGCTCGTTGCCGATACCTTTAAATGAATTAGCGGAATTAAAGATTGGACTTTCGGGATTGGTTATATCAATTATTTGCATATTTTGATTTGAATCGCGGTTTGAAACGTAAGCGTAATTACCGGAAACAGCAATATTTGTTGGCGTTCCTGGGAGAGTAAGAGAACTTTTAATTTTTGGAATGCTGGGGTCGGTCACATCGATGATGGAAAAATTATTGGTACTGCCAGCTTGTATGACATAAGCATAATTTCCTTGAATTTGGATTTTTAGTCCGGCGAATGTATCGGGCAAGTCAACGGGCTTGTCTCCGGGGTCTGTCCAATCGCTTGGTTGAGTAGTCTTCCAGTTGGTAACTAAAGATTCTAGCGAAACAGTGTTCTGTTTGGTGCCAACATCAACCCAGCCAACATTAACGGCTACTTTTTTGGTATTGCCATCAACGGTCGAAACAGTTAGGGTTCTGGTGAATATCCCAGTTGTGTCTTGCGAGCTTATCAGCGTCCATGCCCCATTAACTATCGATATACCATATTGCCCGTCGGTTAAATTAGCAAAATCAGCGTTGCGGATTTCCTTACTCGCTTCTATGCCTTCTCGAGCTAAATCCATGGCCCTTGAGCGGTTGCTAACGGAGAAATTAGACCCGCGGGCATAGATTATCGCACCGGCCATGAAACTGATGAGCATGGCAAAGAGGGCGATTGATAAAATCACTTCGACTAACGAAAACGATTTTTGACGTCTAGTAATCAATGACCCCCCTTGAATTGACTGAAATTTCTTTATCTTCGCCTGATGAGCTTATTTTAATGGTTGCTGGCGCGTAAGGAAGAAGTGAATTTTTCTTAAAATTCACTTCTTCCGTGCCGGAAAAAGTAATGTCTTCTGGCACGGTTGTCGTTTCATCTAAAGTCGTACTTCGGCCGGCGTAATCATTGCCGCAGTAAACGATAATCGAATGAGCGTCGAATTTTACGCCCCAGTTAGAATCATGTGAAGCAGAACGGGAAAGAATTTGGGCTCGTCTGATTAGCTGAAGTGCTTGTGTTTGGGCTAAATCCAAATCATTTTTATTTTTCATTGAAAGAAAACTAGGGAATGAAAATGAAGCAATGCCGGTTATTAAAGCCATGACAAGGAGCAACTCAACCAGTGTAAATGCGCGTTGTTTTTTCATTTTATTGCCGATGTAGAAAATCCGCCGACCAATCCGTAAATTGGTAAAATTACCGACAAGGCGACAAAAACGACTACTAGCCATATCACGACTAAAAGAATCGGTTCCAGAATGACGGCAAGATTTTTTGTTGAAATATCGGTTTTTTCTTCATACATTTCGCCGATTGACATTAGTGATTCTTTCAAGCTGCCTGATTGTTCACTGGTAATAATCATCTGCTGGATAGGAAAGGGAATCAACCGCTCGGTTTTTTTATACATTGAAAAACATTTTTGAAATGAGTTGCCTTCTTCTACCATGTCGCGCAAAAAAACATAAAATTTTTGATATTCCAAAAACGAAGATATTTCCCGAAGCGAATCAAGCGAAGCGACAAGGGGCATGCCGGCGTCGAGAAGATTGCCCAAAGTGTAACCAAAACGAGAAAGTTCGATTTCCTGAACGAGGGAATTAATGCCCGGTATGGCAAAAATAATTTTTTGACCAATGAATTTAGTTTTTTTATAGCCAAAAAGAAAATAAATTACCAAAATTGAAAAAACTATGAAAATAGGGATAACGGTAATGCCGTGCTTGCCTAAAAATTTGCCAAAGTTAATTAAAATCTTTGTGATAAGAGGCAATTCCATTCGCATAGAATCAAAAACTTTGGCTAGATTAGGCAAAATAAACCAAGCAATACCGATGCCAATAACGAAAGTCAAGCATAAAACAGCCACAGGATACATTAAGGCCGAAAAAAGTTTTTGACGAAAAAGACGCTCTTTTTGAGTTTGAATGGAAATGACTTTGAGATTAGCGGGAAGGCGACCAGATTCTTCGCCGATTTTAATTAAAGCAATGGCGTGATTGGAAACGAGACCGGTGTTATCAAGAGCCCGCCAAATAGGCGAGCCGTCATCAATTTGCACTTTTAAATCATCAACGATTTGCTTCATGATTTTTGAGCGCAAGCCCGATTTTATAGCTTCAAGAGCGGCGGTAATGTTCATGCCGGAGGCCAAAAGCATCGAAAGATTTTCCATAAAGTAATCGCGCTCTTTGCCTAAGCCGAGATTTGAAAACGCCGAGCGCTTCTTGAACTTTCCTTCTTGCGGCTTTTGATCTGGCTTGGCTTTGGACTTTTTTTCTGGCTGATCTGGATCTACTTGTGAATTTTTCTCCGATTTGACTTCTTGTTTTTCTTCAGGTTTGTCTTCAGGTTTTTCTTCTAATTTTCCTACTTGCTTTTCTTCTGGATTTTTCGGAGTGTTTTCGCCTTCGTTTTCCGCGACTTGGTCGTTTTTTTTGATTTCTTCGTCCATAATTTATTTTTCCGGCGGCGAGGCAACCCTAAGCAGTTCTTCAATAGTTGTCAGCCCCTTCTTTACTTTTTCAATGCCATCATCAAATAAAGGTTTCGAACCTTGTTTGGCAGCGTATTCCCAAATTTCTTTTGTCGAAGGATTTTTTAAAATCAGCTCTTGCATATCGGGTGAATTATAAATAAATTCAAAAATCGCTGTACGACCAGAATAACCCTTATTGCCACAGGCGTTGCACCCCTTACCTTTAAAAAGGGTGATTTTTCCACTACCAAAATATTTTTCCGCATCAGGTAAAATTTTGGCTATTTCAGAAATTTCAACTTCTTCACTATAGCGACATTGTTCACAAACTTTTCGCACCAAGCGTTGAGCGGCAACCAGCTGTAGCGTTGAGGCAAGCAAAAACGGTTCAACTCCCATATCAAGAAGACGGGGGATACCGGTAGCGGCGTCATTAGCATGAAAAGTAGAAAAAAGAAGATGGCCGGTTAAGGCGGCGTTAACAGCAATTTCGGCCGTTTCAGTATCACGAATTTCCCCAACCAAAATAATGTCAGGGTCTTGTCTAACGATTGAACGCAACCCCTTCGCAAAAGTGAGGTTAGTTTGGTCGTTAACTTGAATTTGATTGGCGCCGGCAATTTTATATTCAACCGGATCTTCAATCGTGGTGATATTAACTTCGCTGTTGGAAAAGTTTTTTAAAATTGAATAAAGCGTAGTTGATTTACCAGAGCCGGTGGGACCGACAACCAGGACCATGCCAAATGGCTTTTTAGCGGCGCGCATTAAGAGCTCTTGATCTTGTGTCGAGATACCTAGGTCGGTTAAAGTCAGCCCTTGGACATAAACGGCCAACATTCTAATAACAACTTTCTCGCCGTCGATCGTAGGGATAATTGAAACACGCAGATCGACATTGCCTTCCTCGCGTGAATATCGCATCGAACCGTCTTGAGAAGAAAAATGTTCGTCTACTCTTAAATGGCTCAAGACTTTGATTCTATTTAAAATATTTTCGTAGTTTATTTTTGGGATACGACCGACTTCGTGCAAAACACCGTCAATCCTAAACCTAATGACGACTTCTTTTTCTTGCGGCTCAAAGTGAATGTCGGAAGTGTGGCTGGCGAGAGCATCTTCAATAATTTCGTCGATAATCTCTGGTGCTACTCTGGTTTGAGAAGCGATTATTTTGGAAAATCGTGTTTCAAGCGATTTTTGGGATTGAACGATACCGGCATCTATATCATCAGGAAAAGAAAAAGCAACATTGACTTGTTTGTCTTTAAATATTTCGGCAAATTCGGCTTCTATTTCTTCTTTTTTAGTCGGATTATCTGTGGCAATAGTGACGTTTTTTTCATTTTCCTCAAATAAAACAACCCTTAGTTTTTTGGCCGACTCTTCGGGAATTTTTAAATTTTGTTCGTGACTGGTTTGACGCGCCGAAAGTTCAACATAAGGAACATTAAAAAATTCCCCGATCGCCTGACCCAAAATATCCTTAGTCAGCAAATGTTCGGCTAGAAGATAATCAACAATCGAGCTGTCATTTTTCTTCGCAAATTCATATGCTTTGTCTATATTCTCTTTTTTAGCGTATTCCTGCTTCAAAAGAATTTCGGCGAGTTGATCGTCATCAATAAATTTTTTCATTGCCCCTCAAAATATTTTTTGACGTAATCGACGATTCCGGTAATGGTTGTTTCGAACTTTGATAAAAAAGTAATCGCTCCCATTTTCTTGACCTTCTCAATATCTTCAGGTTGGTCAAGGTTACTCATAACAATTTTAGGTATTTGATTATTTAGCCCGTGTAATTTTTCTAAAAGATCAAAGCCGTTCATTTGGGGCATTATCAAATCCATCAAGATTAAGTCAAACTTGCCGGTTTTTAGCTGTTCAATTGCTTGTTCTCCGTTTTCGGCAATTTTAACCGAGAAACCAGCGTTGTTTAGCTTCAGCTCAAGGATTTCTCTAATCGCCCTGTCATCTTCGACCAGTAGAATTGACTTATTTACCATAATAACAATATAATCTTACCACATCGCTAATAATGCAAACAGTTTTTGTGTTTTCATCGGCTGATTTGGCTGTTCGGTGGCTTTCGTTTTTGGCGGTAATTATGTAATATTGGTAAAAATATAATATATAGGAAGGAGCAAGATGGACGAAGAAAAAGACAAGCAAACTCAAGAGGAATCCGAAGAAGAAACCGAAGATTCTGAAAATGAGGAAAAACCTTGTTGCGACGGTAACTGTGAAGGTTGCTGCTGCAATAAATAAAAATAGTTTGGGGGGTGTGTTTTTTTTGAAAAAAACACACCCCCATTCTATATAATTTATATATGGATAAAATTGAGTATGCTTTAGTGCGAACCAACTCACGCGCTATTTCGATCAGCGTGAAAAATGGAGTAGTGAAAGTGCGATCGCCGCGATTTTTAAGTAAGTGGTTGATTGATCGTTTTGTTAAAAATAATCTTGCCTGGATCAAGGAGAGTCTAGAAAAAGAAAGCCAAAATCGCCGCACCTATGAAGCAGGCGATTCTTTTTTATTTTTAAACGAATCTTACACTATCAAATTGGCTTCACAAGAACAAAAAGAAAATATAGTTATTATTGACGACGAGGTTGTATTTAATCGTGAAATTCTTTCGCCTAAAGATGCCGCTTTAGATTTTTATCGGGAAAAAACCCTGGAAATGGTTGGGGAATTTATCGGGGCATTCGGTATCGATATCGAAAGGCGAAAAATTGTTGTAAAATTATATCAGTCAAAATGGGGTAGTCTTTCGGCAAAATCAATCGCTTTTAATTTAAAATTAGCCATGGCGCCAAAAGAAGTTGTTAAATATGTTGTGGCCCACGAATTGACCCACATTAAAGTTTTTAATCATTCTAAGAAATTTTGGCAAAAATTGGCCGAAATTTATCCAGATTATCGTCAACAAAGAAAATGGATCAGAGATAATTCGACAAACTTAAAAATATGAAAATTATCACTTGGAATATTAACGGATTGCGTTCGGGCTTTGAAAAATTGCAGGAATTGGCGGCGGCGGAACGCCCCGATATTATTTGTCTGCAGGAAATAAAAATTTCGCCTGACGATACCCACGACGGCTATAAAAAATTTGCCTCTTACACGGGCTATTTTTGCCATGCGCAAAAAAAGGGATATTCAGGTGTGGCGATTTATTCTTTGACGAAGCCGAAAAAAATTGATTGTGGGTTGGGTAACGACGAAATCGACCGCGAGGGGCGAGCAATCGTGGCCCATTATGATGATTTTGATCTCGTAAATTATTATTTTCCTCACAGCAACCGCGAACTTAGCCGCCTGCCGTTTAAGGAAAAATTTAATCAAGCATTTTTAGACCATTTGAATAAATTTGATCAAAACCGACTGATTGTTTGCGGCGATCTCAACGTAGCGCATGAGGAAATCGATTTGGCTCGTCCTAAAGACAATCGAAAAAACGCTGGTTTTACCGATATTGAGCGTCACTGGATGGACAAGATTTTAAATTTTGGTCTTAAAGATATTTTCCGCGAACTTTATCCCGATAAGGTTCAATATACTTGGTGGTCGAATTTCTTTCACGCCCGTGACAAAAATATTGGCTGGCGTATAGACTATTTTCTTTGCAACGAAAAGTTTTTTTCTAAAATAAAAGATTGCCGAATTGAAAATAAATATTTGGGTTCGGATCACTGTCCGGTGATTTTAGAGTTTTAATCAAATGAGCGAACTGGAACAGAAAGCAAGATTTATTGGCAAGGATATTTTATTTGTTCTGCGGCTATTTGCTGGATTTGTCTTAATTATTATCGGCACCGTTGGTCTTATTTTTCCCGTAATGCCGGATTGGATTTTGATTTTAGTCGGAATTGGTTTTTTTGATACGGAAGGGAAACTGCGCAAAAAAATTTTAAAAGTAGTGCCCAATAAATACCAAAAATCTGTGGCAAAAATTTTGTTTTATGATTTGTATTTGCGGGAAAAGCGCCAACGAGCTCTTAAATAATTTCGGCGATGACACCACCGCCGATAACTGTGTTACGACTATAAAAAACAATTGACTGGCCCGGTGTGGGGGAAAATACTGGTTTGTCGAATTTAACCAAGGCCGTTTCGTTTTCGGCAGGGGAGACGGTGCAGACAATTTCTTCCTGATGAAGGCGAGTTTTAGCGCTGGCGGCGAGGGGCTTTTCCAGCTTTTCAACCGAAATCCAGTTTAAATCCTTGACCTTGAGGGCGGTTTTAAAAAGATCTTCTTTAGGCCCGACAACTACCTCATTTTTTGCTGCGTTGATTTTGGCGACATATAACGGCCCTTGACTACTGCTGATTTTAATTCCTTTCCTTTGGCCGATAGTAAAATTGGTAATCCCTTGATGCGTTCCTAATACTTTGCCGTTTTTGTCAACAATATTGCCGGACGTAACTTTTTTGTCGCGAAAAAATAACGAGTTACTTTTGCACTCAAAAAAGTCTTGGCTTTCTTCTTTTTGAGCAAGTTCGCTAAATCCCGAATCTTTGGCTAATTGTTTGATTGATTCTTTGGTAAATGAGCCGAGCGGAAAAATAAGTTCGCTTAGTTGCGATTGGCTTAACCGATATAGAAAATATGATTGATCCTTGGTTTTGTCGGCCGCTTTTTTAAGTAGATAGCGTTTCTTATTTTTATCGTAACTTACCTTGGCATAATGGCCGGTGGCAAAATAATCAAAATCAAGGCCGGAAAGCCGAGCTTTTTCGAGTAGAAGACCAAATTTAATTTTCTGGTTACACCGGACGCAAGGGTTGGGCGTTTTCCCCTCTAAGTAAGTGGCAATATAATTATCAAGAACGTTTTGGCTATATTCTTTTTTTAAATCAACAACGATGTGCTTAATGCCAAGCTTTTTAGCAAATTTTTGAGCCGCTTCGGTATCCTTTTCTTCGTCTGGGCCATAGCAACCGCTTTTGTGCTGGTCTTTTATTTCAAAACGCCCGTCCCAGATTTTCATGGTCGCGCCAATTACTTCGTAACCTTGTTTCAATAAAAGTAGGGCGGTCATAGTTGAATCGACGCCACCGCTCATTCCGACTAAAACAGTTTTTTGCGCTTTGTTGTTCATAAAATTTGAATGAAAAATGGTAAGTGAATTATAGACTATTTTTGATAATAATTCTAGAGTGTACCCATGTATTTACATAGTAAGTTTTTTTACTATATAATTAAAACAATAATCCGAAGTTGATTTTAATATATGAAGCAAGGAGGGATTATTAAATACATAGTTTTAGCTATTTTTGATGTGCGAAACTATAACCGATTTAAAGGTTCGGATTTTTGTAAAAGCGCCCAAAACACCTATTAAAGGTGTTTTTATGTTGAAAAAATGAATTCAGATAAACCACAAGATTTAAATCAAATAGAAAACAAAACCCTGTTTTTTGCTTCGAGGCACGCAGCTTTTTTTAGGTCTCTCGGTCGCTTTGTTCGTAAAGGCGCTCGGATTGGACGGATAAAAGTGGGGCCGAAATCGGTTTTAGCGGTTTTGTTGGTTGTGTCAATTGCATATATTCTTGCCCCTTTTCAATCTAAAGCCGGCTATAGTTTTCAGGCAAATTATGATGACGGTAGCTTGGACGCTTATAACGCCCTTGGTTCGAGAACGGCTGGTACCGACACCTCCTTGCCGTCTTTGAACGCTTCCGGTTATAACAGTACCAATTCTTTGTCGTATTCCTACGATGGCACCAGCACTCTTAAATACGCTACCGCCTCCAATCTTCCCACTGATAAGGGCTCGGTCGAAATGAAGTTCCAAAAGAGTGCTTATGGCAATAATGCCGATCAAGACAAGGGGAGTATGTATCGTCCGTCGGGCATCGCTTACGATCCCGCCACCCAATATATTTATACGGCCGACCGTCAGAACCACCGCATTATCAAAACTAAAATTGACGGGACCGACTGGACAACTTTCGGGCATTACGGTACCGGTACGGGGGAATTTAGCTATCCCTCTGATGTGGCCATAGATTCATCAACGGGATTTATCTTTGTAAAAGACTCGTGTAACGGTAGAGTTGTAAAAACTAAATTTGATGGCACGGGCTGGCAAACTTTGACGGGATTCTCGACTACCGAATGTAACACTAGAAATCTTGGCTGGTATCACGAAAATGAGCATCGCATTTACTACGATTCAGCCAGTGAATACATTTATTCTGTTAGCGCTGCTGGCTCAATCGTTAAATCAAAAATTGACGGCACAGGTCGAACCACTCTATCCAGTTTTGGTGGGCATAAAATGCCTGCTGATATATCGGGTCTGACTTATGACAGCGCTTCGGGTTATCTCTTCGCTACCACTACTAATGGTCATTTAGTGCGGACTAAAGAAGATGGTACAGATTGGTCTGATGTTACTGGACTAAATACTACTGCTACCGGTAGCATTTTCTACGATCCGGTAAGCACTTATCTGTATATTGCTAACTCCAATAGCGGCCAGATTGTCAAATGCTATTACGATGGTTCAAGTTGGCAGACTTTGGGCGGTTTTTCCTTCCCTACTAGTGTCTTTGTCGATACCGCCTCTGGCATGATGTATGTGTCAAATTCAAGCGGCCATAATATCATTAAAACAGCTGATTTCAGCACTACCGGCTGGACGGCTTATGGGAGCTATTATAATAATTTGATGAAGTTTGGTGGAGGCGCGGGGTCTGGCTACGATGATAATCCTGGCGTTTCATATGACCCATCAACTGGGTATTTATATATCGCTGACAATCCCAGATGTCGAATTATCAAAACTAAAATGGATGGTACAGGCTGGCAAGCTTATGGCACCTGTGGCTCAGGTGTTGGCCAATTTAAATATCCGTCCGGTGTATTTTATGACAGTAGCTCTGGCTATATTTATGTGGGAGACCGTGGAAACAGTCGGCTTGTCAAAACAAAAATTGATGGCACTGGCTGGACCGCATTGAATGTTAGTGAAGGTTTTATGGGAATTTTTTACGATTCAGCCACTGATTATATATATTATACGGATTATAATTATTTGAAAAAAACGAAAATTGATGGGACGGGATCAGGCTCTTTGGCTGGATTTAATCAACCGATTAATATTTTTTATGATATAGCTAGTGATCCCAGCCATGATGGGAGTGGTGATTTTTACATTGCCAATAAAGGAGCCAATAATATTATCAAAACTAAATTTAATGGGACTGGCTGGACAGCTTACGGTACAAACGGCAGCGGCACAGGACAATTCAGTTCTCCCAAAGGTGTTAGCTACGATTCGTCAACCGGCTTTTTATATGTAAGCGATGCCGGAAATTATCGCATGGTGAAAACAAAATTAGATGGTAGCTGGACTGGTTGGACGGCTTATGGTGCTAGTGGCGGTGGAACGGGGCAGTTTAATAGCAACAAATGCTTGAGCTACGATAGTTCGTCTAGCAATCTTTATATTTACGACCAAAATAATTATCGCATTGTAAAAATCAGTGATTCTTTGGATGGCACCGGTTGGCAGACGACAAGCGATTATACTGCCAAGGAAAAGATTCTCTTCTCTGCTCAAGCTACTGATGATTCGCGATTAGTCTATGATGTTGCTTCGCGCAAATTGCGCTTTTATCTGGCTTATTCCAATAAAGCCCAATTCGTCGAGACCCCGACGCTTAATCTAACCGATGGCCAGTGGTACACGGTCAAGGCCTCATTCAATAAAGCCGCTCATACGCTTTCTATCGATCTTGACGGTACCAATCAGGCGACCGCAACTTACGATAGCGATTGGGGCAGCTTAAGCTTTGGCACTTACTTCTATATCGGCGCTCGTAATGCTTCGACTACTGATCGTTGGGACGGCATGATTGATGATATAAATGTTGATATTCAGGCAGTTGATACGACCGATCCAGCTAATCCGACCGCGGCACATGTTTATTCTTCTTCTGATCTTCAGACTGAATATAATAGTGGCGGCTGGGGTTCGGATAATGATCCGTATATCACTTTTTCCGGAGCGGCCGACGATGATAGCGGTCTAAAAGGATATTACATATATTTTGGCACTTCTAATGCGGCTGATCCGGTGACAACTTCGGGAGTTTTGGAGTCCGGAGGTGCTTTTCACTATCAAGACCATTCTGGGGCGGACGATGCTGTCCAAACGGTGCAAGTACCTACCGACGCTTTGGCCGATGGCTCAACATATTATCTTTTAATAAAAACACAAGATACGGATTTAAATGTTTCTGATAACGCGGCCGGCTTATTTACTTTTAAATCTGATGTGACAAACCCTAGCGCCAATCCTTCCACTTTTGCGGGTTATGATACTTCGGCAAAAGCAAATGAGCTTGAAACGGGCCATTGGTATAATTACGCCCACCCATATTTTGAATGGTCGGGTGCGACTGACGCTGGTTCGGGCATTTACGGATATTATGTTTATTTTGGCACCAATGTTGATGCTAATCCTGTGGTTAGCGGCTCGCTCGTTACAAGCGCTAGTTATACTTATTCAGGAACAGTAGCAAACGGCTCGACATATTATTTGCGTGTAAAGGCGGCCGATTTTGCCCTAAATACCTTTGCTGAAGCAACGACTGCATTTACCTATAAATACACTAATGATGCTCCAGGAGGCCCAACAATCTCTGGTTGGGACACTTCGGCTAAAGAAAATGCGATTTTAAGTGACGCGTGGTATGGCTATAATGCACCGCATTTTGAATGGCTCGGCTCAACCTCTACTTCCGGCATTGCTGGCTATTATGTTTATTTTGGCTCAAACGGATCTGCCAATCCAGAAGTAGATGGGTCTTGGCAAACATCTACTAGTTACGATGTTTCTTCGCAAATGTCTGCTGGCTCAACTTATTATTTACGTATTCAATCAAAAGATAACGCTAACAATATTTCGTCTGCGATACAGTTTGTTTACAAATTTGACAACCAGTCGCCCAGTAGTAATCCGACAAGTTTCAAAGGATATAGCGATTCCCAAAAAACTGCTACTTTGACTTCGGATAACTGGTATAATATCGCTCAACCATATTTTGAATGGGACGGGGCGGTAGATTCCCATTCTGGCATTAAGGGCTATTGGGTTTATTTTGGTACTGACGCCGACGCGGTCCCTTCAACGGCTGGAACTTTTCAAACGGCGGTCAGTAAAACTATTAGTCAAACGTTAACTTCTGGAACAACTTATTATTTCATTCTCCAGTCTGAAAATAATGCTGGTAATAAAATCGCTCGTACCAGTTATTTCACATATAAGTTTGATAGTGCGGCGCCGACAATGGCAGAGCTGATAAATGTTTCGCCGGTAGGTTGTTCGATTCAACCGACTTTTTCGATGAGCTGGGACGCGGCAGTTGATCCGGCGCCGGGTTCAGGATTTAAAACTTATCAATATAAAATAGGGTCAACTGGAACAACGCACGACTTATCGGCTGTTTCCATTGACGTGCCTAGCTATCAAGACGGCGATAATGTCTTTTATCTGCGTGGCGTTGATAATGCCGGCAATATTTCTAATTGGCAAACGGGTGTGTATTGTTCAACGGGTGTGGCGCATATTATTGACGGGCCAAACGTTAAGGCCGGACCGGCCTCGTTAACGGTTTCATGGACATCATCAAAACCGACCAAGGGCTCGGTGGTAGTTTATGAGGGAAATGAATACTTAACCGAACAAACTGGCGGGGAATTTGACATCAATCACAATGTCAAAGTGGTTGGTTTGGAACCGGAAAAATCATATCGCTATCAGTTGAAATGGTACGATGCTTCGGGAAATTCGGGCGTTTCTGATTGGTTTACGACTACTACGACAACAGCGCCGTCTATAGAGAATTTCAATGTTGCGGTTTTATCAACGGATAGAGCAATTTTTAGCTGGAGTACAAGTGAAAATGCTACCTCAACCTTAACATATGGTAAAGATATTTTGGACACGACTATTGTTATCGCCGGAACAGCGACTTCATTCAGCCGAGAAATAACTGGCTTAACTGGCGGAACAACTTATCAGGTGAGAATAAATGCTCGAACAGTTGATGAGTTCCCGTTTTATTATGTTGCAAGCTTTTCAACTCCACCGCTACCAATTATTACCGGATTAAAATTTGAACCTGTTAGCGGTCAGGCAGAAACAACGGTGAGCGTTACTTGGGCAACTAATGTCGAAACTACTTCGGCGCTTTTTTACGGGCCTAAAGGTGAAAACAAAAAAGAAATTTCTTCTATCGAAAAAACAAAAGATCATTCGATGGAAATTAAGGGATTATTAGATTCGACAAGCTATGAAATATATGCCGTCGGCACAGACCAATACGGCAATATAGCCCAATCGGAAACTAATACATTTATGACGCCGAATGACACAAGACCACCGAAAATTTCGGCTATCTCTACCGAAACATCTAACGTTGGCTTGGATAAGCAAGACCAAGCACAGATTGTCGTTAGCTGGAGAACAGACGAATTGTCAACAAGTTATGTTGAATATGACGAAGGATTATCAGGGGCAGAATACAAGAACAAAACTTCCGAAAATAAAGCTTTAACGAATAGTCATTTAGTTGTCGTAACCGCTTTAAAACCCGGCCAGCCCTATCACTTGCGCGTTTCTTCGGCCGATAAAGCGGGCAATTTAGTTTCAAGCGAGGATATAACAATAGTAACCGGAGACGTTCCGAAGTCGGTATTTAGTATTCTTATCGGCACTTTGGAAAATATTTTTGGCTGGCTAAGTAGTGCTCTCTGAAGCATATATTTATGAGCGAATCATTAAATATAAATAAAAAAAGAAATTTTTGGTTGATGCTGGCGCTAGTTTTAACGATTGGTATTGTGGCGGGCTGGTTTAGCAGAGGATGGGTGAAAGCGAGAGGAGAAGATATTGATTCATCAGTTTCGGAATCTGCCACAGCCGCTCCAGTCAACCCAATCGTCACTCCTAATTCAAACGAGACAGTAATTGTTTATGGTGGTGAATATGATAATTGGCAGAAGTTCACTAGCGCGGATTATCCTTTTACATTGAATTATCCTTCTGGCTGGATGCAGGAAGATAGCGGAACAGACGTAATAGAAATAACGACGCCAGACGAAAAATATCAATTAAAAATTGCTGTAAAAGCGAATTTGGCAAAGGAAAATTTTTCGCCCCTTGATCAGATCGTTAAGGGTGAATTGCAATCGGTTGGTTCGCTAACCATAGCACAAACGCCGATTGATAAGGAAGGGCTTTTTGTCGATGGTAAATCAAAACAGTATTTTTATGCCCGCGAGGGCAAGGTATTAAAGGGCGAGAAATATTTATTTTCTGCTACCTTTCTTCCGGTTGACTCAAAAAACATCAAGGATATTGATTTAGAAGCGTTCGATTATCGTGCTTTAGCGGAAAAAACCTTAAAATCAATCGAGCTTAAATAGCGCTACTTAAAAAAATCCTGGTCGTAAAGCCAACACCAACCGTTGTCAGTTTGCACGAAATAGGCGGGCCTTTTTTGATTCTCCGTTTTATTACCGTCGACAAATTTATATATAAAATTAACGGTTAAGACATTATTATAATTTTTCGCCAAAAGCTTTGAATAGTATGAATTTGTTTGGGCAATTTCGTAAGACACGTCGGCAAGATTTAGGCCAAGCTTTTTGCTTTTAAGCTGCCAGCCGTTGGCTTGCGATAAATAATCCTCTTCCGATATTTTTGATTTTAATCCATCGTCAATAGATTCATAATTTTTTCTAAAAAGGTTGAGCTTGAGATTGCGGGCAAAATCTTGCAAAAATATCCCCGAACCGTGATTGATTGAAATTTCAACATATTTTTTCCGGCCGACTTCAAAGTTTAAAGGTGCAAAAGACTGTTGATCGTTTATTTGAATAGTTTTATTTCGGCTGGGATTGTATTGGTTGATTGTGAAATTGCCTTTTTCGTCGGGTTTAATTGTCTGATTATTATAAACAAGTTCAATATTTTTACCAATGGCTTGGCCACTATTTGCGTCAATGATTTTTCCGCTCAAGGAATAGCTTTTAGTACAGAAAAAGTAAACGCATGCGGCACAAACTAAAATTAATTCGACTGTTAAGACAGATTTTGTAATTTTTTCCATTTTCTCCTTGTGTAAATAACTACTCCTATAAGCGATAGCAAAATTATGGGCAAAACTATTCTTAACCAAATTGGTATGATGTAAATTTTAGCTCCGTAAATCGGCCCCGAATTTGCCTGATTTTTTTCAATGTTTAAAAGCAGCATGTGCGGTCCGTCGGCAATGGCATCGTCAAATTTAACATTCCATTTTCCTTGACTGTCGGAAACAGTCTTCTTTTCATATGATTTACTAAAGATCGTAATCGAAACATTTGCGTGAGATGCGGTCGTGCCGCTAACGATCAAGGGCTTGCCACTAAAAAGAACGATCAGCTTTTCAGGGTTTTTAATCTGGCGATTGTTAATTTTTAAAACAAGTGTATTTTTTTCAATTTTGTTTTTGAAATCATTATCAACTTGGTTAATTTTATCCCTTATTTTCGCTAGATTTTCGGGATTTTGGGCGAATTGAGAAATAATATTTTCGGTTAATTCACTGATTGTTTGTGTGGCGGGACACTCTGCTGATGACGAAGTGGTTGGTGAACATTTTTCGCACGGCTGACAAGTGGCCGATAGGGGATCAACGTCATAAACAACAGCATAAAGATCTTCCGGAGATAGTTTGTTGCCAGCATTATCAGCGACATTTATAGAAATAGCTACGGGATTATCGGCACTAAAAGGATTAACGGGCTTAATCTTGATTAAATAATCCGAAGCATCGCCGCTATAAGTAAAACTGTTTTGTCCAAGCAAAGTGTAGGTGTCTTCGCCGATAACTACTAAAAGGGTGTCTAAATTAACACCGACTCCCGTATCGGAAACGTGAAAAGAAATTGTTTCATACGGACTAATATCGTTAGCCCCTTTTGGCGGGTTCCAGCGGTCAACGGTTGGTCCAATAGTATCTTCGGTAAAAAAGCTCCAGTTATAATTAGCCATGACATTGGCTGGCGAAGTGTTATCGGCAACATTTTTGACCGTCACCAAAACCTGTTCGCTTTGGCTGAAATTTTCACTTGGATTGATGACGACGTCATAGGCCCAAATCAGCCCGTTATTAGTTAAACCGGTGCAAACGGTGTTGGTGTCTCCGCATATATAAGTATGAATTCCCTTTTGGCTAGTAACGTCAACGGAAATTGTGCTTGGGTTAATGCCAACGCCGTGAGTGCCATTTACGGCGACAGAAGTTTTTACATCTTTTATTTGGAAAGAGATGTTGGTGTCAATATTTTCCGCTGATCCGGTCGGCGAAGCGTTTGTTAAAGTAGGCGCGTCAACATCATTTTCGGTTGTAAAAGTGAAAGTGACCGGATCCATTGTATTCGGCCCGGCTGGGGATTGGTTTGCTGAAGCTTTATCTTGAGCGTCTTGAATTTTTACGGTGTAGCTTGTTTGGTAATTCCAGTTGCGGTTGCCAATATCGGACGGGTTTATTGTCACAAGACAATCATTTGTCGCCCAAAGACCGCTGCAAGAAGTTGTAACCCAGCTATTGCGATTAACGTTTGCGCCGCCAGATTCTTGAATAAAAATATTAGATGTTGAAATATTAACGCCGGTTTCGTCGTCCTTCAAATGAAAAGTGATATTACTTTCAACCGGAACATTTTGGGCACCGTCGGCATAATTTAAAGAATCGACATAAGGTTTGTCTGTGTCGGGAAGTAATTGCCAATTAGAATTTTCCACTGAAGACAATATATCTTGAGAGTCGCCAGAGCGAACAATATTGCTGTCGATAGTTGAGCCCGATGTGAAATCAATGGTAGTTGAAAGAGAACTGGCCTTTTGGGCAAGCACAGTGAAACTAATTGTGCCAAAAACACCTGCTCCGGCATAATTAGCGCCGCTTGTGTTGGCGCCAGTCAACCTAATTACTCCACCGGCGACGGTGTTGCCGGAATCAGGGTAACTTTCGTATAAAGTGCCGGCGGAAATTTGGGTTCCTGTAACGGCCGGCTTGCTGTCGTTGACTGTAAGGTAATTTGTATCGTAGTTGATGATAATGTTGGCGCTTTTAGTGTCGACTGCGCCAGTGGAAATCATAATTTTAGCGTCAAAAGTTTGCCCGACGTAAAATTTATTAAGTGTGCCATTACCGTCGCCTGAACAATCGCCACCGGTAACGGGGGAGACACAAAGCTCAAAATATGGTGCTGTAGGTGAGGCGGCGCTTGCATATAACGGCATTGCTAAATTAGCGACGAGCAAAAAAGTTTGCAAAAATATCAAAAATTTAGTTTTCATTAAAGCCGTCCCCAGTTTTATCCAAATTTTCGATTAAAATCCCTAAATCGACTGCGTTAACAATGCCATCTTTGTTGACGTCTTGCTTTTCGACAGCGCTTGAAGCGTCTAGCTTTTCGATTTCGATCGCTAAATCAATCGAATTTATAATATCGTCACCCCTCTTCCAAGCGTCCTGACTGTCTAAAATATTAACGTCACCAGCAAGCAGATACTCGGTGTCGGCCGAAGAAAAATCGATAAAATTATTGCCGTTTACGATACTTACGTTTGTTTTCCTTTTGTTGAGATGGGAATATCCTTTGGCATAAATATCATAAGTTCCTTCCGTGATATTGGTGAGCGGTTCGGGATTATCATGTAAACCGTTTTGATCTGTATCGAATTGCTGGCTGTAAACTACGCTGCTGGTGCCAGCATTTTTTATTTCAATTACGACGTGGCTGGAGTAGTTATTGCTTGAAGGGCTTATTTTCTCGGGTATGGCTTTAAAGGTAAAAGAGCTGCCGCCGACATGCACGGAAATTCCTAGTGACCCGTCATCACCTTTGGCAAGATTTTGATCACAAAAAACACCTAGAGCAACGCCCAAAACCACTAATACAAACGTAATTTTATATTTGCGTGCCAATTTTTCCTTGTATAAATTATACCAGAGATTTTTTATGTGTTGTTGGCGATTGGGTCTGTTGCGCGAATATAACTTGTAGCTCATTTAGATTCCTTTTTATCTTGCAGAAGTCCAATATGTATCGAAACTTATGCGTCTTTCTTCTCTTTAAAAACAAAAGCCCCCGCACACGTTGGCCAGTGTTGGCTAACGCATGCAGGGGCTTGGTCTTTCGGTTGCAGGGGATCGGTAACGGCAAAATCCCTGGGAGTTGGTGCTATTACTTGCGACCGAGGATTATCCCCGTATCGCTGCACCACAATTTCCCTACGGATCGGGCCACGATAGTGGCTCGAGAGGAGCGGCAGAAGCGGCACGGCACCAGCAACCCCTTTTCGCTATGCAGAAGCGAGTTGGGGTCTGTTGCGGTTACATACTGGAGACCACTCTGCTCGAACTCAAGCCACGGCAGCTCGCACGTTAGGAACGGAAAGAGCAGGTGCTCGTATCCACTCTCTTCAACGAGCTGCTTGAGCTCCTCGTAGTTTTCTACTACTGGGAGGTTGAGCTTCAGGTCAACAAGCCTCCCATTCTCGTCAGTAACTACTTTGAGTTTTCCGTAGTCACCGTCTACCGGGATGTCGAGCTTCCCGATAGCCACCGGTCTCTTTACAAGGCCTTCCGGCCATGCGGCGAGGCCTTTGCGTGAACGCCATGCGTGGTCAGAGGGGTGAGGAACGAAAGCGTCTGGCGGTATACTATCACCGCCAAAGGAGTAGCGGATATTTGCCATGATCTTGGCGATCCGATCGGGATCGCCACTCTTCCCGAAGTCGACCCCAACTTCTCCTTCCCAGATAATCTTGATCCCGGCCATACAAACGTCTCCTTTCTCTTTCCGTCGTTTTTGCAGCCACTGCCGGTCAAACAGGGAACGCTTTCATGCGCCTAAGGCATCAAACTCTTCGCGATACTTGTGGGGAGCCAGGCAGGGCGCCGTTGCCGCCCCAGACGCCGGTGGCAAAGTCGAGTCCGAACCCGAAGTAGACCGGGCCGAGGCCGAGGCAGAACGGGCGGAAGCGGCCGTCGAGCCGCCAGAGCTCTTCGTTGCTCTGGCGCAAGGCGACTAACCACCTCATGCCCAGCTCGTAGAGCCCGTTGCGGATCTGCTCCGGCTCGTTCTCCGGCAGCGCCAGTGAGGCGATCTCGACCGGCCAGCTGAATCCAATGCCCGAGGCCTCCTGCTTCTGCCGGCCTTGCGCCGTGTTGAATTCCTGGTGATCCCAGAGAATCGGGAGGGTTGCTGCCTCAACGACTCCGGTCTGACCGCCGTTCCACAACCCCATCAGCTCTTCCGGCCACTTGGCGATGTCGGGATTGCTTTCGGGCAGTAACCCGACCGCCTGCTTGGGCGTAAGACCGTAATCGATCTTGACGCCCTTCAGCTGGTAAGCCGGCTGGGGTAAAACCAATCGTGCGCCCATGTGAACCGTCTCTCTTTCGCGAAGCTTTTTTGGGGGCTTTGTTGGTAACTGCTTTCAGCGCACAAATTATTTTCGCTGAAAGCAGTTACCAATCTATAAGTATTGTAAATGTTCGAATAACAGGAGAATGTAGTAAATTGCAGCCTGTTTGTCAACGATTGTATTTAATGACAAGCATCTTCGCAATAGGCCGGTAGCTTTTGCTCGTTTCAAATGATGTACTAAAAATGATAAGAAACCCTTTGAACGCTAGACTTGTTTGAACGGCACGGCAAAATTTGAGAACAATTTAGCGAATTTGACGAAAATAAATTATAAAAGTATTGGATAACCGAATTTATTAAAAACGAAATTCGGACTTATTTTGAAAAGAAAAACTCCGAAACAACAAATACATCATAGCGTGTTTTCTTCTGTTGGAGCTTCTACCTTCGCTCTTCGAGCTACGGATAGACAGGCGGGCGGAGCAAGGCGGCGCCCTCGCAAACAAAAAATTTTTTTATTTATGGCCGTGGCATCTCGAGGGTGGAACTAGAGATCTTTTTGTTTAAAAAACGGCCGAAAATTTGAAGTTTGAATTGGGAAGGAGGAAGAAAAGGTTGAAAAAAGAAAATAATTGGTAAATAATGAAATCAAACAGGACAATTATTGAGGAAGGAAAAATATGCCAGTTGAGTCAGGCCCGGGACCAAAATTTCTAGAACAAAAATACTATTTGCACAATAGCGACGAAGTTAAATCTGCGAAAAAACGGAGCGAAGTTCGAGATGGCGAGGAAATCAGACAAAATCCAGATGAGCTAATTCAAAATTATTTGGATCGCTTCAAAGAGATTACAGACCGAACCGATCCGGAAAAACGCCAGCGAGGCATTGAAGCACTAAAAAAAGTTTTACATGATAAATTTATTGTCAAACCGGAAGAGATTCCAGAAAGCTACTGGGAATCGCAAAAACGAATTATCCGCGAACGGGGCCAAGGCGCTGACTTGGAGCAAGCTGATTGGAATGAACTCAAAAGACAAAACACTGAAGCAATAATTGCAGATCAAAACTCATCACTTGATAACTGGATTGATTATCTAACATCACCCGATGCAACCTATCCTGACTGGCTAAAATATTTTGCTTTTCGCAGCATTACAACAATGGGCGGCTTTGACAAAGAGCGATATGTTTTTTCCAAACGCTCGACTGGTACAACCAAGCCATTTCCAGATATCAATCGTGAGGCCTTGGCATATGTGCTTGATGCAGTTGAAAAAGGTCAAAGCCAGAAGTATTTTGATTCAAAAGAGAGTGTTCGACAGCTAAAGAATCAAATCAAAAAATTAAAAGGCGAACAAAGAAGCGGCGCAACAATCCAAGAAGTGGAGATCTCAAATCTACAGGATAAAATATCTGAGGAGGAGAAGAGGCAAAAAGAGATTGTATTTGGCGCTTTGGCAGAAGAAAGCTCCGATGAGGAGCTATCGACGCTTCTTCGCGATCAAGATTTTGCCAAACTCTACGCTTGGGCAATTGAAAAAGTTACTCCGGCTTCAGTTGAACAAATCACAGTAACCGAAGGCAAGTGGGTTAAATACGACCAAGGATCCGACCATATGCCTTTAGTTCAGTCGCTACAGGGACATGGAACCGGCTGGTGCACCGCCGGAGAATCGACAGCCAAAACCCAACTTCGCGGGGGAGACTTTTATGTGTACTACTCGCACGATCAACAAGGCCAGCCGACAATTCCGCGTGCCGCTATTCGAATGGAAGAAGGAAAAATCGCTGAAGTTCGCGGTATTGCTGCAGAACAAAACCTCGACCCATACATTGCTGATGTCGTCCAGGACAAATTACAGGAATTTCCCGACGGCAAAGCTTATGAAAAGAAAAATTCTAATATGAAACAATTGACGGAAATCGAGAATAAAATGAGGTCCGGACAAGAACTTTCTAAAGCAGAGTTGGTTTTTCTTTATGAAATTGATCAACCGATCGAGGGTTTTGGTTATCAGCGCGATCCGAGAATCGAAGAACTTCGTAGCCAGAGAAATGCAACGGAAGACGCACCAATAGTATTGGATTGCCAACCGGAAGAGATTGCTCGGAGTGCTGATCAAATACAAGAAAATACCAAATCCTACATTGGACCATTATTTCCGGGAATTTTTAAGCTACAAAATATTGAAAATATCTACACCTCATTTCCTGAAGGTAAAGTTCGGAAAAGCGAACTGGAGATTGGTGGCAAAACTAAGGTTGAATTAGTCGCGGAGTTAAAGGCTAGAGGTATAAAAATTTATGATTATGCTCAGGATATGTTAGATAGTCCAGAATTTGCGACTCAATCAAATCCTGAACAAATTGATTTAGTCCGCCTAAAGGTTCGAGATTTTGGTTTCCCAAATGGCGCTACGACCGAACAAATTTATGCCAAAGCAGAAGAATTTGGACTTGAACTCTGTCCGGCGGAAGTCGGACCGCATCAAAGATTAAAAGATTTAGATCAACCGCTAGCTGCCTGGTACAGAATTGCTATGAAGCAAATTTCAGGCCGGAACGGCCTCCCTAGCGTCTTCGACTTGGGACACAATGACGTCCGCTTGTGGCTCAACTACAGTTGGGCGGTACCTGGCAACGAGTGTGACGCTGGCCTTGTGCTCATGTTCCGTCTTCGCAAGTTTCCTCAAGAATCTTGACTTCTAATACACAGAAGAGCGTGAGCCGAACCAAATTGGCGGTTGGCTCGGCGAGCATTTCAACTTTCAAAAATTTTTCAAAAAGTATGAATTGGTCGGGCCAGCGAGACTCGAACTCGCGACCTCCGGACCCCCAGCCCGGCGCACTACCAACTGTGCTATAGCCCGTTTACGCATTAAACTAAGCGGCCTTGGTGCTGGGGGACTGTCCGTCTTGCGCTAAGTGGGTGAACGCACTCTTGAACCAAAGTTTAAGAAAATGTTGTTCTCCCAATAATATTTGTGTTCAGACAAATGCGCACCAGCAGATCAAGGCCACCCTTAATTTAGCACAATTTTTATTCTTATGAAATGAGACCGATGAGGAATTGGCTGATTTTGCCAACAAACGTGAGCAAAAAATTATTAGCCGTAGATGAAAAAATTAAAACGGCAATCAAAATAACCGGCCCAAATCTTTCAAGGGTGAAAGCGCTTTCGGCTGGTAAAATAAGATACCAGATTTTACTGCCGTCTAAAGGGGGAATAGGCAACAGATTAAAAACGCCCAAAGTTATGTTGATTTGAATTAAAAGATACAAAATTGTTCTTAAAATTGACGTATCAGGGAAGAACCTCATTACTAGGGCGGCTACAACAGCAAAAACAAAATTGGCTAACGGCCCAGCCATCGAAGAAAGAAAATAATCCCTTGTGGGGTTTTTAAAATTGCGCGGGTCAATCATCACTGGTTTGGCCCAGCCAAAAACCGGCGCTCCAGTAATGGCTAAAACAAGGGGAACAATCACCGTGCCATACATATCAATGTGAGCGAGGGGGTTTAATGTCATGCGCCCTTCGACTTTGGCGGTAGCGTCGCCTAATTTATAAGAAGCCCAAGCGTGAGCCGCTTCATGAGCTGCCAAACAGATAAAAAATACTATTATTTGGATTAATAAGGCGATAATCATCTTGATTTATCTTATTTAATTTGCTAATCTACTTTAGTAATTAACATTATAAATATGGCAAAAGTAGAACTTAAACACAAGTCGAGCAATTCCTGCGCAATTTGCGGCAAAGCAGATATGTCTATTTTGAATAGGCCCCACTCTTTGCACAAAACAAAAAGGATTGTTAAACCAAATTTCCAAAAAAGATGGGGAGTTGAGCTTTGTCAAAACTGTTTCAGGACAGTCAAAAAGCACAACATCGAGCTAACGGGTGATATTTAAGCGTCTTTTTTCGATTCAGAAACGAGTTTGCTATAACAATCGGCGCATAAGGCAACGCGGTCTTTTGGCGGAGGGGCAAGCATGCCACCGTCTTTATCGCATACGCCGCAGTGAATATAGAACATACCATTTTCACGCAATTTGTTGGCTTTTTCGCGGCACCGATTACATTTTTGCGGTTTTTTAGCAAATCCTTTTTTCTTGTAATAGAGCTGTTCTCGAGCGGTCCAAACAAATTCCTGCTGGCAGGTTTTGCAGAAAATCTTAATGTCTTGTAGTGGTTCCATTTTATTGATTAAATCTAAGAACAATTTTATTAGAGTTTGCACCGGAGGTCAAATATGGAGCTGTTTTTTGAAAAAGTTTTGGAAAAATTAACCGGCTCCCAACCTGTTTTAATTGCTGGCCCGTCTGGAAAGCGAGAGGGTATTGCTAAACTCGTTATAGAAGAGCTAAAAATTTCCCGATCTGATTTAGCAATTTTTTCTTCAGATCAACCGGTGGCGCAACTGCGCGAAATTATTGGCAATCTTTCAGTCAAGCCGCACAGCAGCCAATATCGTCTGCTTATAATAAAAGATGCTGATAAAATTAATTCTCAATCAGCCAATACACTGCTAAAAAACCTCGAAGAACCACCTTTTTATCAAAGAACAATCCTTTTTTGCAATTCATTTTCGGCGGTTTTAGCCACAATAAAATCGAGATGTAAAAAGCTTGTTTTGCCCGATAAACATCTTGCTAACGAAGGCGAAGATTTAACAAGTTTTTTTGATTCTCCCAGTTTTATTGATTTTTCAAAATATATTGAGAAAAAAGAGGGGGCAGAGCTTGGCGAAATAGTGGCTAACACCCTTGAAGTTATGAGATTAAAAGGGTTAAATAAGACTGAAGAACATTTATATAAAGATTTAGCTTCAGCTTTTATAAAAATTTCAAGCTCAAACATCAATCCAAAAATAAAATTGGAAGAGGTGTACCTAAAGTTTTTACAAAAAAATGCCAGAAATAATTTACCCTAGTTTAATCATTCTTTCACTTGTGACAATTTTTATCATAATTTGGCGCAAAGCATATTATGTACAGTCAACCGGTCTTGATATTCAGCCGAAAACTCCAGCTATTGAAGAAGCAGCAATACCAACAGAAGAATTAGAGCCGCTCAAAGAAGAAGATTTTAGCGATTTTTGGAGCGGAGTTGAAATACAAGAGGAAAAAGAACCTATGCCAAGTCGGAAAATTGTAAAAAAAGTGACAAAAGAAGCGGCGCCGGAAGAAATGACCAGAGCCGAAGAATTGTTTAAAAAAGGACAATATATTTCTGCTGAAAAATGGTACATCGAGGCGGCCAAAAAAACGCCAAAAGAATCCAGGATATATTCGCGACTGGGTATAATTTATCTGGAACAAAAAAACTTTCCCGATGCAGAGGAGGCCCTTAAGGAGGCGATTCGATTAGATGATTCTGTTTCTAGCCGTCTTTTTAATCTGTCATATACTCTTTGGTGTCAAAGTAAGTTTAAGGAATCGTTAATGTATGCCCGAAAAGCCACAAAAACTGATCCTCAAAACCAAAAATATAAATCTTGGTACGAAAAATTGCGTTCCGAAGGATTTTAATCTTCGTATTGAGTAAATCAATCTTTTCTGCTATCTTATATAGCAGTTTTGGCTGTAGTATTTGTGGCATGGCAGAATTTGGCAGACTTATCATAAAACGAAATTTATCTTATACTTACAGTAAAGTTTTAGTTGTGCCAACGTAGCTCAGCGGTAGAGCAGCTGTTTTGTAAACAGCAGGTCGTGGGTTCAAATCCCTCCGTTGGCTCCAGAGAAATGCCGGGTTGGCAGAGTGGTCAATTGCATCTGACTGTAAATCAGACGCCCTTGCGGCTACGGTGGTTCGAATCCATCACCCGGCACCAGAAAGATAGTTGGTTAGTGGTTAGTTTTTAGTGGTTAGGGGAGAAAAGAGTCAGTAGGTTAGTCGGTTAGCGGGTAGCAAATAGTAAGTTAGTAGGTTAGTGGGTAGCAAATAGTAGGTTAGTTGTTAGTGGTTAGGAAATACAGAAAAATTCAAAAACTAACCAAAGTGCCGAGATAGCTCAGTTGGTAGAGCACATCCATGGTAAGGATGGGGTCAGGGGTCCGAATCCCCTTCTCGGCTCCAGACAAGTGAATGAGCCGTGAACCCCACGTGTTTATGGCCAAAATAAAAGGAGAATTATGAAAAAATTTTTTACTTCATATGTTTTGTCGGTTCCGCTGCTACTAGCAGGATTAGTTTGTCTGATCCAAGCAAGTAATAGTTCCTTAACTGTTGCGGCCGACGAGATTAACAGTGGCTCAATGTCGAGCAGTCGATTGCTGATTGGCACGGGCGTGGTTTTATTTGTTTTGGGGTTTGTTTCAATTGTTTTTAGATTTATGTCAAAGGACAAGAGGTAAAAATGGCAAAAAAAGGAACCAGACTAAATAATCTAGTTTTGGAGTGCACTGTTTGCGGCCGCCGAAACTATGTTTCGGCCAGATCCAATATTCAGCCAATCAAGAAGCTGGAGCTTAAAAAGCACTGTCTGAACTGTCGCAAGCATACAGCACACAAAGAGTCCAAGTAATTTTGGGCTCTTTGTATTAAAATATAGATATGTAGGGGTGTAGCTCAGCTGGTAGAGCGACGGTCTCCAAAACCGCAGGTCGCGGGTTCGAATCCTGCCACCCCTGCCATGAACCATGCATTGAGTAGGGGACTAAAAATCGTCCCTTTTTTGCATTTTGTTTGCTACCGTTCATACTTTATTTGTTATTTTAACTTTTAAACAAAGTTCAATAAGTAACCCATCAAAACAATTCCGAATATCGTAATGCCGAAGAATATCGCCAATAGCTGCCATTTCATTACTTTTTTAAGCATCAGCGCTTCCGGAAGTGATAGGGTTACAGTTGCTGTCATAAACGCCAGTGCCGTTCCAATTGGCACGCTCTTGCCAACTAATGCTTGAATAATAGGGATTACACTAACAGAATTGGCATAGAGCGGGGCTCCAATCAGGGTAGCGGCAGGAACGGTCCACCAAGCTTTCATGCCAAGATATTTTTCGATTAAGGATTGGGGGATAAATCCGTGAATGATTGCTCCGACAGCTACGCCAAGAATTACATAAGGAAAAATCTTTTTAGTAATGCTAATGCCGTCATTCCACCAAAGCTTTAATCTTTGTGAAAAGGTTGGTTCTTGTCCTCCGTTATCAGAGGTAACTTGAGCTCTATTCTTAAACTGTAATAGTTCTGCATTTACATATTTATCTACTTTTAGTTTTTGAATTAACATACCGCCCAAGATGCTGACCACAATTCCCAACAGGTTGTAGAGGATTGTTGTTTTTATTCCAAACAGTGCCGGGAATAAGAAAAGCGACGATTCGTTCATGAGCGGAGAACTTATTAAAAAGGCAAAGGTTACCCCGAGAGGAATCCCCGCGCTAAGAAAACCAATAAAAAGCGGAATGGAGGAACAGGAGCAGAAGGGAGTTACTACGCCCAGCAGCACAGCAAATAGATAGTCTAAACCGAACCAGCGTCTTTTCGTCAGGATGTCCCTCACTTTTTCCATTGGAAAATAATAGCGAGTTACGGCCATTAAATAATTAATAGCCAGTAGTAGCAAACCAATCTTTATCGAGTCATAAACAAAAAAGCTTACAGCATCGCCAAGATATGTGCCTTTTTCAATGTTTAGCCAGTTATAAGTTAAAACATTTACAAACAACTCAATCGGCTTAAATACGTCCATAATCACCTTTCAATTATTTGTTGTCGCAAGCACAACTAAAACCGTCTTTAGCTTCTTTTGGTACCTTACTGATAACTGATTTCTTCCCTTCTAGTAGCTCTTTTATTTCGTTGATGCTCAATACTTTGCCGGCAGATACAACCTTATCCTCTATTATAATGGCAGGAAGAGACATAATCCCATAAGATGATATTTCTTGAAAATCCTCAATCTTTTCAACTTTTGTATCTAGACCAAGTGCTTTTGCCGCCTCCTCAACATTTTGCTTAAATTTCTTGCATCTTCCGCAACCAACGCCTAATACTTTAATAATCATTATTATTTCCTTTCTTTTGGCTTAATACCTTATTAAGGATTTCTTTATATTTATTTAACTTATCCTCATTGATTGAGTAATAAACATTCAAACCCTCTTTTCTAGAAATTAAGAGGTCAAAATCTTTTAGTACTTTCAAATGGTGAGAAACGAGATTCTGGGGGAGTTCGAGAAAATGCCAAATTTCGCAAACACACTGTTCGCCAGATTGCAAAAAACAGATAATCTTTAATCGGTTTTCCTCCGAAATTATCCTTAAAAAATCAGCAAATAAAGATATGTTGATATTATCTTTTTTACAAATATTAATTTTGTTCACTTTTAAAGTATATCAACAGCGGTTGATATTGTAAACAGTAAAATATTACGCAATAGATCCAGCAAGACAGAAATAACTAGCTTCAACTGTTGCATCCATTTAGAAAAATAAACGCTCTAAGGGCGGCCGAACCAAGACATAAATTGTAAAATATCCGGTAGCAGGGGCTAGGTGACGGTTCTCTTTTTGTTAAATAAAAAAATTAAAAAGGCCTAAAGCTATGGTTCAAAAAAACTGTCTCCTTTTTTTCCATTTCTATGCTATTTTGAAAAAAAAGAGCCCCGACGGCGAGTCTCGCAAAGCGAGACTACCATCGAGGCCCTAGGGGGCGAAATGGACAAGCACGACTTAGATACCGAAAAATCTTATTGAAATGTTCTTCGTTAAATAGTTAAAAACCTTACTAAAGTCTACCAAGCTACCAAGATCGAAAAATAGGCAAAAATAAGGAACTAAAAATAGAAAAATAGCTCGCCCTTCTCTTTTTAAGTAATTTGCTTTTTTGTCGTAAAATGTCAAAATTTAATGGAGAATAATTTTAATTAATCTTTCTAAAACCAAGCAAGGAGGGTTTTTCTTGGTACCAACGAAATCTCATCCTGGGTTATTTGCTCGCGTCAGGTTTGTTTTTGTCGCGCTAGTAGTTTTGTTTACTGCTCTTAGCGGAATTCTGGCAAAAATGATCAGCGAGAATGCATCAGCCGACTCCGGCACGGTTATAATCGAGTCTAATAAAACTTATGGGACACTAAGCACCGAACTGACCGGTCGGGATATTGTGGTAAAAAGCGGCGCAACGCTGACTTTAAGCGGAAAGCAAAGATTTAATAGTTTGCATATTGAAAGCGGTGCTACTGTGACTCATCCTGCCCTAGAGTTAACCGATATTGATTTGCAAACAAACGAGCTTAATACAACAGGGTCGGAAAAGGTACTTGATCTTGAAATAACTAACGATTTACTTGTTGCGGGTCGGATCGATGTATCGGGCAAAGGTTATCCGGCCTATCCAGCTGAAAACATTACTCACGATTGCATGGCAAAAAACACCTGTGGGGCTGGTTATGGCCCGGGGGCAGGGAGCAACGTTGACACTCACGACGAAGCAACGCGAGCCGCCGGCGCCGGACATGGCGGTACGGGCGCCAACGGCAACATAAACGGCACGGTTAGCACAAAAGTATTGGGTGGAAGAGCTTATGATTTTGCCATCAGGCCAACCTTACATGGTTCTTCTGGAGGAAGTGCCAGCCGACATCGACACGATAATCATTCTGACGGTGGCCGCGGCGGCGGGGTTGTTTTGATTAAAGCTAGCGCTTTGCAAATATCAGGTGGCGGGTCAATTGCCGCTAATGGTTTATCACAAACCGGAAGTGCAAACGGTGACATTTGGGGCGGCGGCGGTTCTGGCGGCACAATCAATATTTTAGTTGACGATCCCAACCCGATTTCTTCATATATCAGCTCGGCAACTGTTTCGGAATATACCGAACTATTTAATTATGGCGTGGCTAATAGTGAAGGCACGGTAATCGGAGCGACAAAATCGTCACAAGTTACCGAAGAAAGGCGCGGTTCTGGAGCAGTCAATCATTTTTATATTTTAGGCGGTGACGCGGTACTCAAAGCGCAAGGTGGCGCTTCGCAATATGGCGGTTTGGGCGCCGGAGGTCGAATATATGTTGGAAAAAATGATGACGCTTCACTAAATTCTTCTTCAATTGGTGTAATTAAAACAACTTATTCCGATTCAGCGATGACAAAAGTCGAATCAACCTTTGAAAAAGATCAAAAAGTTTACGTTAAGATTTTAATATATCAGCCGATTGATTATTCGGGAAAAATTGTTTTTACCGATGATATTTCGAATGTTCAAAACGGTTCGGTAAAAACAGCCGAAGCATCTTTAAAAGATCGCAATTACGATCCTTATTCTGGAATTACCAGCGAAGCTCGGCTGACATTTGAATTTCCGAGTGGACTAAAGAAGGGTTACGAAGAAATAACTTATGAATATGTTGCCAATTAAAAATAAAAATAGCAGCAAAAAAATGAATAAATGGCTGTCATTGGGACTGATTGTTTTGCTGGTGTCGGGCGTAGCGGTTTTTGCCCGATCGGGCTTGGTCTCTTCTGACACACACACGCCGGAAAAATATACAACTGATTTGGCGGGCAACAGTAAAACGACTTTCACCGTGGGGGAACAGGGCTATTTGAATCTCAAAATTTATGCTGAATCGATTGCCGCCTCGGCTGACAAAGCCGACGTCGTTTTGGCTCTCGACGCTTCCGGCTCAATGGACACCGTTGTCGGCTCGACGACCAAGCTAGCCCAAGCCAAGGAAGCCATCAAAGCGTTTATTGGAAATATTCAAGATTCAGATGATATGAAAGTTGCGCTTGTGCTGTATGGCGGCAAGGTTCACTGTAGCATTATCGATCCGGCGCCGGAGGGCGTCGCGGCAACCTATTATCCGTTGACTTTAATGAACGATACCAACAGGAGCAATTTTAGTTCGCAAGTTGATGCTTTAGACGCGGCGGCGATCCAAACCAGTTTAGGCACGTCATCTTGCTACGGCTCAAATTACGCTAATCGAAATACGGGCGTCGGGTCGGGCATGGACAGCGCGATTAACATTTTAAATGGGGCGCCTTCTCGTGGGGCTAAAAAAGCGGCGGTTTTGTTAACGGACGGACAGGAAAATTCCACGCCTTACGCCAACACAAATTTTTTTGCTGTTGCCGCCGCGGCTGATCGGCTGACTGCCGTGGTTGATAATTCGCCGATTGATAAAGCGATCAAGAATGACGTTTCCTTTTTTACCATTCACTATGGTTCAACTGGCAGTGCCTGTCGGGCAATGGCGGGCCCGTTCGCCAGCCCGCCAGCCGACGGTAGCGGCGGTTGCGCTCTGATGCGTTTCATTGCCGCTAAAACTAATAATCAAGTCATACCAACCGGCAAAACTTTTTCTTCTGATTACAAGCAAATAAGCGGCGTGGATGAAAAATTTTTCTACAAAACGGCCAGTGCCGACGAACTCGAACTAATTTACAAAAATATCCTGAATGAAATTGCCGGAGCGGCTGGAGTACCGATCAATGTTTATGAAAAACTTTCCACTAACGCAACTTACGGTGGCTTTATTTCGGCTATTGATAAAGGCGGCCGGTCATATTCTCCAGCGGAATCCGACGGTTCGAAGGGTGAAAAAGTTTATGCTTTTAACCAAGTTCCAAAATCTTACTTTTGTAATGCTGGCGAATCAGCTTGTAACGCCCAAGCAACAAAAAGCGGCTCGACCTACACGATCAGCGACAACTATATCATTGTCAAAATAAAATTTACAGCCAATTCTTCGGGCGAATTTGATATGGATAGCAACCGTTCTCAATGTGGCGCAAGCGTAACCGAGCCGGTGTCTAAAGTTGAAATGCTCGATCCACAAGCCAACAATAAAGTGCGCGACACTTATGTTTTCCCTGAACTTTGTTTACATTTTGTTGATAGAACAGACCAAAGTATGCAGATTATTAAAAAGACTTATGGCAGTCCGCAAGGAGACGATGCCGATGAATCGCAACAAAAAGCTTTTTTTGACTCCGGCGATAAAGTTTATGTTCGCTTAGAGGTCTTTGAACCCAATACGACCAGAACGCAATACGAAATCAAAGACGAGGTTCCGCCGACGGTTAGTGGTGAAATTCAGTATAATTTAAAGAGAATGTCTGACGGCACTAGCTATGCGGGTAAAGCTTCGGTATCAGTTGAAAACGGTCACCGAAGCTTAAAAATTATTGGCGCAACAGGTGTGGGCAATAATTTATTAAATGGCAAAAATATAATTCAGTATTCTTATGAAATGTAGTCAAGCATTTAAAGGGTTTAAATATTTATTCATTGTTTCGATAACCATGGCAATTTTGCCGTTAGCCGGTTCAAAGGCGGCTGACCATATTGTGATGAAATGGCAAAATGACAATCAATGGAAAAGTACGATTGACCCTTGGACTTTGAATAATGTCGATTTAGTCGGACAAAATGGCGGCTTAAGACTTGAGCGCAAAGATTTGGGTTATGCCGCCGAAGGGTACGCTACCTACCATTATTCACCCGGAAGCGTTAACGCGTGGAAGGGTGTGAGTGCCGAAGAAGGTTCAGTTAGTGAAGCTCGAACCAGCATTTGGCTTTCTGTCCACGACAAAGATACTCTGGCGCAACTAGCTCCGGACGGAACAATTATAAAGGAATGGTCGGTCGGCAAAGATCCTTCGCGAGTGGCAATGGGCTGTGACAGTGATGTTTGGGTAGCTAATAGGAGTTTGGTGGACGGCGGCACGAATTTGGCAAACTCCATTTCGCATATCATTCCTTTGCAAAATAAGGTTGTTACTCGAGCTTTTTCGCCCAATATTACTAATCCAACCGCGATATCGGTGCAATGCTCCGAAGGCAGCGCGTCAGTTTGGGTTGGCGTTGAAAATGATGACGTTTTCTATCGAATTGATGCGGATGAATTCGACGGTTTGGCCGAAGGAACGGCAATCGATCCAACGGCAACGGCTTCGGGCGACCCTGTCTCGCTGGGTTGTACAGGAGAATGTACTTTGGGCTCTGTATTAAGCCAAGATGGTAAATTCCTTTATGTTTTGGGCCGAACGAAGGTGATGAAAATTGACACAACAAGTTTAACAAAAACAAAGGAATTTACTATTTCAAGTGGGCAGATGATAACTAAGGATAACCGTGGCAATATTTGGGTCACTGACGGGGACAACAACACAATTTATCGAATTGATTCGGCGGAAAATTTATCAACCTTAAATGTCAATTTGCCAACGGCGGGGATAACGGTTATTCCGCCGGGCGAACCGCTAAGCGCTGAAATTTTAGCATTTACAAATAAGGCGACAGGGGCACTTTGCAAAGCGGAAATTACGGGCAATGATACAGCCGCCCCAACGCTCGGAACAATTACTTGTGCTGATGCGCCACCGGAAAACGCGCGCGGCTCCGGTATTAGCTACGACCCTGTTACGAAAGACATTTGGTTAACATTAAAAGACGCCGCCAAGGTTTACAAGTACAGTTTTTCCAGTAATTATCTTTCTGCTCAAGCATACGATTCAAACACTTTGCAGGGAACATTGGATAGCTATGCTGATTTTGTAGGCACGACGTATTCGGAGGATAATCAGCATTTGGAATATCAATTTTCAACAGATAATCAAACATGGTATTCGAAAGACGATTTTAATGCCGGACGCCTGCCCAACTCGTCTGACCTTTATATTATGGTGAGATTTTATGGCAATACCTATTCTTCGCCCGTACTTAAGAGCCTGTCGGTGTCCTACGATATTGTCGACAATAATTTTTCAGGTGTAATTTTAGAAAAGAAGACTTTTTTGGCCGAAGGGGCGGGGTCGCTAAAATATACCGCTACAATCGAGCCCGGCAATGACGTAGTTGCTCGAATTAAAATTAAATCGGCTAATGCAATTTCAGGGGCAAGCTTAACTGATATTAGACCGAATACCGGTCTTTCAGGAGTGAGCCAAATTGGCAAGGCGGAATGCGGATTGGGCAATTTAGATAATTTAAGCCAACAAAATTTCAGTATTGACTCGCAAAATAATGTTTCTTGGAAAAAAATTGATTTAGCCGCTGGTGCTGAAACTTATTTCTGCTACAAATTTAAGCTCGATTATACTAAGGATAAAAATGAGCTGATTCAAGCAAGGGCGATTTTAAGTGCGCCAAGTACCTCGAACAATAACGAAAATTCTATTCTTGCAACCTCGAATAATTATTACTTAATGAAAGGGTTGGCGTATCTGGCTTCGGATAGCACAACAAAAGAATTTGATTCGGCAACTTCGCCACTTTATGAAATAAATGACGAACTAAATCCATCAAATTCGGCTTACGTCAACGAAACAAATTCTGGTAAGTCGGTGCCTTTTTATGTCTACGAACGCGGTTTCGGTTCCCATAGCCGCGGTGGTAATTTGCTGAATTTGCCAGTAACGGTTTCCTCTGGCGGCGAGGATATTGCTTTCGATCAATCTTATCTGCTTTATAATCCGGCCTTTTATTTATTCGGCAACATATTTTCCGGCTCGAACTATGCCGGCAATGCGCTCGACTTTAATTCACGCTTCGGCTCAATTAGTAATAAATCAGCCGATGACACCAATAAGCAAAATGGTGAGTCGGCCCTTTATGGTTATTATTTTGACAAAGAGTCAGTGGTTTATTGGGGTGATAGCGCCTCGGGCGGGAGTGACGAATATAAAAATAAGATAATGGCGGACAATATTTCTAAATATACCGCCACGGCCACGCCCGATATCGAATGCAAACTTTCTGATGCCAACAAGCTAAAAACATCACCACTTAATTTTCAAACGAATGATTGTGCTAATCTTGGCTCTATGGCCGACAAGGGCGATTCGTGGCCAAATGGAAGGGTTTGGTATTTGAGTACCGAAACCAATACTATTAATCTTGGTCCAACAAACGGTTCGGCGGCCAATGTTTACGGCCGAGGGACGTTAATTGTTGATTTTAAAAACGAAGGAGCAAACAAGGTCATTATCAATAATTTGTCTTTTGTCGATCAGGCGAAACTTGGATTGATTGTTTTGGGCGGTGACGTTGAGTTTTCACGTTCAGCTACAAGCTTTAAAGGCATAATCTTTAACCCAAGTAATTCAAGCCGAAACACTTACTCGGGCGGCAAGGTGACTTTTATCAGCGAAGGAGAGCCGCTGAAAATTTATGGATCAATCGTGGCGGAAGAAATTGCTTTTAACAAAAGGAAAAAATCTGGTAGCTATGGTATTGCGATTTACTCTGATGCCAAACTGATGAATCAGCCCCTGCCGGCGTTTGAAGGAATTAATTCAGTTTTGACGGGAAAGTAAAAATGTTTGCGTTTGATTTTGAAAATAGTGTATAATTTTATCTAAGAGGAGGGGAGTGGTCTCCGAAGAAGAAAAAAAGAAACTTCTCGATACAGTTAGTGATGATATAGAAGATACTTCAAGGTCAGAAGGCACGAAGGTGGCGACTTTTGTTGTGTTCGGTTTTTGCGCCGCCGTGTTGGTGGCGGTAGTGATTGCTTTTAGCGCGCAAAAATCTAAAGAATCAGCCATAGAATCATTGGATTTATCCATTCAAAATGAGGTTACTAGCCAGTTGAATTCTTTGAAAACGGAACAAAAACAGATTGCAACCATTCAGAAACAATTAGGTACCTTGAAGACTGCTCTTGATTCTCGCGAAAGTTTTGGCAAGATTCTGGGCGATTTTTCGGGGAATACTTTTAAAAGCGCTAGAATCAAGACCCTTTCGATCCAACAAGAAGAAATCAGCTTGACCGGAGAAACCGATAATTATTCCGATTTAGCAAAAGTGGTTAGCGGCTACCGTAAAATAGCTTCGATTGAGGATGTCAAATTGCAATCAGCTAGCTTCAATCAAGATTCGAAAAAAGTTGAATTTTCAATTGCTTTAAAAATCGACAGGTCGAAATACATTCTTAAAAAAGCGTCTGCGTCAGCGACAGCTACCGCGACACCTTCTTTATAAAATGGAAAATAAAAATTCTTCTCAAACAATAATTCTCGCCGCGGCCGGTTTTTTGTTGGTGGCTTTTGTGGCGATAATTACTTACCTTGTACCAAAAGTGTCAGAAATAAAAACGCTTAATGATTCCATTGCTAACAAACAACAAGAGCTAGCTTTGGGCCGACAAAAAGTGCAGGCAATACGAGATGCTATACAGGTGATTAATAAGGCCAAAAGAGAAATTGAAATTTTGGGGATTGCGATTCCGGACAAGGAAAAAGCCGAAGAATCCTTAGTCCAGATCACCACGATTGCTTCAGCTAACGAGATAACGATTTCAAATATGTCATTTTCAAGCGGTTCGGATAAGAAAGCTAGCAAATTAACAGTCAATGTCACGGCGCAAGGTGACTATGGCAAGTTTGCCAGCTTTTTTAACGCTCTTAATACCAATCTTCGCCCCGTGGCTGTCTCGGGAATTAATTTTTCAAATAACGACAGTACAAATCAACTCGAAGCGGGGTTTGATTTAGTTTTTCCATATCTAAGCGAAGATAGCGTTGCATCAACAAGTCAGGCAGACAACGGAGGCACAAATGAATAAAGGCGTTTTATATTTAGTCGCCAGTTTTGGGATAACCTTAGTTCTTTCAATCACATTGGGCTGGTTTTTGACTAAAACAAGTGTTGCCAGTGTCGATCCGGTTGCCAGCCAAACTGAAAGTATTACAGAAGAAGATTTAAGATCCGGTTCTTCGCAAACAAATTCGCTGAAGAATTACGGCGATCTTCCTCTGATACCTTCGGCCGATCAGCTTGGTCGAGAAAATCCATTCAGCTCATATTAACGTAAATGCAACAAGGCGCATTAACACTAGTCAAAGATGAAACTATGGCTGTGGGAACTTTTTTGAGTTCCCTCGTTGATGTTGGTTATTTAAAAAAAGAAGACGCTTTCCCGTTAAAGGCAAAATATTCAAAAATTGAAGATTTGTATGACGCTTTGGCTAGTTTCGGTACGATTCCAGCCGAAAGATTGGCCGAGATTTTTGCTAAAGCGGTTGGCGTGCCCTTTGTTAATTTGAAATCAATCGATCCTAAGGCAATCGAGCTCATCGACAAGGACGTGGCTAAGAAATACGGTTTCGTTCCTTTTTATTACGACGAAAATATAAAGCTTCTTCAGGTGGCTCTTCTCGATCCGATCAAATTTTCGCGATTAGATCAATCGTCGGTTCAGGCACTTGAGCAAAAACTTGGTCTCAATATCGAATTTTTTATCGCGCCACGTTCGGTTTCGGAAAAGGCGATTGATAGCGGTGTGGTAACGCCGCCAGCTAATGATGGCGAGATAAAGCCGATGCCGATTAGGTTTGATGCCTCTAGCATTAAAGAAGAGATTTTGAAAAAAATTCCTCTTGATATCGCGGAAAAATATAAAGCGATAATTTTTCAAACCGGTGAAAATGGCGCATACGATGTAGCGGTGGCCGACACAAAAAACCCGGGATTGAACGAAATATTTAAGTTTGTTGAACAAAAAAGCGGTATCAAATTGAATTTAGTTTTGGCTGATTCAAGAGATATTGATGCGGCGCTCAATCGCTATAAGGCGCTTAACCAAAGTCCGCAAGCAATTCCACCGGTTGAAGAAAAACCCGCTCCGGTTTCAACTGAATCGACAAAAAGCATTTTAGATTTAGCTTCGCAAAGCCATAGCGATACTGAATCGAAAATGAATCAGATTTCTGCCTCGGCTGGAAAAAACGACTCGACGATGGAAAATCCGGATCTAGCAAAATTTTTGCAAAAAGACAATGTGACGATTGATGATCTGAAAATGTTTACTAACACCGGACAGATTCCTCAAGCGGTTGCGGCAATATTATTTTTGGCTGTAACAAATCGAGCCAGCGATATCCACATTGAACCATACGAAAAAGCAGTTAGGGTGAGATTTAGAATTGACGGCGAGTTGAGCGAAGTAATTTTAATCCCCAGTAGTTTGAGTGCCGGCGTTGTGGCAAGGGTGAAAATTTTAGCAAAACTTAAAATTGACGAACAAAGGGTGCCTCAAGATGGCCGAATTGATGTTTTGGTCAAAAACGAAGCGGTTGATGTCAGAATTTCTACCTTGCCAACAGTTTTTGGCGAAAAAATTGTTATGCGTCTTTTATCGAAATCAAAAACTTTGGAAAAACTTGAAGATCTTGGTATAGATGGCTTGGCCTATGACCGAATTGTCCGAGCCATGAACCGCCCATATGGTGTTATTTTATCGACTGGCCCCACCGGTTCGGGCAAGTCAACAACTTTGTATTCGATTTTATCGCGGCTTAACCAGCCCCAGACAAATATTGTCACTCTTGAAGATCCGGTTGAATATGAAATTCAAGGTATTAATCAAGTTCAGGTTAAGCCGCAAATCGGTTTTGGTTTTGCCGATGGTTTGAGAAGTGTTTTACGCCAAGACCCCAATATTATTATGGTTGGCGAAATTCGCGATAAAGAAACGGCCGATTTGGCTACGCAAGCGGCTCTCACGGGCCACCTTGTTTTATCCACGCTTCATACTAATAATTCGGCAGGCGCTTTGCCGCGGCTTTCGGATCTTGGCGTTGAACCGTTTCTTTTGACTTCGGCAATCAATGCCGTTGCCGGTCAGCGTCTTGTGAGGAGAATTTGTCCAAAGTGTCGAGAGGAAGTCAGCGTGCCTCAATCGGTTATGATCGAAGTAAAAAAACAGTTTGAAAAAATTAATTTTTCACACCAGATGCAATTTTTTAAAGGGCGAGGTTGTGAAAATTGCAAAAATGGTTTCAAAGGGCGAGTGGGTATTTTTGAAGTTTTAGAGATGTCGAGTGAAATTGAAAATATGCTTCTTAACCATAAATCTTCGGAAGAAATATTTGCGCAGGCAACGAAAGAAGGTATGATTAGTATGAGGCAGGACGGTTTAATCAAAGCGGTCAAGGGCCTCACTACTGTTGATGAAGTTTTAAGAGCAACAAGCGAAACCAAGGAGGGATAATGCAATCTGCCGAGCGAATGGCGTCTATTTTACAAAGGGCGATAAATTCGAGAGCGAGTGATTTGCACTTGGTTTCTTTGGAAAAACCCGTAATTAGAGTTGATGGTCAGCTGCAGAAATTAGAAGACGAAAACACCCTGTCAACCGAGGAAGCTCAAGAGCTAATCGCCACAACCCTAAAAGCAGAATACGTTAGCAAACTAAAATCAGAAAAGGAAGTTGATTTTTCATTCGACTTTGATGGTGCTAGAGTTCGCGCCAATGTTTATTTTGAAGCCGGTCGGGTAGCGGGTTCTTTTAGATTCATTCCGCAAGAAATAAAATTAATTCCCGAGCTTGGTTTGCCGCCGATAATCCAAGAATTTGGCAATCGAGAGCAGGGTTTGTTGGTGATAACTGGCCCGACTGGCCACGGTAAATCGACGACTATCGCCGCTATTATCGAATATATAAATCAAAATTTTGCTAAACACGTTGTCACCATCGAAGATCCGGTAGAATATGTTTTTAAAAATAAAAAAAGTATTTTGACCCAGCGGGAATTAAGCACTGATACATTGAGTTTTTCACGCGCCCTTAGAAGTGTCTTGCGTGAAGACCCAGACGTTGTTTTAGTCGGAGAAATGAGAGACGTCGAAACTTTTGAAGCGGCTTTGACCATTGCTGAAACTGGTCATTTGGTTTTGACGACTTTGCACACTAACAGCGCCTCACAAACGCCTGACAGAATTATTGATGTTTTTCCTAAAAATCAGCAGTCACAGATTCGTCAGCAGTTGGCCAATGTGCTAGTCGGTGTTGTTTCACAAAGACTGATTCAAAAAGCATCGGGGTCGGGCCGAATTGCCGTTTGCGAAATTATGGTGGCTAATCAGGCAATTAGAAGCTTAATCCGCGAGGGCAAAACGCACATGATTCAATCTGTTATCCAAACAAGCGCTTCTGAAGGAATGATCACCCTAGATAAAGTTTTAGCCGATTGTGTTTCGAGAGGGGAGATCGCTCTCGAAGAGGCAATTAAATGGGCCAGCGATATTAAGATGTTCAAACAAATGGTGTTCTAATGCCTGCCGAAGTAAAAATTAACCTCTTTCAAAGAATCTCAATCAAGGAAAAATCTCTTTTTACGAGGTCTCTTTCAACGATGATTTCGGCTGGTTTGCCAATTATTCGCGCGCTGACGCTGCTGTCTAAGCAAACAAGCAATCCAACATTAAGCAAGGTGATTAAAGATGTAATCAAGCGGCTTGAAGAAGGGGAGGCGCTTTCAAGTGCTTTTAGCCATCACTCCATAATGTTTGATGAGGTTTACCTCGCAAGCTTAAAAGCGGCAGAAGCGTCGGGCAAATTCGAACAGGTTTTGCAAGAACTTTCCGATCAGGAGGAAGCCGACTATAAGCTGAGTTCGTCAATGAGGGCGGCGGTTATTTATCCGTTTTTCATCATTTGTGCCATGATTGTGGCGGTGATAATTTTGATGGTTTTGGTTATTCCTAAAATGGAAGAAATTTTTACGACATCGAATATGGAATTACCTTGGACGACCAAGGCCCTGATTGCAACATCAAATTTCATGATTAATTATTGGTATATTTTAATTTTGGCTGTTGTTGGTCTGGTTGTTTGGGCAAAATATTATTTTAAATCTAAAAGTGGTCGCGAAGTTTTAGGTCAGATTATTTTGCAAACACCGGGCCTAAACAGCTTTTTCATCAGTGCCTACATGACACGTTTTACTCGAACTTTCAGCATGTTAGTTGGTGCCGGCGTGCCAATTATTCAAGCAATAAAATTAGTCGGAAAAGTCATAGACAATACTGTTTATGAAAAAATTTTAAACAATGTGGCGAAACAGTTAGAGCGTGGCGTACCAATGTCACAGCCGCTTTTTGACCAAGAGCCAGCTTTTCCGGCCATTGTGCCGCAAATGATTGCTGTCGGTGAGCAAACCGGTAAAATCGATGAAGTTTTGTTATCTTTGTCGAGATTTTTTCAAGATGAAACCGAGAAACGAATTAAATCATTAACCAGCTTATTGGAACCAATTCTTTTGATTATTGTTGGTTTGGGCGTGGGTGTGATTGTCTTTTCAATTCTTATTCCGATTTATCAAATTTCTGGTAATATCAGTTAAATATTATTTTTTTAAAAAAAAGGAGGAAAGTGAAAAAGAAAGCATTTACATTAGTGGAGTTGCTCATTGTGGTCGTCATTATTGGAATTCTGGCAACCTTTGTTGTTTTGGCTTTAAGCAATGCGACAAAGAAAACCAGAGACGCGAGAGCGAAAAGGTCTATCGAATCAGTTAGGGATGCCGTGGAACAATACATTGCCGGAACGGATGGTGCCAATCTATCGTCTACCTTCAGCGGAACGATTAGTGATATTAAAGGACAAATGAATACCGATTTAAAAAGCGGTGGAGCGACCGGTTTCACTACTCAACCAGTTGACTATCAAGGTAACTCGATTAAATTCCGGGCATCGGGGACAGAGGGCTATGAAATTACAGCCGGAAGTTCAAGGGGAAATAGTGGAAGCTATTGCTGGCGGTATGTAAAAGATTCGTCAACTGGAATTGTCGATGACAATTTATCATCCAGCAATCCGGCCGGACCATGCTTGTAATAGTAATTTTGTTTGGGCTTATAGCCGGTTCATTTTTAACGGCAGTACAAAATCGACTCGATCACCTCGGGTCGATTTTGTACGACCGGAGCCGTTGTCCTAAATGCAACCACGTTCTTGGTTTTTGGGATTTGTTTCCAATTTTGAGCTATTTATTTTTAGGCGGCCGATGCCGTTGGTGCGGCAAGAAAATTAGCATTTTGTATCCGCTGACTGAATTAATTACCGTCGGCTTGGCTCTATTTGTTTGGTATTTTTACGGATTAAACTTTTCTACCTTTATTTTGTTTGCCGCGCTATGGGTTCTTCTGCTGGCAGTAATTTGTGACATTAAAACTCAAGAAGTAGACGATTGGGTGTTTGCTGCGGCGATTGCACTGGTGGTTATTTGGCGTGGGTTTAACCGTTCAAACGCTGATTTTTTTGACCTTATGCTGGGCGGCGTTATTGCAACAATTTTACCGTTTTGTTTAGCTTTTTTTTCGCGGGAAAAGTGGATGGGCTACGGTGATAGTTTTTTTGCTTTTTTTCTGGGAGCTTTGTGTGGTTTTCCGGCGGCCACAGTTGGGTTATTTGCCGCATTTTTGTTAGGCAGCATATTTGGTATAATTGTCTTGATAATAAATGGCAAAAAAGGTTTGAAAATAAGAGTCCCATTTGGCCCTTTTCTGGCGATGGGCAGTTTGATCGGGCTTATTTGGGGGACGCAAATTTTTGACGCATATTTAAAAATACTGGGTTTTTAAGGAGGATTATGAAAAGATCAACAAGATCGAAAGCATTTACACTCGCCGAATTAATGATTGTCGTAACGGTTATTTTGATTTTAGCGACTTTTGTGGTGTTGAATGTAACGAACGCGCGCAAAAAAGCTATCCTTGATAAGCAAAAAACAAACGCCAATTTAGTTGCCAACGCCCTTGACCAGTATGCCATTAGCAATGGTCGAAAATTTCCCTTGCCAAGCACAACCGGTACCCTTGTCTTGGATAAATATTATGTCTTTACTTTGAGCTCTTTGTCGAGCGTGACGGGTTTTAGTGCTCTTATAAACAGCGATAATGTTTTGAACGATGCAGCCATGCAATATGTCGTTCGGGGCGATCTGAAAAATGCCGCCATCATTGTTAAACCAACTTCTAGCACCGAAAAACTTTCCGACTGTAAGTTTACCGACTCGTCTGATGTTCCGACCATAGTTAAGCAATACGTTGATAACAATATTTTAAATGAAGGCGGCGGAGATATAGCAAATTCTCCATGCTATTATGTGGCGAGATAAGGATCGAAAATCTTTCACATTAATTGAATTAGTTGTAACGGTAGGAGTTACATTAATTTTGTTGGCCGTTGGTTATCCACTCATCGGAAAAACATCAAAATTAGAAAGCTTGGATTCACAGTATGATCGTGTAAAAACACAAATTGAATCGGCCAAAACTTTTGCCCAAAATCCCGAAAGCGTCGAAGCGATTGGCTATGCCGCCGTTCTTGAGGCCAATCGGGTAGTGATTAAAAAAATTATCGCTGGCGACAGCTTAGCTGATATAGCTGACGGCGAAATGAAATTGCCTTCTGGCACAACTCTGACGCTTTTGTCGAGCGGATGTTCTGGTGGGGCGAAGGAGGTCCGTTTTTATTCACCTTCGGGAGAGCAAAGGTGCACCAGTAACACTTCGTCAAAAAAATTATCTTTTGAACTAGCGAAATCAGGTTTAAAAAAGAATTTTATTGTGGAGGACGGGCAAATTGCCATTAGCTCGGATTCCGGAATTACGCCTTAATATGAAAAAGACACAAAAAAGCTTTGGGTTGATTGAAGCGATTGCCGCCTCGACAATCATCGTTTTGGTTGTGTCTTCGGCTGTGGCCTTAGCTTCTAGCTCGATGCGCTCGGCTGCTTTGGACCAATCGTATTTAGAAGCAGAAAACATTGCCGAAGAAATTTTAGAGACAATTCAGGAGAAAAAAGCCCAAGGTCAAATTTTCTTTGTAAGCTCCGGTACAGTTCAGCCAACGGCCATAAATATTGCCTGTTATGATGTGGCAAAATTAGGCAAAGTAGGGTGTGAAGACGATAAAACGGGCATTGATACGAGTGCGTCTCTGGAAAGTAATTATCGCCCATATAAAAGTATGACCATTAATCCGGCCTTTGGCGAAGGATTTTTCTCCTTTAAGATAGAAACACAAATAAATCCAAACATAGTTAGCGCTGATGTGGCTGATGCTGACAAAACTGCTCTCGTTAAAATTGACATTAAATGGCAAGATTTAGGAGGCGAAAAACATTATTATGCCCGACAATTATTTACGGATTGGGAAAGATGAGAAAAAAAGCTTTTACATTAGTTGAAATTTTAGTTTCCTCGCTAATATTTGTAATCGTAGTTAGCGTGGGGGTGAGCTCGTTTGCTTTAATTCGTCGTTCTAACGAAAAAGCTGACGATATGCGTCTTTCAGACCAATGCGTCCGCCAAATTCGTGATTATGTTTCTGAAAGAGTGCGAGAAACGGCTAAAGATTATGACGGAGCTAAAATAAAAGCGATTATTGCCTCCGGCAATACTTTCTCGTTGGCAGAAAACAAAAAAACTGATTTTGCCAGTCGTTATCCGAACGGAGTGGCGGGAGTGGCTTTGTTTAAGGCCAATAATGCCTTTGAAGCAATTTATAAAAGAGATGGTGTTTATAAAAAAGGCGATTATACGGTTTTGGGTTCGGGCGCTCTAATTAGTTTTTCTAGTAATGATATAAATATTGCTTCTTCCGATTGTGCCGCTTACGTCAGCGTGCCAGCCGCTGCATCGGCAGATTTAGACGGATATCAATTCACTTCGCCTTTTAGGGTTTATTATTTGGAACATCAGCCGGATTATGACGGCACGATCAAAGATAAAATTTATAAAGTTGAAATTGACGATATTATTTTTCGGGCAAATAAAAACAATCAGGAAGGAGTTGAAACGCCCGAAACCAGCTACACCAATCATACTTTTTCTAAATTATCGGTAGATGTGACAAACAGCGCGAGGAAACTATGGTAAAAAAACAAAAATCTTCAGCATTATTAATTGCCATTTTAATCGGAATTTTGATGAGCGGTTTAGTGATTGGCGTAGCGGCGGTAATGAGCGGACACATTAAATTAGCCGGTCAATCACGCGAAGGTCGTTTGGCTTATCGGGCGGCGTTGAGCGGAATCGAAGAGGGGCTGTTAGAGCTAAAATACGCCAAAGCTAATTCGACGCTGTCAAGTTTATACGGTAAGTCGAATAAAGGCGATTTAGCAATGGGCGATCCAATTCAGCCCGATCCGGTGAAATATGAGTTAAGCTTTGCCACAACATTTAACAACACTTCTAGCAGTGAGGCCGAATTTGCACCTTGGTCGTCAATGTGGCCAACAGACGAGCAAATAGCTAAAGCAAAAAAAGTAAATATTGACGATACGTTGGATATTGATTTGACGGAAGCGACTCATCGTGATAGTGCGGTCGGCCAAATAACGATTTATTTTTCGGGTGTTTACGATCACGACGGCACAAAATTAACGAATAATTTTGACGCGCTAAATTATACTCTGCTTGATCTGTCAAAAAATCAGAACACAGGAACAGAAAAACAGATTGTCAACGGGCAAAACAAAACCAACGGTAGTTCGGTAACCTATAAAATAGATCTCGATTTGACCTATTGTGCCGACAAAAGCACAGAATGCCATTTGCGAATTAAACCTCAAGCAACACAAATAAATTCTCGAAGTCAGCAAACAAGGAGATTCGCAGGGGACACGGCGGGGTCGGGGCGCTATGCTTTTATCGCTGTTTCTGCCAAAAATTCAGCCGGAAATATTCTTTATAGCGAAAATCCTGAAGATTTGGGTGTCATCACCGTAAACTCGATCGGGACAGTCGGTCAGGCCGTGCGAAAATTAACCGCAAAAGTTGATGCTTCTAGCGGAACATATTTGGGGTTGTTTGAATTTGGCGTGTACTGTGGTACAAAGTGTACTGGACTAACTCCTGACCAACCAGAATGAATGAAATAAAAATTTTTACAGACGGGGGTGCGAGAGGCAATCCGGGACCGGCGGCGGTTGGGATTGTAATTTTTTCTGACGAGAAAAAAATTGCTCAAATCAAAAAATGTATTGGAACGGCGACCAATAATATTGCCGAATATTCCGCCGTATTAGAGGCGCTGGAATATTTAGCGAAGGAAGATTCGGTTAATGAAGCAGAATTTTTTCTTGATTCCGAACTTGTCGTCAAACAACTCAATGGTGTTTATAAAGTGAAAGATCCCAAATTAAAGGAACTTTTTTGGCAAATTAAACAAAAAATTTGCGAACTTAAATTGCAAGCTAGTTTCACGCACGTACCGCGAGAGCAAAACAAACAAGCCGACGCCTTAGTCAACGAAGCGCTTGACGAAAAGGCCGGTTGAAAAAAACCGGTTTTTCTACTAGGATAATCAGTATGAGCGAAGAAAAATCTCGCGTTGCTTTATTAGAAGAAGAAACGATTAAATTTTGGCAAGACAATAATATTTTTGCCAAATCAATCCAATCTCGTCCTGACGATAACCGTTTTGTTTTTTACGACGGGCCGCCCTTTGCTACCGGCTTACCGCACTATGGTCACATTTTGTCTTCTGTAACAAAAGATATTTTTCCGCGTTATCAGACAATGAAGGGTAAGAGGGTCCGCCGCCGCTGGGGCTGGGATTGCCATGGTTTGCCCATTGAAACGTTGGTAGAGAAAAAACTGGGCATCTCCGGCAAGAAGGAAATCGAAACTAGAGGAGTAGCTGAATTTAATCAAACGGCTCGTTCGATGGTGCTGGAATATGCTGACCAGTGGAAAAAAACAGTCGAAAGAGTCGGCCGTTGGGTGGAATTTGACAACTCCTATAAAACCATGGACACGGCTTACATGGAAAGCGTTTGGTGGGCGCTAAAAGAATTTTGGAATAAAAAACTGATTTACGAGGGTAGAAAAGTTTTGATGTATTGTCCGCGATGCGAAACGCCAGTTTCTAATGCTGAAACGGCTATGGACAACAGTTATAAAGACGTGACGGAAGAATCGGTGGTCGTTAAATTTAAAATTTTGCCAAATCAAAAAATCGGCCAAAAAATTGAAATAACGGGCAATGAATTTATTTTAGCTTGGACGACAACGCCCTGGACTTTGCCGGGCAACGTTGCCCTAGCGGTTGGCGAGCAAATCGATTATATTGGCGTTACGACCCAAGGAAGCAAGGGCATATATTTTGTTGCCAGCGCTTTAGCCGAATCAGTTTTTAAAGATAAGCCGTTTGAAATTATTTATCGAAATTTAAAAGGCAGCGATTTGGCGGGTTTGAATTACGAGCCACTTTATAAGATCGAAAAAGTCGAGGAAGAGGAAAAAAGGGCATGGTATGTCGCGCCGGCCGATTTTGTTACAACCGAAGACGGTACGGGCATTGTCCACACAGCCGTAATTTATGGTGAAGATGACTTTAATTTGGGACAAAAAATTGGCTTGCCGCAAGTGCCGCTTTTGGATTCGGCGGGCAAATTTAACGAAGACGCGCCGGAATTTTTGCAAGGTCGGTATTTTAAAGATGCCGAGCATGAGATTAAACAAGATTTAGAAAGCCGCAATTTACTTTTTTCGCGGGCAAGTTTCACTCACTCGTATCCTTTTTGCTGGCGCTGTGACAGTCCGCTCATTTATAACGTCATTTCGGCTTGGTTTATAGATATTCAAAAAAATAAAAAGCGCTTAATCGAGTTAAATGAAAATATAAATTGGTTTCCGCCATACCTTAAGCACGGTCGTTTTTTGAATATTCTTGAGTCGGCACCGGACTGGAATATTTCACGAAACCGTTATTGGGCAACTCCTTTGCCATTTTGGAAATGTGATAAATGCGGCCACGCAGAATGCATCGGCTCAATAGACGAGCTAAAGGAAAAAAGCGTCAATTTCGCCGAAATTTATGGCGAAAAAAAGACCGAAGAAATCGATCTGCACAAGCCATACATCGATGAAATTGTTTTGCAATGTTCTTGTGGCGAAAAAATGACACGAATTCCCGAAGTGATTGATTGTTGGGTTGAATCCGGCTCAATGCCTTTTGCCGAATGGCATTATCCGTTTGAAAATAAGACGGAATTTGAATCAAGATACCCGGGTGAATTTATCGGCGAATATATTTCGCAAACCAGAGCTTGGTTCTACTATATGCACACTGTCGGATCCTTGCTTTTCAACCAAGAGTGCTATAGCAATGTTGTAGCCACGGGCGTTATTTTGAACGAAAAAGGCGAAAAAATGTCCAAGTCGAAACAAAATTTTCCCGATCCGGCTAAAACGATAAATACCTACGGTGCTGACGCCTTGCGCTTTTATATTATGGGAAGCGTGGTGATGCAGGCCGATAACCTTTCATTTTCCGAAAGGGAACTGCGAGAAACTTACAACAAGATTATTAACACGCTTGAAAATGTCGTTAAATTTTACGAAATTTACAAACCCACCGAACCGACTGAATTTCATGAATCAAAAATGCAGTTACTTGATCGCTACATCGTCAGTCGCCTCCATGGTTTAAATAAAGAATTGACCTCGGCCTTAGACGAATTTAATACCGTTAGAGTCTGCCGCGCTACCAGATCGTTTATTGATGAGCTTTCGACCTGGTGGTTGAGACGTTCGCGCGAAAGATTTCGCGCGAACGACGACGATTCAACTGTGGCTATTATGACGCTGGAATATGTTTTAAAAAATCTTGCTCAATTAATCGCTCCGCTTCTTCCATTTATTGCTGAAAGGATTTGGCAAAAAGTGAAAACGTCGACCGACGAAGAAAGCGTCCACCTTTCGTATTGGCCGCAAATTGAAGAAGGTCTGATAAATGAAAAAATTGAATCAGAAATGGCTAGCGTGCGAAAAATTGTTGAACAAGGCCATAATTTGCGTGCTGCCAATTCACTAAAAGTTAGGCAACCGCTATCGACAATAAATTACAGCGTGGAATTTTCCGAATTTTCTGAAGAATATAAAAAAATTATCCTCGAAGAACTCAACGTTGAAAAATTTGTTTCGAAAAATGAAATTGAAAAACCGGTTGAAGGCAAGATTGATGAGATTACGGTTACGCTCGAAACTAAAATCGATGAGCGTTTACAAAAATTAGGTGATCTAAGAGAACTAACGCGAGTAATTCAGGAAAAAAGAAAACGCTCCGGTCTGAAACAAGGCGAAAAAGCTTTCGCTTTTTATTCTACTGATTCGGCCCAAGCCCTTGCTTTTGTCGAAGAATATTTAGAGCAAATTTGTCAACTGACCGATTTGGCAAAATTTGAGCGCTCTGACGAAATTGAAAATTTTTCCGAAGCAAATCTTTCAAGCGGAAAGATAAAAATTGCAATTTAAGTGAAACTTCCAAAAATTTCCACAAATTTTGATTTTTGGCTCATTGTTATTCCCTTACTTTTAGCGGCTTCAAGCATTTCGACCCTCTTTTCTATCACTTCCGTGTCTCAAAAAACCCAACTAGCCGTAAACCAAGGAATATATTTTATTATTGGTTTTGCTCTATATTTTTTGATCGTGGCTTTCAACTACCGCCAATTAAGATCTTATGGTTTTTATTTGTATCTTTTCGGTCTAGCTGGAATAATCTTGGTGATATTTTTTGGCCAAACGGTTTTTGGCTCACGTCGTTCAATTGATTTTGGCCCATTGCAATATCAGCCATCGGAATTTATGAAATTATTTTTGCTTTTTTTCGGTGCCTATTTTTTTGCTGATCGAAAAGTTTCGGTGCGCTCAACAATTGTTTATATTTTTTTAATCATCGTGCCAATAATTTTTGTTTATCTTCAACCGGATTTGGGGACGACATTGGTTTTGGCAGCGACGGCCTTGTCGATTTTTATCGCCGCTCGACCGAGTAAAAAAATAATTTTGGTTAGTGCAGCAGTCTTGCTCTTGGCAATTCCAGTTGGTTGGCTCTCCTTAAAAGATTACCAAAAGGGACGTTTAACCACTTTTTTAAATCCAATGTCTGATCCTCTGGGCAGTGGTTATAATGTAAACCAGTCAAAAATTGCCGTTGGCTCGGGCGGCTTAACGGGTAAGGGCTTTGGTAATGCGACACAATCACAACTTCAATTTATTCCGGTGGCACATATCGACTTTATTTTTTCCGGTTGGGCCGAGGCAACTGGTTTCATGGGCTCGGCGGCGATGATTGTGGGCTTTTTGCTACTAATCTGGCGAGTTATTAACGCCGGCTATCTATCGCAAGACTCGTTTGGCTATTTATTTTGTATGGGCGCTTCGGGTATGCTTATTTTCCAAGCTTTTGTAAATATTGCTATGAATATTGGCTTGGCGCCGGTGACGGGGATTCCTTTGCCCCTTGTTTCTTATGGTGGGGCGTCAATTATAACGACGATGATGATTCTGGGCGTTGTCCAAAATATTTATATGCGCCGTCGCTCCCTAAAATTTGATTAATTTTTATCTGAAACAAACGGATTGACAACAGGGGGAAAAAAAGATAAGATATTTGCAGGAATTTGTAATGTCTATTATTTCTTTGTGTGGAAAACAATTTGTAGTAAGCGAAGGCGATCAGATCGCTGTTTTTGGTGCGGGGCAGAAAGTCGGCACTGAAGTTATCGGCAAAGACGTTCTTTCGGGCGAAGATGTCAAACTAAAGGTAGTTGGTGAAAAACGTACCCCTAAAATAAAAGTTTGTAAATTTATTAAGAAAAAAGGGTATCATAGAGTTACCGGCTCAAGAAATAGTTTGACTATTTTGGAAGTACAGAAAACTAAAGACGCGCCTAAAAAGAGCACAAAAACGTCCACAAAATGAAAATAAAAGATTATTTTGAAAGTGTTATCAAGGAAAGCAAAGCAATTGTTTTCCCGCCGCGAAAAAGAGTGGTTGCAGATAGCACCATCGTGGTTGCTTCTTTAGTTTTAGGCGGCGCTTTAATCGGATTTTTAGATCTCGGCTTAACCGCCGGAATGGAACAAATAATTCTTTTAATGCAAAAATAACCATGGAAAATAAAACAGCAAAAAATATTAAACAAGAAGGCCGAAAAGGATGGTATGTAATCCATACCTATTCTGGTTATGAAGATCAAGTTGCTGAAAGCTTGAAACAAAGAGTGGAGTCGATGGGTATCTCCGATTATGTTTTTAGCGTTATGGTACCGACTGAAAAACAAATCGAGATCAAAAACGGCAAAAGAAATACTGTTGAAAAGAAAATTTTCCCGGGTTATGTGATGGTGGAAATGATTGTAACGGATCAGTCTTGGTATATTGTTCGAAACACTCCTAATGTTACCGGTTTTGTTGGTTTTGGCGTCAAGCCTACTCCAATGAGCGAGCAGGAAGTCGAAAGAATCAAAAAGAGAATGAGTATTAAGGAACCGAAGCACAAAATCGAATTTTCTCTAAACGATTTAGTTAGAATTGTTGATGGCCCACTTAAGGGTTTTGAGGGTAAAGTGACCGAAATTGACGAGGAAAAAGGCAAAATCAAAGTTTCTGTTAATATGTTTGGCCGAGAAACGCCAGCAAATATTGATTTTCTGCAAGCTAAAAAAATATAAATTCCGGTAGATGAGGTAAGCGATCATGGCAAAAAAAATTAAAACAGTTATCAAAGTTCAAGCACCGGCTGGCAAAGCAAATCCGGCGCCACCGATTGGACCGGCTTTGGGTCAGCATGGTGTTAATATTATGGATTTTGTTAATAAATTTAACGAAAAAACCCGTGAAATGGGTGATACGATTGTGCCAGCGGAAATCACTATTTACGAAGACAGAACATTTGATTTCATTCTGAAAAGTCCGCCAGCGTCGGTTTTGCTCAAAAAAGCGGCCAAAGTAGGTAAGGGCTCGAGCACGCCGAATAAAGACAAGGTTGGTAAAGTAACTAAGGATCAAGTCAGAGAAATTGCTGAAATTAAAATGGAAGACTTGAACGCGACTGACATCGAAATGGCGATGAGGATTGTCGAAGGAACAGCACGCTCGATGGGTATCGAAGTCGAATAATTATTAATAATTAGGAAAACAAAAAACCTCGGATTGCTCCGAGGTTTTTTGTTTTCCCTCCCTCTAGTGACTTGGCCTCTCCTTAGAGATTTTACAGGCGCACAAATTTTTAATAAGCGCTTGTGCCTAAGTGTAGTAGGAAGTATCCTCACGACGAGCCAAAAGGATGCAAGGAGGGGAAATCATCCATTTAGAACTCGAAGTGAGGATACTTTCTGCTACGATCGCCTACCTTTAAATCTTCCGTCCTTTACTGAAGTAGTGATCTTACCATATATCAGGAAAAATGTCAATACCAACAGCTCATTGCTGAATTCTAGAACCAATGCAACATCTCGGATATAATCTGTAGCTTGTAAAAG
>CAZOJE010000002.1:0-140252 GCA_964580065.1 uncultured Candidatus Saccharibacteria bacterium
CAAAACTCTAAAATGTTGCATTAAATTCTTGAACTCAGCGATTGTGAATTCTCGTCACAGTGCATCACCTGAAATAATTTGATACACCAAGCGATGTGTCGATTGCAACGATGCAAAGTCTAGCTAACGAATCAGATATTAAAACGCACTAGAATAAAACTAGAGCCACCTCGTAGGCAACCTCGGTTGATAAAATATACTAATCTGCAATCTAATCCGAAGCTCTTGCATTAAGGCATCTTTTTTGAAAAAATGATAATAAGTTAAATATTATGGGAGGGGAAGTGAAAAAGAAGAACTCCATTCGCTTATTGAGTGTTGTGTTAGCAGTAGCTGTAATAGCCAGTGGTTCTTATTTAGCGTTCAAAAGAATCGTCGGGGCCGATACTGAATCGGCAAAAATGGCGACATTTAAAAATCCGACTACCGAGGAAATGCGTACGATTCTTTTTGATGCCTATATTTCAAATAGAGATAAAAACGAATATTATCCCAATGTTGTAAATACCTTAACGGTAATTGCCGAGGATCTAAACAGCGGCACATTAACTAAGATTCCCGTTGATATCACAGAGAAATACAGTTTTTGGCGCAATTATTGGGAAAAATCATCAAAAAAGACTGCTAAAAGTATTTCCGAAGCCGATAGGAAAAATGTCGCCCTTGCGGCAGACGAGGCAACAAATAAGCAGAAACTAAAAGAGAAAGCAATTAATTCAGTATACGGAATCAAAAATAACACTAGCTTAAAAGCTGAACATACGATTGCTTTAAATAGTATTTTGCAAAAGATTGATGCGGGAACTATTACTAGCGAAAGTCAAATTATAACCGATAGTAGCGATAGTGCTTATACTGAATTCTGGCAATCAGAATATGCGCGCGGTAGAACGTTGTTGAACGCAATGAGTTTGGGGATAAAAAAAACAAACGGTCAAACGGTTAATACAGAAACCGGAGAAGGTCTTACAGATTCAAAGGCCTTCTATCAATACATGGAAAAATTTAATAAATATTTAGTTGGTATGGCGCTCACGGATAAGCAATTTTCTGACAAGGCTTTGGCTTTGGCGGCGGCCCAGCTTTATGTAACTAAAGGCGGAAATGTTCCATCAACGATCACCAGCGACTATGTGCAAAGTACTGCTACCAATCAAACAAAAAAAATGCTTACTGATGCGGCCACTAAGATAGATAGCGGTATAGATACAATTTTTAATTCTTTGGGTCCGATCTTATGGGCGATACTAACGCCAGTGTCCACCTCGACAACAACATCTACGAGCGAGGAAAGCGGAACGACTACTACGACAGCCGCGACAGCTGATACCTTAGGTAATACTGCTGAAGACGAAGCATATCTATCTGCTCAAGGGAATTTACCTGAAGTAGAAGCTATTGCCGATTATGATGGATCTTACGACAAAGAAAACGCCCTTGATCCCGAGCTACAATCGTCTCGAGCCAATGCAGCCAGCGTTTACCAGAAGGATCTTTTAAGCCAAGAAACTCAAGCGAAAAAGCAGGAAGAGGCGGCGGAAGCAACAGAATCCACAACAACCAAGTCAACAGCTGACACAACGTCAGTAACGCCACAGACTTCATTCAAGAGCTTGAAAATCGCTAAGGCGGAAATTGACGAGATAGTTAGAACCGGCAGTATTGAGTTATTGAAAAAATATAATTTAAACAAACTTTCCGAAGCCGACAGGGTCGAAGCGCAAAAGTATATTCTAGATGCTCTTAAAAAAATGCAACAGACGCAAGGAACTACCAGCTCTTCCGCTAACATGAGTTTTACTAGCCAAAAACAACTATATGCCTATATTGATGAGCTTGCCTCTATTGGTGGGGATGCGGCAATAACGAATCTGCTAGGATTTTGGGGAGGTTCCGAAGCATCGCTTAAAACCAATTCGGCCTTAAACTATGATGAAGCTCTCAAATACTTCATGGATAAAGTAAGTGCGGTGCAAACAGCGGCCGAAACAGCTGCATCTAGCAATCAAGAAGAGACAGGAAGAAGTAACCTTAGAGGTTGGTCTGGCGTGGGGACGGTTGGGATCAATCCGAAAACCGGAAACTTTGAATATACTTCAAGGATTGTGAAAGACAACAAGGAGGTTGGTTATATTTCATTTGACCCGACAAATCAAACCTACGGCGCTTGCTTGCCTTATACCTATAAAAACCAGAAATTTACTCTTTATGCCGACCCGAGGAATGGCGATGTTTATTTAGAATATCAAAAGACCTCAAATGGCTCGGCAATTCCCATAATCGGTAATAACAAGATTGGCCTTATGAATGTAACGGTTTCGAAAAACGGCAATATCGGTGGCCAATTCAAATACCAGAACCGAGTTTTTGGCTATAATTCAACAACGCAGGCATTCGAAGTGCCGATTTCGTTCTCTAAAAGCGGTAAATTGGGATTTGCGAAAGTTGCCGACGCGAACGACAGAGGAACCATATATATTGATACCAAGGGCAATGTGAGGGGCTCGGTTGGTGTATTTGGCTCGGACAAAGATAAGAGTCAGGGAGTGTTGTTTTTCGATCGTGACGGGAACTTATCATTTACTTATAACTACAGAACCGCTGACGCGCTGGGAAAAGATACAACCACGGCAAGTATCTCGATTGATAAGGATGGAAATATTTCGGGCACGGTTAATGTCGGAAAAGTCCTTGGGTTTAGCGCCGATGTTTTTGTCGGTGTCGGTAAGGGTGGCATTACCGGTGTTAATGTGCCCATTGGTTCTTGGATGGGGAATGCGATTGGCATTGGTATAGGAAAAGACGGAAGCGTGTCCCTGGGCGGATTTTTGCCAGTGTCAGGCATTCCTATTCCGATTGCCCTTGGTCAAGACGAGCACGGTAACTTCGGTATATCATTACCATTCGTTGGAACTATACTGACCTTTGGTAGTGAAGATAGACCGTTGATGCCGCCGGCGCCAAAGCTTGATGAAGATAGTAACATTTCGCTCGACTATATTTACGTCGGACGCCATAGCATTAAAAAAGCCGGCAAAACAGTCGTAGTCTATCAACCCACTCCAGTTAAAATCGAGAAGGAAGAGAAAATTGCTCGAGCCAAATTGATCTTCGATGCTTATCAGAGCTATCTCAAGAGAAATCCTTCGGTAGAAGAGTTTACTAACTGGTACATCTACGGCGGACACATGCCAGAAGGAACGGATAAATATCCATGGCAAGACACTTTAAAGGCGGAAAATTCAAAAGTTCGACTTGGCTGGTTGCAGAGAAACCTAACTGGAAAAGGCAATGGCTCCGTACCCGATGGTGGTAAATCACTGATTGAATATGGTTTTTGCTCATGGTGTTCTAACTCCCAATGGAAAACGGCGGTAGCTAAATTGAAATTTGCTTATGGAAACCAGAAAGAATATAAGTGCATTAAATCTGGTAAAGCGGCAGAAGATTGTCCGACGAGACCAACCGATATAATGCAATACAATCCGCTTACAGAAGAATATCTCGATGGTGACACTGGCGGAACCGACAGTAACGAATACAAATACATCAAAGAATTCCTTGACTTGATTGAAAAGATGTCACAAGAGGACCCGGGTGTTGACGAAATAGTTGATGCGTTTATTAAAAACCACGTCGGCTATACCGGATCGATAACACCGACAGCGTCGGCAACGGCTAGCGAATCGGCTGACGGCACTAGTGTGACGTTCCCGAAGGGCTTTAGTACCTATGTCGTACCTTCGACGCTTAGCGGGGTCAATCCAGTTGAGTTTACTAACAAAGGATTAGATCTGTTCCAGTATGACTCGACTTCTGCCAATAAATGGATTTCGACGGCCTTGGGTGATGAAATTGAAGTATTAAGAAAGGGTGTCGGATATTATATCTATAACCCCGGCACGGCTGTAACGGTTTCGATTAAACAATCGACCGTTGTCGATACCTCTCAAGCCAAGCCGACGCTCAAAAAGGGCTGGAATTTAGTCGGAAACAGTTTGGGTAAGGATATGAATCTTGGCGAAATAACACATGAAATAGTTGCGGGCGAAAGTAAAACCCTTTCGGCGATGGGTAAAGAAAATCACATTTACAGTAAGATTTATCTTATCAAGAACGGTTCAGCGACGACAGCTTCAGAAGCGTTTTCGGTGCTTAACCCATTAGCGTCTGACATTAGTTCTCAAGTTGTCAGCTATCGCAAGGCGTATTGGGTCTACGTAAAATAAAATGTCTGCGGATACGGCCGTAAAAGCGGTCAAAGAGGCCGAAAAGCTGTATCCGCGGCGCTTGGCGCCGCTCGAAAACCCGCCCAAAGTTCTTTATGGAAAAGGCGATCTATCGCTGTTAAATTGTCAAAAAAGTTTTGCGATTGTTGGCACAAGAAAGGCCTCGACTTATGCTCTGCAACAGGCCGGAAGAGCGGCTTATGAGCTGGCTGAATCGGGTTTTGTGATAATTTCGGGATTAGCACTAGGCATAGACTCCGAAGCGCACCGTGGGGCGCTTCAGGCAAAAGGAAAAACAATTGCTGTTTTGGGTAATGCGATCAATTCGATTTATCCGCCACAAAATGAATCCTTAGCGGAAAAAATTATCAAAAATAACGGGCTGATTTTGTCAGAATATCCACCTGAAACGGTAACGCAAAAATACAATTTTCTTTATCGCAACAGGATAATTGCTGGCTTAGGAGATTATTTGTTTGTGGTGGAAGCGCCCGAAAGATCGGGCGCTCTAGTCACGGCTGGTTTTGCCGCCGATTATGGTCGTGAAGTTTTTGCTTTGCCCGGAGACATTTCCCGCTGCCAATCAAAGGGTTCAAATAATTTGATTGCCTCTGGCGCGCAATGCGTTTGCTCGATTGATCGTCTGCTGGAAGCAGTCGGAGCAACGTCAAAGAAAATTAAAATATCGTCAGAGGACGAAAAAATTTTGTCAGCGATTGTCACAAATGCCGGCAATTTTGATAAAATACTAACATGCCTGGCATTAAATTCAGCCGAGTTGAACGTTGAGTTAATGCGGTTAGAAATTGCAGGGCTTGTCAAAAAGGATAATTTAGGGAAATATATAGTGGTTAATTATGAGTAAAAATTTAGTCATCGTTGAGTCTCCGGCAAAAGCCAAAACAATCAATGCCTATTTGGGCAATGATTTTGAAGTTACGGCCTCCTTTGGTCATGTAAGAGATTTGCCTAAAAGTGAAACGGGTATTGATGTTGAGAATAATTTTGAGCCGAAATATATTATCCCCGCTAAAGCAAAAAAAGTTGTGGCTGATTTGCGCAAAAAAGCTAAAAGTGCTAAAGAAATTTATTTAGCCACTGACCTTGATCGCGAAGGTGAGGCGATTGCTTGGCATATTGCCGAAGCGATTGGACTTAATAAGGAAAAATCAAAAGATGAAACGGCTAAAGCCAAACGCATCACTTTTTCTGAAATTACCAAAGACGCTATTTTGGAAGCCGTCAAAAATCCCCGCAAACTCGATGTTGATTTAATTGATGCCCAGCAAGCGCGCCGTGTCCTCGACCGTTTGGTTGGCTACAATTTGAGTCCTTTGCTTTGGAAAAAAGTCATGAAGGGTCTTTCGGCTGGAAGAGTGCAATCAGTCGCTCTTCGCTTAGTTGTGGAGCGCGAAAGAGAAATTGAAGCTTTCAAACCCGAAGAATACTGGACGATTGTTGCCGAGCTTGAAAAAGACAAAATCAAATTCGAAGCTCGCTTATCGGAAATAGACGGCAAAAAAACTGATAAACTGGAAATTAAAAACGAAGAATCAGCCAAAGCGATCGAAAAAGAGCTTGAAAAAGGTAAATATATTGTTTCTAGCGTAGAAAATAAGAAAGAAACCCGCAATCCTTCCAGCCCTCACACTACTTCTACTATGCAGCAAGAGGCAGCCAACAGCTTTGGTTTTTCGGCCAAACAGACAATGCGCTTAGCCCAAACTCTTTACGAACAGGGTTTCATCACATATATGAGAACCGATTCAGTTAATATTTCGGCCTATGCTAAAGACAAAATTGCTAATTATATCCGCCAATCTTTTGGTGAAAAATACTTGGCCGAAGCTGGACGCGCCTATAAAACTAAAACTGCACGGGCACAAGAGGCGCACGAATGTATTCGCCCAACCGATGTTGCCAAAACACAGGAAAATTTACAAGGAAAATTTGATGCTCAAAGCATAAAATTGTACGACATGATTTGGAGGCGAACTTTATCGTCGCAAATGGCTAAAGCCGAGCTAGATGTAGTTGAAGCCAAAATAGACAATTCCAAATATCGGTTTTCGGCTAGGGGACAGGCGATTGGTTTCGATGGTTGGCTTAAACTTTATCCCAGCCGTGTCAGCGTGATTGAATTGCCAAATCTGGCCGTTAAAGATGAAACAAAATTAGTAGAGCTCAAAAGCGAAAAACACTTCACTGAACCGCCCGGGCGATATTCGGAAGCTACCCTCATTAAAGCGCTCGAAGAGAGGGGGATCGGCCGACCTTCAACTTACGCACCAACCATGTCAACCATTCAAGATCGCGGTTATGTCGCGAAAGAAAAAGGTAAACTAAAACCGGAAAGAGTTGGTTTTATTGTCAATGACATTCTGGTGGCAAATTTTCCCGAAGTGATTGACTATAATTTCACGGCTAAAATGGAAGACGATTTAGATAAGGTTGCCGCCGGAGAATATAACTGGCGCAAATTAGTTGGCGATTTTTATGGTCCATTTAGCAAAAAAATTGACGAGGGAAAGGACAAAATTGAAAAAACTTCTCTCGATGAAGAAACAGAAGAACCTTGTCCTGAATGTGGTAAAAAATTGGTTATAAAACAGTCGCGCAACGGCCGTTTTTACGGGTGTAGCGGTTTTCCAGAATGTCGTTTCACGAGGTCGTATATCGATGAAAAAACGCAAGCCAAAATCGACGAAGGACAAGATTTAATTAAAGGACGCACTTGCCCAAATTGTTCAAGCGAGCTTAAAATAGTTAACGGTAAATATGGTCCGTTCATCGGTTGCAGTAAGTATCCCGAGTGCAAATATATCGAAAAAATTAAAAAATAGTTCTCCTTCAAGGTTTTTGGCGGTGACAAATAAGTAAAAATACGCTATTTTTATTGTGCAATTAATTTGTAAATAAAAAGTATCAATGCTTCCAAAATCGATTAGTAACCTCATCGAAGAATTTTCCCGGCTTCCCGGAATCGGGCCGAAATCGGCTTCGCGAATTGTTTTTTATCTTCTTTCTCAACGAAAAGAAGATTTGGAGCGTTTGTCAAAATCTGTTGCTGATTTGAAGGAAAATTTAAAGGTTTGCTCGGACTGCTATAATTATGGCGAAACAGATCCTTGTGAAATTTGTTTAGATGAACAAAGAAATAAAACAATGGTTTGTGTCGTCGAAGAGCCGCTTGATGTCATTGTTTTGGATCGAGCTGGTTTTGATGGCCTTTTTCATGTTTTAGGTGGAGTAATTTCACCGATCAACGGCATTGGCCCTGATGATATCAGGATTAAAGAGCTAGTTGACAGAGTGAGGAAGGATTCTGATAAAATAAAAGAAATCATTCTGGCGACAAACCCATCGCTAGAGGGTGAGGCGACGGCTGTATATATTCAAGATCGTTTGCGTGATCTTGATGTCAAAGTGACTCGCTTGGCCCGCGGTTTGCCGGTTGGTGGTGATTTAGAGTACGCTGACGAGCTGACTTTATCAAGATCGCTCGATGGCCGAAAAGAATTTTAAATCTAAAAGCTCGATTTGTGAGCAAAGCAAAGATAAAGGGGAAAAATGGACAATAGCAATCAAAATATTGATGAGGTAAAAGCAGAAGCAAAATATTTTTGTTCAATTTGCGGATTTGAAGGCAATGATTTAATCTGTCCAGTCTGTGGCGAAAAAATGGAATCGCTCGAAACAGAGCTGGATAAAATTAAAGAACGTGAAGAATCGGACGATTTACTTGATGTTGAAAGCGATGAAATTAGCTTGGAACAAGAAGTCGAAAAAGAACACAAGGAGGCGGAAAAAGAGGCGAATGAGGAAGATACTGGAGATTTATAACACATTATCGAAAAAAATCGAAGAAGTTGAACCGCTCGAAGGTGATTTAATTCGAATTTATTCATGCGGCCCGACAGTTTATGATTATGCTCACATTGGCAACTTGCGAAAATATGTTTTTGATGATTTGCTGGTTCGCACCTTAAAAAATTTCGGTTATCAGGTAAAAAGAGTAATGAACATTACAGATGTTGGTCATCTGACTAGCGACTCTGATACCGGCGAAGACAAAATTGAAAAAGGGGCACGCCGCGAAGGCAAAACGGCTTGGGAAATTGCTAAATTTTACGAAAAGGCGTTTTTTGAAGATATCGAAAAGCTGAATATTATCGAACCGGATATTGTGGCCCGAGCTTCGGAACATATCGACGACCAAATTAATCTTATAAAAAAACTCGACGAGAAAGGTTTTGCCTACAAAATAGACGATGGAATCTATTTCGACACTTCGAAATTGGCTGATTATGGCAAATTAGCCCATTTAAATACTGAAGGCCAGATTGAAGGGGCGCGGGTAGAAGCGAACCAGCAAAAAAGAAACCCAACTGATTTTGCGCTGTGGAAATTTTCTTATCCGAGTGGACGGAAATTTGATTCGTCGCGTGATGACGCAAAAGCTCGTCGCCAAATGGAATGGAATTCTCCTTGGGGATTAGGTTTTCCGGGTTGGCATTTAGAATGTTCGGCAATGAGCGTGAAGTATCTTGGCCAGCCGTTTGAAATTCACACCGGTGGTGTCGATCACATCAGTGTTCATCACACTAACGAAATCGCCCAATCGGAAGCGGCCGAAGACAAGTCTTTGGCCAAATATTGGGTTCATAGCGAATTTGTGCTTGAAAACGGTCACAAAATGGCCAAATCCGAAGGCCATTTTATTAGACTTTCCGATTTAGAGGCGAAATCTTTTGATCCGCTGGATTTTCGTTATCTTTGCTTGGGGGCCCATTATCGCTCAAAACTTGATTTTAGTTACGATTCTTTAGCGGGCGCCCAATCGGCTAGGCAGAAAATTGTTAATTTTGCCCGAAAAATTGCTACTGACAAGCAGTCATCAGAAGAGGAAAAGGCATTTTTTGTTGATAAGGAAAATGCCTTTGAGCAGGCGTTAGCAAACGATTTGGACACGCCGCGCGCTTTGGCGATAATTTTTGAAACAATTTCTTCAGCTTACGAATCAGCGTATTTTGGCAAGTCAGCCGAAGAATTTTTAGAAAAAATTGATGGTTATCTCGGTTTGAATTTAATGGCGAAGATGTTCTTTTACGATTCCGTAAGATCAACCGCAGAATTGCCTGAAGAAATTATTAAATTAGCGCAAAAAAGAAATCATTTGCGTCAAGTTGGCGATTTTGCCCAAGCCGACCAGTTAAAGCAGGAAATTATCGCTAAGGGATATCGATTAGAGGACTCACTTGATTACGTAACTATTGACAAATCTGCCATTTTGAAGTAGGGTTTGATGTTATAAATAAGGAGAGGAGGGAACCCTCTTCTTTTTATACGATTCACGGGCCCGATGAGCCAAAAGCAAATTATAATTTGGTTTTAAGATGAATAGAATTCTGGCTGGGATTTGGGAGAGTTGTCCCGACTTGGATCGGGACTATGCCCCTCCTTCTCACTTCCTGGCTAGAATCCTGCTCGTCTTAATCTAGGCGAAGCATGTAATTTGAAAATTGAAGCTTCGGACAATTAAGCGCGCAAAGCCCTATCATTTATAAAGATGACTAAATTTCTTCTTGGAATTACTAATTCCAAGCTATTTGGGGTCAAGGGCGTTTGTTCGTTTAGTTGTCCGAAGCTCGAAACTAAGGGGTAGATTAAAATCGCCCCGCACGCCGAAAAGGCGGAAAGCAAAAAGCCGCCAATTCGGCGGCAAGGAGTGGTTGAAGTGACGAAGTATTTCGCCGTGGTCGTGCTCCTTGCTGTGGTTACGACATTTGTACCACAGCAGGCGATGGCGGGAGGGGTGTTTGAGCTCGTCTTTGGCTCCAAGTCGAAGACGGTTCAGGCCTTTGCCCCCGGGGTCATTGGGGCTTTTTCGGCCCGTGATCCGAGAGACTTACACGAGGTCAGCTTTGACCTCGACGGCTCCGGCCGGCGGGTGGTGCTGGATACCGGCATCCCCGTTGAGAAGGGGCTAGTACTGGTGGGTATCCTTGCTGCCAGCACGGCGGCGAGAAACGCCCAAAAAGCCGTTCTACGCCTAGATCTCGATCCGAAGGCTTTTGACGTTGTGCCAGGGCCGAGATCAGGCGAGGATCAAGAGGCGTGGTTGGCCTACGCAGTCACCTGCGCCAGATACAAGGTTGGGGCAGGCGGGAGGGCCTTCAAGCCCTTCCAGACGGCGTCACCACCATTCGTATTCGTCGTCGATTCGAGTACGCTGCTGAACTCGGCGCACTCGATCGACATTTATCTGGAGTGCGGGGGGACGGGAGCGTCGTTCTTACTGCCCTTCCGGGTTGTTCAGTTGGCTGATGAGACTGGACAACCGATCCAGAGCGAGTACCAAAAGCCGCTGCCGGCTGGTGCTTACTCTGGCGGAGCAGTTCCGCCCAGTCCCGCTGCTGGCGACTTTGCTGCGCAAGCGCTGGCAAGCGCCCCCTGGAAGGCGAGGATCAAGGAGGCGGCCGCCAAGCACGGCCTAAACCTGGATACCTCCTCCGAGAAGGACTTTAGGCTCGGCGGAACGTTTCGCTGGCCTAAGGATAAGGGCCCTTCTCCCTTCATCGTCATTTGCCTCGGCAAGGACGGCCTCCCCTTGCCGCAGGGGAAGATTTCCCTCCTTCTCATGGATAGAGACAAGATCAGGAGGGAGATCAAGGGAGATGTTATCGACGGAATGTTTGTTTCTTACGATGTTCCGTCGATCAAGCAGGTCGCGTTCCGGGTGAACGGGCAGATATTGTCCGTTAATATCGTTCCACCCGGGCACGACCCATACTTCGTATGGCAAACGCGTCCCCACGACAAGACGGTGGGGACGTATGTTGTACTCGTCCAAGACAAGGGCGAGTGGCGCATACCGCGATCTAACTAGAGGAGGTGCGCAAGATGCGCACGAAGATTGTCGCATTGACATTTGTCGTGGCCATGGTTGCTTCGACCGCCATGGCAGATCGGCCGTCGTACGTTCGTGAGGTGAGGGTGGCCCTGACGCACGAAAGGGTCATCCAAGATCCTCGCTTCGCCGCTTTCGCTCGGCAGTTCGGCTTGTGCGAGAACGTCTTCACGAGTTTCCCGCACAAGCAGGCGAATCTCCCGTCGGAAACGACGGGAAAGTTTCGCTGGGGTGTCGACGACTCCCAGGCCAAGGAGTGGGGAGCCGTTACACCGCAGGAGTCGGCCTGTTTCCCGGGGGTACTGTACGACCTCGGGAACGGCTGGTTCCTGCACGCCCAGCTAGGAGCACTGGGAAACGCTATCCTGTTCTACGGGCGTTTCCCGGGAGCGGGTCCAGCTGGTCCTGCCGGCCCACAGGGTCCTGCCGGTCCTCCTGGGCCTAAGGGCGATGTTGGTCCGATGGGTCCGGTTGGTCCTACCGGTGCTACTGGAGCTACTGGTCCGGCTGGTGCTCCTGGACCGGCGGGTCCCAAGGGCGACGCGGGCCTGCAGGGGGCTCCCGGCACGGACGGGGCCGATGGTGCTCCCGGGCCTAAGGGCGACAAGGGAGATACTGGCCCACAGGGTGTCCCCGGAGCTACGGGCGCTACGGGCGCCAAGGGTGATACGGGGCCTGCTGGTCCCCCTGGACCAGCCGTTGCCGCCGCGCCAGCACCGGCGCCGGCTCCTCCCGAGAAGCCCAAGAAAAAGCGGGAAGCGCCCTGTGTTTGGGAGCCGCAACCACTTGAGCGGCCGTGCCAGCCACTGGTACAGAAAATCGTCGTGGCTGGCATGCGCAATGACCGCCCCTTTGGAGTTGACGTTCACGGGGCGCAGCCAATCATCATCCAGCAACCCGGCCGGCCGGGCTTGCTGGACTATGTGGTGCCTCTTGGCGCGGCCTATCTCGGCCGGGCCGAAGGCAGCCGTTACTACTTGTCGGCCACCGGCGGTACGGCTGTCGCCACCGGTGGCCAGGGCGGATCGGCTTGCGTTGGGCCGATCACGAACGTGAGCAGCAACACAAACTCCAACGCAAATAGCAACTCTAACGCGTTGGCCGCTAGTGCCGGCAACTAGAGGCCAACGCATTCTCATGGGGCGGCGGCGAGTGACAAGCTCGCCGCCGCCCTACCGCACTGATTAATTTTCAGCAGAGATAAGCTCTTGAGAAATAATCAAAAGCAAATTATGGTGAAAATTAGTTCGAGGGGAGCTCACACCTAGGTCGAAAATAAAGAGCCAAATGGCTCAAAGAGGTAAAATGAAAAAAGCAATGACGATTGTTGCAGGAATGGCCTTAATTGGCTTGGCTACTCCTGTCTACGCCGCAGACACTGCCACTGATTTAACCAATAAAATCATGGCAAATGTCTCGAGCGACCTTCAAAAATCGGGGATCAAGGCGAATCTTGCAGGTTCGGCTAACCCGTGTTGCATAAGTGGTGGCACATGCTGCGCTAATGGTGGCAGCAATATTACCAATATCAACACTAATAACAATACTTCGAGCAATTCGAATAGCATTGCGGTTAATGTTGGAAGCAAGACCTCTGACACTGGCGGAGCAGCCGCTTCAGCCGGTGGTGGAGCTTCAGCTGGTAATGGGGCCGCCGCTTCAAGTTCAGCCGCTGCCGCCGCTGGCAATGCCAGCGCTTCAGCGTCTGGAGCCGCTTCAGCCGGTACAAATGGAGCTTCAGCTTCTAGCGCCGCAGCTGCTTCAGCTGGTACAACTAAAGCTAGTACGACCGCAAAGGTTGCTGTTGCCAAAAAGACTGTTAGCAAACCGGCCGAATTACCAAAAACCGGTTTTCCGGTTGCACCTGCTGCGGTCGCTTCAGTGGCCGTTAGCGGAGCTTCAGCTGCCGCTTTAGCAATCAGAAAGAAGCTCGCTTTCATACGAGAGAATCTTTAATTGCTCGACTGCCGCACGAAAAAAAGAAAAACTCCGGTTCGCCGGAGTTTTTCTTTTTGTCTTTTTCGGGAAAAAACGATACAATTACCCTGATGAAAAAAGAAGAATTAGCCAAACTGCTAAAAATTGACGATAAAACTCGTGAAGCCGAGGAAATTCAGCAAAAAATGCTCGAAGAGGGCTTTTGGAATGCTCGAGAATTATCCGCTAAACTAAGCCAGCGATTGGCTTATTTAAATGATTTTTTAACTAAATTTGCCAATAGCGAAACCGAAGCAGAATTAGCCGATTTGGAAAAAGATGCTTTGTTCGACGAAGAATTTGACGAAATGGCAACTATTTTATCAATTCATGCCGGTGCCGGCGGTACCGAAGCGCAAGATTGGGCCCAAATGCTTGAAAGAATGTATCTGCGTTATTGCGAAAAGGAAAATTTCTCGGCGACAATTCTTGATTCGTCCGAAGGCGAAGAAGCAGGTATAAAAAGTTGTTCGATCAAAATCGACGGGATTAATGCGTATGGTAAGCTAAAATCGGAAAATGGCGTTCATCGGCTAGTCCGAATCAGCCCGTTTGATGCCGATAAAGCCCGCCATACATCTTTCGCTTTAGTGGAGGTGATTCCGGAATTTGACGATATCGGTGATGTTGATATTGATGAAAAAGATCTCAAGGTTGACGTTTTTCGCTCTGGCGGACACGGTGGGCAATCGGTTAACACAACTGATTCGGCGGTCAGAATCACTCATTTGCCAACCAAAATTACGGTTTCGGTGCAAAATGAGAGATCGCAGCTGCAAAATCGCGAAACGGCCATGAAAATCTTAAAAATCAAGCTTAAGAAAAAAATGCTTGATAGTCAAAAAGAAAAAGAACGCGACATCAAGGGTGGCCATATTTCGGCTGAATGGGGCAATCAAATACGATCGTATGTCTTGCAACCGTATCAACAGGTAAAGGATCATCGTACGCAATTTGAGTCAGCCAATCCCGAAGCAGTTTTGGATGGCGATTTAAATGGATTTATTGACGCTTATTTGAAGTGGCAACACGAAAAAAATTGAAAAATCCTTTAATTAACGATAAATTTAATCAAATAACTAATTTAAGAGGAGAAAAATGGCCTTCGACAAAGCAAAACAGCTCTATCAACTACAAAAAAAAGCCAAACAGGTGCAAAAAGAACTGAAAGAGACAGAGATTGAAGCAAGAAGCACCGACGACATGGTAATGGTGGTAATAAGTGCTGATCAAAAAATTAAATCGGTTGAAATCAATGAAGACTTGTTAAAGCCGGAGAAAAAGAAAGATTTAGAAGACAAACTAGTCAAAGTAATTTCCGAAGCCATGAGCCGATCCCAAGCCGTTGCGGCGGAAAAAACCAAAAGCTTAATGGGTGATATGGGCCTTAATATTCCAGGGATGTAAAAATGTATTTAATTGTTGGATTGGGCAATCCGGGGAACGAATATGCGCAAACGCGTCACAATGTTGGTTTTGATTTTATTGACGATTTAATCAAGAAAATTGATTTTCCTGTCGGCTCAATTACTCTCAAAAATCAGTCCAAATTTGAAAGCATAATTGGCGAAACAACAGTCGATGGCGAAAAGATCATTTTAGCTAAACCGCAGACATTTATGAATTTATCCGGTCAGGCAGTCAAAAAAATTACTGATTTTTATAAAATCAGTAACGAAAATATTATCGTTGCTTGCGACGATGCTAATATGGAGCTAGGCAAAACGAGAATTAAAATTTCGGGTGAAGATGGCGGTCACAACGGTCTAAAATCAATTATTTCTTCAGTAGGCCCGAATTTTTGGCGCGTTCGGATAGGCATAGGCCAAGGTAATATTGCGTTAGAAAATTATGTTTTGGCCAAATTTTCTGCTGACGAAAGGCAAAACATAGATCTAGCGATTGACAAAGCGACCCAAGAAGTGATAAACTCATTATCTAAAAATTACTTAGAAAATAAAACAATTTAATCCGCTCTTTTAGAGCGACAAGTGGGACCTCGAAAAGAGGGTTTGACCACGGGGAGGTATGTATGGCAAAGAAAAAACAAGAAGTCGGACAAGAGGAAAATCTGGCGATTTCCGAGGAAGAACTCGACAAGGAAGAAACCGAGCAAGAATCGGCCACTGATCAGGAGGCCGAATTAGAAGTGGTAGAAGAACAAACCGATACGGAAGATGTTGCACCGGCTGAATTAGAAAGTATTCATACAGATACAGAAACGGCTGAAGAGGCGACAAAAGAAGCCGCCAAGCAAGAAAAAAAAGCGACAAAAAAAAGCAAAACCAAAAAACAAGCAAAAAAATCTGCTAGATCAAAAAAATACCTAGAAAAAACCGAACTTGTTGACCATAAGAAAAAATATTCTGTCGCGGAAGCCGTCAAATTAGTCAAAGAATTATCTTTTAGCAAGTTTGACGGTACTGTAAGTTTGGCTTTAAAGCTGGAAAAAGCCAAAAAAGCGGAAGATGCGATAAGAGGGACGATTAAATTGCCCCATGGCACCGGAAAAAAACAAAAAGTTGTTGTGGTCACAGAAGAAATAATCGAAGATATTAAAAAGGGCTCGCTTGACTTTGATATCTTGGTTTCAACTCCGGAAATGATGCCGCGGCTTGGCGTTTTAGCCAAAGTCCTCGGACCAAAAGGTAAAATGCCTAATCCTAAGGATGGTACCGTGGTTGAAGACCCCACGGCAGTGATCGAAGATTTAAGCGAAAAAATTGTCCGCTACCGAACAGATGCTGGTCGCAATATTCATCTTCCTGTTGGCAAAGTGTCTTGGGATGCAGAAAAATTAGAAGAAAATATTAACTTTGTTCTAAAATCTCTTATAAGATTCAAAAAAGAATCGGCTACTTTGAGCCCGACAATGGGCCCTGGCGTTCATCTTGACATCAAATAGGACGGTAGCTTAAGATTATAAAAGAAACTAACAAGGGGGGAAGATGGGTCTAGAAGTGTCGAAAAAATCTGCCACTGTTGGATTGGTGGCCTTGGTGGCTGTTTTGGCTGCGGGAGGTTATAGTTTTTATAACATGTCACAGGTATCCGCTGATGTTGTTGGCGATACAGACATTAGCACTTACACTTCGGCTCTTTGCGGCAAGGGCAATCCGGTTGCGGGCTACTATAAAAAAAGTGTCGATGAGAATGTAACTTTTTTGCCAGAGTCAACGAGCTCGACTACAGCCAATAAGGCGGCTGCGGCTACAACCACAGCTACAGCTACTTCGACGACTTCGACTGAATTGTCATCGCTAAAAATATCGACCAAAACCAAAACCGAAGGCAGATATGTCGAGTTAACAACTATTGCCGGAGAAGACTCCCAGCAAAAATTTTCTGTCGGTATCAGTGCGGTCATCGCGTCGGGAACAGGATCCCTACAAACATTGAAAGCAGGCGACAAAATTAATTTTTATGTCAGAGTGAAAAATAATGCCGACACAACTTTGAGCCAAAAAGGAAGCGACCGGATTTATTTGACATTTTCAGATGCGGCCACAGGCAAAAACATTAGTTCGAGAATATTCACAGTCTCCAAGACCAATTCGAAAGCAATCTCAAAAGCCACTGCCAAAGCGAGCAAAGAAGAGTATCAAACTTTTGCCGTACCAAAGATTTTAGACGGCAAAACACTATCAGTTGGAGTAAAATACTACGCTGGCGCTGAAAACAAGAGAACCATTTTCGGCAGAAGATCTTCAAAGAGTGCTTACTGGCTAATTGATAGCGGTTTCCTCGGTTATTGCAATCTTGACATGAAAAATGTTTTCATGCTTGGAGACACAAGCACAACCGACGGATGCGATGTTTCGGCTGGCGCTACGGCGACAACGACTGTCACAACCACCACAGCTACGCCTACGACTACCGTTACGACCGCAGATTGACCTAGCTGATAATTGATTTTAGCAAAAAGAGCCGATTGACGGCTCTTTTTGCGTTAAAATAGCATAGAACCTGTTGACAAAAATAGGTTAACAGGTATAATTTATTTCAGCCGAAGAAAGCCGGATCCGCAAGGATTAAAAACCCAAAAGGTGACCTGCCGAGGCAAATGCAAGGTGTTTCGAATAATGAGCATTTGTAATTCGGCCAAAAAGCCGAATTTTTTAATAAATTTTTCAAAGGAGACCGATGGTTTTAACTAAAGGCAAAAAACAGGAAAAATTAGCCGAATTAAAAGAGCTGTTTTCAGATTCAGCCGCCGCCGTGGCAATTGATTATTCTTCTCTGAAGGCGAATGAATTCACTAAATTAAGAAAAAAGCTTAAAGCGGCTGACATTACGGCTAGCGTAACTAAAAATACGCTCGTGAAAAAAGCTTTAGCAGAAATTAATTTTACAATCGATCAATCAATTTTGGACAAGCCAGTATTATTTGGTTTTGGTCAAGATGAGGTTGAAATGGCCAAAATCCTAACGGAATTTGCCAAGGAATTTGAAGCGGTCGAGATACTTGGCGGAATTGTCAGGGGTGAAGCGGTTGACGCGGCTAAAATCAAAGTTCTTTCAACCTTACCGTCGAGAGAACAGTTGCAGGCGCAAGTTGTTGGCACGATTTCAGCTCCTTTGAGCGGTTTTGTCAACGTGCTTTCTGGCAATTTAAGAGGATTGGTCAATATTTTGAATCAATATAAAAATAAATTAGAAGGATAATAGAGGAGAAAAAATGGCAGAAGAAAAAAAAGAAGAAACCACTGTGGAAAAAGCAGAAAAAGAAACCAAGGAAACACCAGCAAAATTTGCTGACTTGGTAGAAAAAATCGAGAAAATGACCGTCGCCGATTTGGCCGAATTGGTTAAAGTTCTCGAAGACAAACTTGGCGTTAGCGCCGCTCAACCGATGATGGTTGCCGCTGGTGCTGCTGGTGCCGCCGCTCCAGCCGAAGCCGAGGAAGAAAAATCCAGCTATACCGTTATGCTTAAAGATGGTGGTGCTCAAAAAATCGCCGTCATCAAGGCCGTTAGAGAAATCAACCAAGACCTCGGTTTAGTTGACGCAAAAAATTTGGTTGAATCAGCTCCTAAGGAAGTTAAAAAAGACTTGCCCAAAGCTGAAGCAGAAGAAGCCAAGAAAAAACTCGAAGCCGCTGGCGCTACAGTTGAACTAGTCTAATTGCTAAAACTATCTTAAACCCGAAGCCCCTGTGAAAGCAGGGGCTTTCGGTGCTAAAGTAGAGAAAATATACAAAAATGTTTGAGTATAAAATAAAAAATAAATCCAAGATATCAAGAGCGAGAATCGGCGTTTTTTCAACCCCTCACGGCGATATCGAAACGCCGGTTTTCATGAGCGTTGGCACTGTGGGTGCGGTCAAAACGATGACGCCTAAAGATTTAGACGATCTTGACGCCCAGATTATTCTTGCCAACACTTATCATTTATATTTGCGCCCGGGAGAAGAAATTATAAAAAAAGCGGGTGGTTTACATGGCTATACCCGTCGAGAAAAGCCATTTTTAACAGATTCGGGCGGCTTTCAGGTTTTTTCGCTCGGGGAAAGTCGCGTCAATAAAAACTCTTTCGCCGCAGTCAAACCGGCCAAGATTTCCGAAAAAGGCGTTAAGTTTTATTCGCATTTGGACGGCTCCGAGCATTTTATTAGTCCCGAAAAGTCAATCAAAATTCAGGAAGATTTGGGTGCTGACATAATTATGGCTTTTGACGAGTGCCCGCCAGCCGATATAACGAAAAATGCTCTTAAAGAGTCGGTTGAAAGAACCCATCGTTGGTTATGTCGTTGTGTTAAAGCAAAAACCAGAAAAGATCAAGCCCTTTTTCCGATCTGCCAAGGAGGAACCGACTTAAAGCTTAGGCGCTATTCGGCCGAATATATCCAGAGATTTGATCTCCCGGGTAATACAATTGGTGGGGTATCGGTAGGCGAACCAAAGGAAAAAATTTACGAAATTGCTGATTTTTGTGCTAGTCTTTTGGACGAAAATAAACCTCGCTATCTCATGGGCATAGGGTATCCAGAAGACATTGTTGAAATTGTGCGACATGGAATTGATATGTTTGATTGTGTTTTGCCCTCAAGATTGGCTCGACACGGTGTTGTTTGGGTTAAAGCCCCTAAAAAGCAGGGGATTAAACTCAATGGATTGGGCTACAATTACGAGCAGGTGAATTTGTCGAATTCGGAACACAAAAATGATTTTGGGCCAATTGACAAAAAATGCAGTTGCTACACATGCAAATCGGGTTTTTCGAGGTCTTATATCAAACATCTCATCAGTGAACAGGAGCCCTTGGGGATACATTTAACAACTATTCACAATCTCGCTTTTACATTTGATCTGGTGAGTGATATAAAGGCAAAGATCAAACAAGACAAATTTTAATTTTACATTCTCTATTTGGTATAATTACAAGTAGAGGAAAATGTTGAATAATCAACTATATAGTGAGGGTCCCAATTTTGTCGTGATTTTTCTGTGCGTATTGGGCGCTGTAGTATTTTTTGTCTTACTATATTTTTTGTATCGAAAATATCTTAAATCTAAATTGACTAAAAGGGCAGACGACTTAATTATTTTAGAAGTAAAATTGCCAAAAAAGTACGAAAAAGAAGAGTATGAACAGCAAAAAACTATCAGGGACATAACGGCGGGGGCGGATCAATTTTTTACGGCCCTGTCTTCTTTATGGGTAGATGGTTTTAAAGGATTGTTCTTAGGTCAGCCAGTCGTTTCATTTGAATATGTCGCGAAAGACCACGAAATTATGTTTTATGTTGGCGTACCAAGAGCGGTTGCCTCATTAGTTGAAAAACAAATCCAAAGTTTTTACCCTAGCGCCAACGTCGAACCAAGCGGGGATTTTCGCGTTTTTAAGGAGGGGCTAAAAATTGCTTACGGTAATTTGCGACTGTCGCGCAGTTATATATATCCTATTCGAACATACACCGAGCTGGAGAATGACTCGATTGCAAACATTACCAATGTTTTGTCGAAAATTGGCGAAGATTCAAGAGCGGTTATTCAAATCTTGGTTAGACCAGCCAATCAAAGCTGGCGTGGTCAAGCGGATTGGATGATTAGGCGGATCCAAGAAGGAAAAGGCACGGCATTTGGGGTGAGTTGGTGGAACAAATTGGGATATTATGCCGGTCAATTATTCTCGGCGGCGGCGACTAACAACAAAGACCAACAATTAAATAAAATAACACCAATGCAGGAGGAAACGATTAAATATCTCACGGCAAAAAGTGCAAAGCCAGGGTTTGATGTTCAGATAAGATTAATCAGCTTGGCCAAAACAGCTCCTGAAGCCGAAACCAATCTTAAAAACCTTGCTTCGGGCTTCTCGCAATTTTCTACACCTGACCGCAATGGTTTCAAATTAGTGCGCGCCCACGAAGAAAAGTCGTTTTTAACTCATTTTATTTTGCGATCTTTCATTGGTTTCAAAAAGAACCTTCTTAATTCCGAAGAATTAGCTAGCATTTACCATTTTCCTTCAGAGCACATTGATACACCGGGGATTAGGTGGTTTAACGCCAAGCGCGCTCCAGCGCCGGCCAATATGCCTAAAGAGGGGCTAATATTGGGCAAAAATGTTTATCGGGGCGAAGAAACTATCATTCGTCTTAAAGAGACCGACAGACGCCGCCACCTTTATGCCATTGGTATGACCGGCACGGGTAAATCAACATTTTTTGAATCGATGATTTTGCAGGATATAAGAGAGGGGAAGGGGCTGGCCTTGTTCGATCCACACGGCGAATTGGCAGAAAGCATCTTGGATAAAATCCCCAAGGAACGCGCCGATGACGTAATTTATTTTGATCCGGCCGACACCGAAAGACCGATGGGTCTTAATTTGCTCGAATGGAAAACTAAGGAGCAAAAGGATTTTCTTGTTCAAGAAGCTATTCAGATTTTTTATAAATTGTTCGATCCGAACGGCCAAGGATTTGTTGGGCCGCAATTTGAACATTGGATGAGAAATGCGGCCTTGACTTTAATGGATTATCCCGAAGGCGGCACGCTTATCGAAATACCAAAACTTTTTATGGACGACGGTTTTCGACAGGAGCGAATTAAAACAATCAAGGATAATACGGTGAAGGCGTTCTGGGAAGAACAAATGGCCAAAACATCCGATTTTCATAAATCGGAAATGTATAATTATTTTATTTCTAAATTTGGCCGTTTTATGACCAATATTACGATGCGCAATATCATCGGCCAAACGCATAGCGCTTTTGATTTGCGCGAAGCAATGGATTCGGGCAAAGTCTTGCTGATTAACTTGTCAAAGGGAGAGATTGGGGAAATAAATAGTAATCTTTTGGGTATGATTTTCGTGGCCAAACTTTTCACGGCCGCTTTAAGTCGAGGCGATGTTGAAGAAAATGAAAGGCGGGATTTTTATCTTTATGTTGATGAGTTTCAAAATTTTGCCACCGATACTTTTTCTTCAATTCTTTCCGAAGCGAGAAAATTTCGTTTAAATCTCAATATTACTAACCAGTACATTGCCCAAATTCCCGAGCCAATTAGAGATGCGATCATTGGTAATGTTGGTTCACTGGTTTCATTTAGGATTGGTGTGCCGGATGCGGAATTTATGGCTAAAGAATTTGAGCCGATTGCTAATCAAACTGACCTTAACCAAATAGACGCTTACAACGCCTATGCCAAGATTTTAATTGATAATGCTCCGACCAAAGCATTCAGCATGCAAACAATTAAGGATCCGACGGAAAAAAATGCTAAGCTTGGGCAGGCAATGCAGGAGCTGTCGCGATTGAAATATGGCCGCGATGCTTCTATTGTAGAAAGTGAGATAGGCGAGAGACTTAAGACCGTAGAAGTGCCAGAGCAGAAAGACTTTGTAAGGGAAGCGGGAGTTAAATGAAAAAGCTAAACGTGCCTACAAGCGCTGATAAAGTTTTGATGCGTTTGATGGTGCCGAAAAACAACGAAAAAACGCCGGCGGCGGCGGAATTGTTTTTTGCCGCCTTGCATGGCGTTTATAATTACTCAAGCCGAATTCAGCCCGAAATGAGCTTTGAAATAGTCTCAATCAACAAGTTTATCCAATTTTACTTTTGCGTGCCGAGAGAACTGAAGGAATTTGTTGAAGGCCAGTTTTATGCTCAATATCCAACCGTGGAAATTTCCGCCGCCGATGATTATACCGAGAAAATTTTTGAAGAAAAATATGCCGTAGGATATGATGTTCAGACAACTAAAGAAGACGTTTATCCGATAAAAACTTTTCAAAGTTTTGAAGTTGACCCTTTGTCGGGTATCACAAGTGTCTTGAGCCAACTAAGTGCCAATGAAGAAGTTTGGATACAAATTTGTGTTTCGCCGGCTTCCGATCAGTGGCAAAAAAAAGCGACTAGCTTTGTAAAGGCGATAAAATCCGGCAATGATCCGAACGAACCGATTTGGAAAACAATTCTTGGCGGTTTGGGTACTATTGCTAAAACTGTTAGCGCTCCGCCGACGCAAACGGCTTCCGCACCAACACAAGTAGATATCAGCGGCCCGGCCGCTTTAGCAATGAGTGGTATTGAAACGAAGTCAACAAAACTCGGTTTTAAATCAAAGATAAGAGTCATATCTTTGTCGGGCGACTATCATCGCGCCAGAGCTAATGCCGGTTCTGTTGCAGGTGTTTTGAAGCAATTCACTCAAACGAATATGAACGGTTTTATACAGGGCAATATTGTTGAGGGTGCGCCAGTGGTAGATCTTTATAAACAAAGAACAGTTGGCTCGACGGGATATATTTTGAACATAGAGGAGCTGGCAAGCATTTATCATCTTCCGGGCGAAAGTGTTGAAACACCGGCAATGGATTGGGCTGGGAGTAAAAAAGGTGAGCCGCCGATGAATTTGCCGCTGATAAATGATTTGCATGATTCGCAGGATACGACTATTGTCGGAAAAACAGATTTCCGAAATGAGGAAAGAAATTTTGGTATTAAAATCAAAGATAGGGCTTTGCATGTGTATGTTTTGGGAAAAACCGGTACTGGTAAGTCAACCCTTTTAAGCAATCTGATTATCGACGATATTATAAAGGGCCGCGGCGTTGCCGTTGTCGATCCGCACGGTGATTTGATCAATGACGTTATGGAATATATTCCCGAAAGCCGAATCAACGACGTGGTCTATTTTTCACCGGCTGATCGTGATTATCCCATCGGCTTCAATCTGCTAGAAAGTGTTGATCCCGAATATAAAAACATTGTTGCTTCAGGCATTGTGGGGATTTTTAAAAAAATATTTGGCGAATCGTGGGGACCGCGTTTGGAATATATTTTGCGCAACGTTGTTCTTGGACTTCTTGATTATCCGGGCGCAACGATGTTGAGCATTATCAAAGTCCTGACCGATACAAAATTTAGAAGGGGAGTAATTGAAAAAATTAGCGATCCGGTTATTAAGGACTTCTTTCTTAATGAATATGAAAAGTATGATCAAAAATTTAGAACAGAAGCCGTAGCGCCGATTCAAAATAAAGTCGGACAGTTTCTTTCGTCTACAATTATTAGAAATATTGTTGGACAGGAGGAAAGCACGATTGATATTCGTAAATTAATGGACGAACAGAAAATTCTGCTTGTCGATTTGTCCATGGGTAAAATCGGTGAAGATAACAGCGCACTTTTGGGCTCAATGTTAATCACAAAAATTCAAATGGCGGCAATGAGTCGAGCTGATATGCCCAAACAATTGCGTGTGCCGTTCTATCTATACGTTGATGAGTTTCAAAATTTTGCGACAGATTCCTTTGCAGTTATTTTATCTGAAGCAAGAAAATATGGCTTGAGCTTAATGATGGCTAACCAGTACATTGCCCAAATGCCGGAAAATGTGGCTAATGCAGTCTTCGGCAACGTTGGAACAATTATCGCTTTTCGAGTGGGCGCCCAAGATGCCGAGGGATTACAAAGAGAATTTATGCCGGTATTTGAAGCTAATGATTTAATTAATCAGGATAATTACAATATTTATATTAAAATGGCAATTGACGGGATTACCAGTTCGCCGTTTTCGTCTAAGACAATTTTGCCGATTTACGAAAAAACCGACAATATTGCCAACATTACCGAGCAATCACGCATTAAATATTCTAAACCTCGCGAAGAAGTAGAAAAGCAAATCAGGGATAAAACGGAAAACATCCAAACGCCTACGGAAATTTTGGGGAGCAAAAAGGACGAAAATCCAATTGTTAAAGAAGATAATAAGACAAGTCCAGATACGAGCGTGAAAGAAGACAAAACAGAAGATGCTAAAAATGGATTATTCGTCAGCGATATGAACGATAAACGAGAAGATCAGCATGAAAAAGACACAGAAGAGAGTGGGGAACAGAGCCAGGATAACGACGCTGATATTCCTGAAGAATTAAAGAATGCTAAAACAGCCGAGGATTATGAAATCAACAAATGGTATTTTCTAACGCGAACGGGTTTTAGAAAAGTAATTGGCAGAGAAGAAGAACAAGCGCCAAAACGAGCAGAGGAAATGGAAACGAATAAAAATGAGCCGGCAAACACTGCAAGTGTGGGAGCGACGATAGGGCAAAGTAGCTCGTCTGACACACAAGAAATACCCGAAGCACAATAATATTGTGCGACATGCAATATTGATCTAAAAATATGCCATCTAATAGGATAAAATTTTAGTATTATTACGAATTGATCTTATGGGCGTAAAAGAGGATTAAAATAGAAAAATAAATCCTAAATTAGGAGATTGATTATGGCTCCTCTGAATAAGGGAGAGCCGGGGGAGGGGTTGAAAAAGCGGTTTTTATTTAATTAGTATGCCGGTGAGGAAGCGGCAAGGTGATATATTTGTGTGTGAGAAATTTTTAGAGAAACGTTTTCAATTAATTTAGAGTTTTATCTGCAAAATGTATTTATACAAGTATCGAGCAGATTGAGTGTCATTGTAGTGAAAAAAATAGAATATAACGCTTCGTACTCTACGTCGAACAATATATCTTTTGCGACATAGGGCTGACAAAAAATGCATATTAATTTTTCTTTTGCTCTATTTTTAATCATTTGATTTTTAAATAAATATTAATTTAACAATTTCTATCTATTTATCTTTATTTAGTGATTTAATCCTTCATATATACCCTAGGTGTTTGCTCTGGTTTTTACAGGGTAAACTTTAAAACAGAATTTATTTTTATTATTTAAATTTTTTAAAAAAGATAAATTTGGTATGCAAAAATATTACGATTTGTTGCATTTGGCGGCCATTTTACACCTGTTTTAGCCGCTAGAATCGTCCAGAATCGATTTTTATTTTTTAAATGAGTATTTCTTCGTCTACACTTAAAATTTCACAAAAGATCTCCCCCGCTTTTAAAATTGCGGTGGGGTATTAACAAGTAGTATCTATTTTGAGTACTTTTTAAACTTTAACGCGCTTGTTGTCTTTATTTTTATATTCAAACCACATTACAAGGGCCGGTGCGGCAATAAATATCGAACTATAAGTTCCAATACCAATACCAATGGCTAGCATTAGAATGAACGGCTTGATAGTTGATCCGCCCAATATAAGCATGGCAATTAAAATTAAAATAGCGGTTAAGGAAGTGTTAAGCGATCTTGCAAGGGTCTGGTTAATACTGGAATTGGCGTTTTGCGAGAATGATCTTTGAGGATTTTTGATGATGTTTTCTCTTATACGATCAAATACAACAATAGTATCGTGCACCGAAAAACCTAGGATCGTTAGAGATGCCACAAGAAAATTGCTGTCTAGCTCGTAGCCAAAGATTCTTCCTATGATCGAATAAATGGCCACAGTTGAGCATAAATCATGCAGAAGCGTTACAATAGCGATTGTACCAAAGGCCCATGAAGAAACCGATCTGGGAACCTCTCTGAACGAGTAAGCCAAATACATGATGATTAAAACGGCGGCCAGCAAAAAGCCATAGATACCTCTCCTAGTTGTGTTGGCCGAGACAATCGTGCCGATATTTTCACGTCGTACAATTTCAATATCGGGAAGCTTGGATTTTAATTCCTCCTCAAATTTTTTTGACTTTTCGTTATCGGCAATATTGACTCTGACGATGAATTGATTAGAGCCAGATTGCTGAATTTGAACATTTTTCTCTTCTAGCTCTTTGACCTTTTCCCTCAAAACACTGACATCCATTTGCTCTTTGGGTTTGAATTCAACAAGTGTGCCGCCGGTGAAATCAATCCCTGATGGTAAGCGGAAAAAAATAATAGTTGGAATGCTGACTACAACCATTGCTAGTGAAAAAATAAGCCAAAATTTACGAAATTTAATAATATTCATTGTTATTTATTTTTTACAAATATCCTTAAAATGTTTCTAGTAACGTTAATTGAGGTGAACAGCGAAACGATAATACCCAGTCCGAGAGTTACGGCAAAACCTTTAACCGTTCCAGATCCGATATAAAATAGAACTGAAGCGGTAATCAACGAAGCGATATTGGAGTCTCTAATACTTGGCCAGCTGCGCGAAAAACCATTTTCCAAAGCTTGCGTTGGCACTATCCCCTTCTTTAACTCCTCATAATATCTTTCATAAATGAGAATATTGGCATCTACGGCAATACCGATGGAAAAAATGAAACCAGCAATACCGGAAAGAGTTAGGGTTACTGGAATGAGTTTATACAAAGAAACGACAATTATGGTATAAATTCCGAGCGCGGCAGTGGCGGCGACACCTAGCCATTTGTAGTAACTAATCATAAAGATTGCGACCAAAACAAAGCCAATCAAACCGGCGACGAGACTTTTTTCGATGGCGTCTTGACCCAAAGTTGAACCAATTTGGCTTTCTTGGACAAGTTTAATTGGCGCGGGCAGAGCCCCTTCGTTAATTAGCTTTGTAGTGTCCTTGGCCTCTTTTAGGGTGTCGATGCCGCTAATTTGGGCTTTGCCGCCAGTGATTTCGGTTTGGACGGTAGCTTGGTTGATAATTTGGTCATCGAGCTTGGTTATGAGGGCTTTTCCGACATTTCTTTTAGTGATTTCGGCAAATTTTTTGGCGCCTTCTTCAGTAAATTCAAGATAAATAATTGGCGAAGTACCAAAGCTTTGGCTGTTTTGATCAGTCCCCGCTTGAGCACTTTTCACATCTGATCCAACCAGATTGGTTTCAATTTCTTTTTGATTTTCGTCTAATTCGAAAAATTTCAGCTGGGCGGTCTTCCCTATCAGCTTTTTTGCTTCTTCAACATCTGAAATTCCCGGTAATTCCACTAAAACGCCGTAGCTCTCCCCTATCCTACGGGCTTGGACTATTGGTTCGCTGACACCAAGGTCATTAACTCTCCTATCAATTAAATCAATTGTTTCAGACTGGGCGCTTTCCGGTGATTTACCGTTTAATTGAGACGAGTCGATCTCATATAGTAGTTGTACCCCTCCTTGTAAATCGAGGCCAAGGTGTGTTTTTGTCTGTTTGCCAAAATAATTTGGGCCGTTAGGAATAACGATGCTGATTCCAAAAGCCGTTATCGCGATTATTAAAATTAAAGAAACAAAATTATTTCTCATACTAAAAGAGATTGAAACACAGCCCGACAATCATGTCAAATAAAAAATTCATTTTTGTTAGCATACTCAAACATTGTGCTTTATAAACGGCCTTCGATTAGAAAAAAGCAGTTTTAGATGTTTTCGAGATAACTATTTATGGCGATGGCCGCCTTCGCTCCTTCACCGCATGCGACGACTGTTTGTTTGGCTGTAATATTTGTGACGTCGCCGGCGGCGTATATCCCCTTTTTCGATGTTTCATTGTTGGCTTTTATGACAATCTCGCCGGCTTTATTTTTTTCTAAATCTTCGAAAATATCAGAATTGGCAATCTGGCCAATTTCCACAAAAGCCATTTGTGCTTTAAGTGTTTGAATTTCTTTTGACTTTACATTTTCTATTTCAACTGATTCTAAAACACCATTTTTTTCGTTTAGCGCTTTTGTTTTTGAATTAAAAACCACTTTTATTGACTTGCTCTGCCTGACTTTTTCAACTGTCACTTTCTCGCAAAATAAACAATCGTCTAGCACAATCATCGTAACGGAATCAGCAATTTTCTCTAAGATCAAAGCGGCTTCGGTTGCGGCATAGCCACCCCCAATAACCACCACATCCTTGCCTTTTGCAAATGCGCCATCGCATGTCGCACAATAACTTATGCCTCGGCCAATTAGCTTTTCTTCGTTGTCTAAATCAAGTTTTCTGTGACGGCGGCCGCTGGTGATTAAAATCGTTTTAGCTTCGACACTTTCCTCGCCAAATGCCATCTTAAAACCATTGGCTATTTTTTCTATATTCCGAACTCCCGCTCCAGTTTTTTTCTCAACTGAAAAATTTTCAGTTTGTTCAACCATTTTACTGATTAGTTCGAATCCGTTGATAGACTTGTATCCGGGAAAATTCTCGATTGTTCCGGAAATAGCTGTTTGTCCGCCAATGTTTTCCGTCAAGATGATTGGTTTTCTTTTAAATCTTGCCAAATAAATTGCCGCTGTTAATCCGGCTGGTCCGCCGCCAATAATTGCTGTGTCGTACATTATTTTCTCCCCATTATTTCACCTAAAAGAATAGCTTGTTCAATTAATCTGTTAGAGTATCCCCATTCGTTGTCATACCATGCGACAACTTTAATCAAATTTCCATCGACAACCTGTGTTAGAGAAAGATCAATAATTGATGAATGTGGGTTGCCGATAATATCACTGGAAACAATTGGATCAGACGTATAAGTCATAATATTTTCCCAGCGAGAGCTTTCACATTCTTTTATGAGAACATCGTTTATTTGTTCCACTGTCGCTTCTTTCTCGATAAGCATAGTGATATCAGAGATTGAGCCGACCGGTACGGGAACCCTAATTGAAAGACCGTCAAATTTTCCTTCAAGATCCGGAACAGTTTTGGTGGCGGCAATGGCGGCGCCGGTTGTTGTAGGAATTACGTTAATCGAGGCACTTCGAGCCCTTCTTAAATCACGATGTGGACCATCGACAAGCGTTTGGTCGGCGGTAAAAGCGTGAACAGTCGTCATCATCGATTTTTTAATGCCAAAATGCTTGTTGACAACAGAAATCACCGGAGCAATGCAGTTTGTAGTGCAAGAAGCATTTGAAATAATGTCTTCTTTTGTCCCGATTTTGTCAGCGTTAACACCCATTACATATGTACCGACATCATCGCTTTTGGCGGGAGCAGAAATAATAACTTTTTTCGCTCCGGCTTTGAGGTGAGCGCTGGCACTTTGTTTGTCAGTGAAACGTCCAGTTGATTCAACAACAATATCTATACCTAATTTTTTCCATGGCAATTTAGCGGGGTCCGGCTCGGATATAACGCCGATTATATCGGAGTCAACTTTAATTTCGCCCCTGAAGATTGAATTTGAAGATTTATCGGACCAGCCAATTTTATTCGGTAAAACTCCATAAGCGGAATCATACTTAAAAAGATGAGCTAGAGTTTTGGGGTCGGTTAAATCATTAACCGCAACCAATTCTACTTTATCTTTTGAGATTTCACCGTTTTCAAATTTATCTAATAGCGCCCTTGCGGTTTGTCGTCCAATGCGGCCAAAACCATTTATTGCAATTTTTATTGCCATATTTTCTCCTTTTTAATATACGGGATTTTTGGGCTTCATGCCGTGAAGCACGCAAATTATATTTTCAGCGGCACATTCCGACATACATTCCCTTGCTTCATTTGTAGCACTAGCAATGTGCGGGGTAAAGATTACATTTGGTAAATCTTTGAGGCCATCAACAGGATTTGGTTCAAATTCAAAAACATCTATTCCAGCGGCAAAGATTTCGCCATTTTTAAGCGCTTCGCAAAGGGCTTTTTCGTCTATGACTGGTCCGCGCGCAGTGTTTACGATGATGGCGGTTTTTTTCATGGCCTTCAATTGCTCGTGTGAAATTAAATGCCTAGTGCTATCAAGAAGCGGCACATGCAAAGAAATAAAATCCGATCTTTCAAGTAAAGTATTCAAGGAAACATAATCGGCCTGCAGATTTCGTTCGACATCTTCGTTGTGATTAGGGTCATTATAGAGAATTTTCATGCCAAAGCCATGATAACCAATTTTGGCTAACGCTTGCCCAATTCGGCCAATACCAACGATTCCAAGGGTTTTTCCCGCTATCTCCGGTCCGAGCAAGAGTTCCGGCTCCCAATGTTCGTATTTACCTTGTCTGACGAATTCGTCACCTTCAACAATGCGTCGGGCGCAAGCTAAAATTAAAGCCATGGCGTGTTCGGCAACGGCTTGAGTCATTACTTCGGGAGTGTTGGAAACAAAAATATTTCTTGATTTAGCCGCCTCGATATCTATATTGTCATACCCTACGGCATAGTTAGCAATGATCTTTAATTGCGGACCGATCGCATCCATTATTTTGCCGTCAATTTTATCGGTTAAAAGGGTTAGGATTGCATCACAACCTTTAGCCCTATCGATCAGCTCTTCTCTCGAGAGGATTTTGTCTTCATCGTTCATTTTGACATCAAAACTTTCGTACTTTTGCAAAAGCTTCAAGCCATTTTCATCGATTTTGCGAGTGATAAATAATTTCTTTTTTTCCATTTCCCTCCCTAAATTTTTGTTTCTCGTAAAGACGAGGCACTTAATAATGCCCGTTCCATTTGATTATTTGAGAGTAAACCATCTGTGGCGCCAACTTTTGAAATAACACTTGACGAGTTAATCATGCCCCACTTTGCTGCGCTAACAGCATTCTTGTTGTAAATTATTCCACCGACAAAACCGGACGAGAAGCTATCGCCTGCTCCGGTTGGATCAACGGCGGTGCCGGCAAAAATATTCATATGAAATCTATGATCGTCTTGCGATATGTAGGCGCCGCTTGAGCCGCAAGTAATGATATTTATTTTTGCTCCTAATGCTTTCATCTCTTTTAACTGTGACGAAATTTCTTTTGGCCCAAAGATCAAGTCCGCTTCATCTCGATTGATAATAAAAATCTCGCACCATTTAACTAGCGGCGCGAAAAGCGGAAATTTTTCTAATTCCCAGCTTCCGGGATTAAAAACGATGCGTGCACCGGATTTGGCTGAAGCGATTAATTTATCGATTAAAATTTCCGCTCCCTTAGCGGCAGAGGCAAAATATATCCAATCTGTTTTTGGAATTTTTATTTTATTATAATTTCTTTGCTCATGATGCGATAAAATAGTTCTTTCACTATCGTACAAGATGATAAATGCTTGGTTCGTCTTGCCGTTCACGGCCGAGCCGTTGAGGAGGACCTTATTTTTATGTAAAAAATCCAAAACTTCTTTGCCTTCTTCGTCATTACCTACAATGGTGGCAATATATGTTTTAATATTCTGTCGGGCGAAACCTATTGCGACATTAAGGGCGCTACCACCAAAATCGCGATTGGTTTCAGAAACTGGGATTTTTTCTCCGTAGTTGAAGCAAATTTCTTTTTCTCGAGTTCGCTTATTGACGGACAAAGCGGCGTTTTCTTTGTCTATACAAATTATTTGATCAATAGTTGAATCGCCAATAGTTAAAATAGATTTTTCCTCCATGCGTTAAATATATCATATCTAGCAGTTTGGTTTAACAACCGGACTTAAAATTTATTCGTTAGTTAGCTGGCAATTATCCTATTTTTTTATACTTGACCGTGTTGCTGTCGGGATCAAAAAGGCCATACATTCCTAGCCCATCGGGATATTTTTGGAAAGACGGGATCTTTATATGGGTCGTGGCGGCATACTTCACTAGACCATATTGAGAGTGTAGATGCCCCGAAAGATGATATTTTGGGGCGTTTGCAAATGGTGTCTCAAGGATATTTTTTAAAGGCGGACGGTGCGTTAAAAGGATTGTTCCGGCTATATCAGCGCTGTCAAATTCATCGAGAATTTCCCCGTCTGATATTCCAAAAACATAGTCTTTGCCAATTTTTCTTTTGACTAATTGAGCGGAATGTTTTGAGTCCCAAACGCGTCTCCTGACATTTGCTCCGTCGTTGTTGCCCGTAATCAAAAATGATTTTGGCACCGATTCAAGACAAGAAAAAAATTTTTCAAGATAATCTAAATCATCTCCTTGGCAAATATCACCACAACAAATCAGCCCGTCCGGTTTTTCAAGTTTAATAAGCTGTTTCAGTTGTGCTAGACAAGCATTATTACTATGTGTATCGCTTATCAGGATTATTTTCACTTGTTTAAGTCTGCTTCGATTGTCGAAGAAAGCTGGCTAAGATCTTCAAGATATGTACCGTTGACAAAGATACTTGGTGTGCCTTGCAACCCTAGTGAAACAGCGTCTTCGCTGTCTTTGGCTACATTGTTTTTTATCTTTTCAGATGACATATCTTGGGTGAATTTGCTTTTATTAAGCCCTAAGTCGTCGGCAATTTTCGCCAAACCTTTTTCGTCGGCATTTTGATAATTGTTAAAAATCAAATCATTAGCTTCTTTAAATTTCCCCTGTAGAGAAGCGGCTTCGGCGGCGCGGCTCATCGGCTCGGCGGCATTATGGATAAGGTATGTTCGATGGTAAACTACAATTTTGTCGCCATATTTGTCTGCAATTTCTTTAAGGGTGGTGTTTATATTTTTGCAACCCGGGCAAAGGTAATCCGAAAAAATAACGACTTTTACCTTAGCGTCTTTCTTGCCTATATATGGCGCATCATCTCTATAAATTAGCTTCTCGTCTGTTCCGACTGTTGATTGTGAGCTAGTATCTTGTGTCGGCGCCGATGTTTTTTCGGGCGAAGCAATTAAAATTACGCCTAATATGATACCGGCAATTGCGACAAAGATTAGAAAAGCCCCAGAATTATTATTTTTTTTAGCCATTTTGACTCCTTATAATTGATTCAATTTCTTTTACCGCCAGATCCATTTTTCCCTCAATATTTTTGACGATTTTATCGCAGATACCTGCATGACGTATTTCGATTCTAGCAATCTCCATTCTCTTTTCAATAGCTTCTGGTGACTCCGTTGCCCGTTTGACGAGACGTTTTTTTAAATCTTTAAGGTCTACCTCTAGGAAAATAGCATATACGTTTGCAAACAATTTTTTAAAACTTCGAACGCCGTTTAAATCAATTTCCATTAACGCATTTTTGCCGAGCCCAAGAATATTATCAACTTCATTTTTTGAAGCACCATACCAGTTGCCGTTATAGCAGTTTTTTTCAATCAACTCGCCGTTTGCTTCCATTTGGTTGAACTTTTTTTTGTCAACAAAAATCCTTTCAGAACTTTCGTTAGGACGCTTTTCTCGTGTGGTGACTGTTCTTGCTTTGACTAAATTGAGTTTTCTATTTTTTAAAAGGGCTTGAGTAATAGCGCCCTTCCCCGCTCCGGCGGAACCACAGATTATAAATATTTTGGGGTAAAGTTGATTTACGATCGTTTCGTTAGTTTTGAGCAAAGAACTTTTGTGCCATACGTATTCTAGTTTTTCAACCGCTTTGTCTTTTTCCAAAAATTCATATTGGCTGAATTCTTTTTTGTCAACATTAAGCTGGCTCCCCGTTATATCAAAAGCAAAAGCTAATTCTTTTACCTCGCCATTTCTTTTTGGGTCACTACTATTTTTTGCCACAAAATTATTTGTCTGGCCTGTATAAAAGAAATTACGCCATTGGCTGGTGCCTAGTTCTTCGATTAGCTCTCTTTTGACGCCTTCAATGTATGATTCTTGCTCACAACCCTTGCCATCACCAACATGGCCGGTTGGAAGTCTCCAGAGCCCGTTGTGCGTTGCACGGCCGACAAAATATAATGGCTTTCCCTCAACAATTTTGTAGGGAATAAATTGAACTTTTTTGATCATTTTTTTACTTCAACTTCTTCTTTATCTTGAAGTTTGAGTTTATCCCAAACATTTCTTAAGTCAATTAACCGATGAGAGTGCATTGCGCCAGTGCAGTCGCAAGGAATATCATAAATTCTTACTTTTATGGCAGTGCCCTTTATGTTTAGAGCTTGCTCACCTATCTCGATATCATTCCAAATTTTTTTTGGAACAACGATGAATTTATCTATTTCGGTGAAATCATTGAATGCCTTTGTAAAGACTTTGAGCCTCATAAGCTAAAAATACCACGGAATATTAAATCCATAAATAAGCAAAGAGAGCACAAAAAGAATGAACGACATTATTAGGACGACTATGATCGAGATAATATTATTTTTTTCTTGGTTTTGTGACGGCATTTGATTTTTTTACTTTTGCTATAGTTGTCTTTTTTACAGGAGTTTTAATCGATTCAAGCTTAGTCATTTTTATTGGCACTTCTTTTTTATCTGATATCGGAGACATTTGCGTTGTTTGCTTTTCAAAGATTGCTAATAATATCGCGCCTAGCGATATAATTATAAGGGAAAAATCTACGAACCAACCGAACACTGGAATGTAGCCAAGGAGAATAAAAATAACAGCCCCAGCCGAGCAAACCAGCCAATTTGATTCTAGGGGCTTTCGATTAATCAAACCGATAACTAATTTGCCCGTGAATATTGCGGCGATAGCGGCGGCAATGAAAAACGAAAGGATGTAAAGGCAGAGCAAGCTAAAGCCAAAAATCATGCCAATTAAAGTGGAAATAATCACTATTATTGCTATTGGCGCCAAGAACAGATAGCAAAAACCGAGCAGAGCTGATCTGACGGTATTATTTTGCGCTATTGTGGTTGCTTGACCTGTGAATTTTGGTGAAAAGTAAGTCAAAACAATTGCAAGAATGAATAAACCAATGACGCGAACCAGAAAGTCAAAACCGTTATTTTGGCGAGTTTTGCCATGATTGAACTCTTTTTGCTCAATAGAGCCAATTTTTGCCGCAGATGATATATCAGCACTTTCTTTACTAGCGTAGACTAATTTTCCGCTGATTTCTGTGTTATCGGCAATTTTTATTTTTTCGGCATTTATTTCCACGTCACCTGAATATTTGCCAGAGATTGCAACGCTTGAACCATTAATTTTTGTCTTTCCCTTTACGGTTCCATTTGCGTTGACATTTCCGGCGTTAACAATTAAATCGCCCGAAACAATATTCTTATCTGTCGAAGTGAAAGTGCCGCTAAAAATAATCTCATCTTCACTCACGGGGCCATTAACAGTGACAGTGCCGCCAAAAATTCTTAGATTTTGACCTACAGGAGAGTCGATTTTGATCGTTCCGCCTGCTGTAAATAAATTCTTTTCAATATTTTTTTCGCTATAAATATCGCTACCGAAAGTAACTGTGTCTCCAGCCATATCGGAATTAATATTAACTGTTGAACCAAATATATAAGCGTTTTTGAGTGGCTGATCGATATTTACAGAATCGTCTGCTTTGATATCGGCGGCGAGGACTGCAGAAGGTAAGATTAAAACTGCAAACAATGAAAGCACAATTTTTTTAATCATATTTCTCCATTTGAGTTTATTAAGATTAAGCTATCATTTAATTATCAGGTGTCAATAGGTGCCGAGATCCTTTCTTAATCTGTCTAAAAATGGTATTTGTAAATAAAAAGGGAGAAAAATGAAAATAACTGTTGACAAAGACAAATGTATTGCCTGCGGGATGTGTGCCTCAACCTGCCCGCAGTGCTTTGAAATAAAAGATGGTTTCAGCCACGTTAAGGAAGGCGTGGAAGATCATCGCGATTGCGATCTCGATCAAGTTGCAGCTGATTGTCCGGTTGGGGCAATTGAAATCAGTGAATAATTAGCCAAAGGAAAAGGGGCCAATTGTTGGCCCCGGAAAGGCGTGCGAGGACTACGACGCTCCGACGATGAACGCGATCCTCGTGATGCTCTTGACCCTGTATGGGCAGTGCCCCTTCGACGTACTTTGAGGAGATAGGGTCGCGGTAAGCTCGACGTAGCGGCCATCACCCATCTTTATCCAACCGATAATCCTGCCGACAAATGCGGATCCGACAAACACCTTCTCTCCCTTCCGCTTCCCGTTCCTGCTGGCGATGGTGCCGATCAGATGGTTAGCACCTTGCTGAAAGTACCGGGGAGGACGAACCGTGACTTCGGCACGGAAATCCGGCTTTCTCTTTCGAGCTGTTTGGACACGACGATGCAAATGCGTCTGGGGCTTGCTGACTGGCTTACTTCCGTGAGACACGAAATATCCCTCCTCGAATGTGGTCGTGAGATGGCCGGTCAAGGAAAATCTAATTTAAAAAAAGAAATATTTCAAGAGCTAGGACGATTTACTTTCTTTAATGGCCGATAATTCAATAAAAATTTCGGGATTTCTTTTGGCGGCGCGGCCAATGAGAACGCCTTCAAGCCCATCAATTTTTTCTCTTAAAGTTTCGAGACTGTCGATATCCCCGCTTCCAAGGACAACAAGGTCGGGGAAATTTGTTTTTATAAGTTGAATTGCCTTCCAGTCAGCTTGCCCGTGATATTTTTGTGTCGGCGTACGACCGTGAACGGCAATCATATCAATCCCCGCTTCTTTAATTTTGTTTATAAAATTCAAACTATCTTGAATATTTTTTGAAACTAATCTTATTTTTGCGCTTATAGGAATTTTTTTAACGACTAATTTTATCGCGCCGACAATTTCTGCCGCTTTTTCTGAATCAGAAAGTTGAATAGAGCCAAATCCTTGCTTGGCGGCCTTTTGAACCGGACAACCAAAATTAATATCTATTCCGTCCGGAATAAATTCCTGTTCAATGATTTTTGCCGCTTCGGCCATGGTTTGAGGATTGTCGCCAAAAATTTGAATGATGATTGGTCGTTCTTCCGGCTCAAAATGCATCATTTGCCATGCTTGAGGAATGCGACGAATTATGGCTTCAGCAGCAACCATTTCTGAATAAACTACATCAGCACCGGCTTTGCGGCAGAGAAGGCGCAAAGGGCTTTTTGAAACAGCGTGCATCGGGGCTAGACCAATGATTGGCTTAGAGACATTATTAAACCAATAATTTTTCTTCTTTATCATTTTTCAATTTTTAATTTGTTCAAAAAACCAGCCAAATTTTCGGGTAAATCGTCTTGGAGGCAAACAACGTTTCCGTCTAAATCCCTTATCTTCAAGCTTATTGCATGCAAGAACTGTCGGTCGAGACCAAGCTTTTTTGAAATCCTTTTTGACTTTTTATTGTTATAAACCGGATCGCCGATGACTGGACACCCCTCATATTGCATGTGGACTCTAATCTGATGTTTTCGGCCGGTCAAAATTTGCACGTCCAATAAACTCAACATTTCACCATCAAATTTAAATTGCTCGATTACTTTATAGCGTGTAGCCGATTTTTTTCGCTCTATTTCATCTAAACCAAAATTCAAAAGATCAATTTTTTGTTTTTTGCGATCTTTGGGATCACGTCGAATAAAGGCATCAATAGATCTCTCTTTAAACGGCGGTGAGCCAAGAACCAAAGCAAGATAATGTTTTTCGACTTCCCTACTTTTAAACTGGGCTTGAAAAAAATCTAAAGTTTTTTGATTTTTGGCTAAAATTAAAAGACCCGAGGTTTCTTTATCTAGACGGTGAACTATTCCCGGCCGAATTTTTGACAGCCACGTTTGCGTTTTAATTTCTGGTCTGGTTTGCAAAAGCCAATCCACGATCGTGAATTGTTTTCCACCAGCTCCATCATGAACGGATATGCCGGCCGGTTTAGAGATGATCAAATAATCATCGTTTTCTTTTAAGATTTTTATTTCCATTTAGCAGACCCTAGTAACCCTAGCCGGTTATTTGAATTTGATCTTCTTCCGGCTTTTCAAGAGCACTTTGATTTTTAATTTTATCAACAACGCCGGTAAGTTGCCTTGTCCTTGTTGTTGATACAACGTCAAATTGCTTACTGGCTGAAGCAATTCTGTCACCTAGAAGATCTACGGATTGCGAATACTTTTGATATTCGTCATCGAATTTTTGAATTAGTCCGATAATGTGATGAATATTTTTTTGGTAGCGGAAATTGCTGTAGGCCTGTTTTACCATACGCAAAATTGCCGTGAAACTGAACGGGCCAGCCAAAACAACTTTTTTCTTCATCGCCTCTTCCCAAACATCGGCCATGTTTTCATAAATATAAGAAAAAATCATTTCATTAGGAATGAAAAGAATAACAAAATCGACGGTATTTTCTTCGGGATTAATATAATCACGGGTGCACACTTGCTTGATCTTATTTTTGACATCTTGTTTAAAAGTTAGAAAATGCCTTTTTTTATCGGCGTTATTTTCGGCCTCTAGGGACTTTACGAGAGAATTGTAAGGAAACTTAACATCGATATTTATTTTAGTTCTGTCGGGGAGAAAAATCGTGAAATCAGGCCTGGTGTCTTGAGTCGCTTGAGTCTCATTTCGAGAGAAATCTTTGCCGATAACAAACCCTGCCATTTCAAGCAGGTTTTCGGCAATTTGTTCGCCAAAAGCGCCGCGCATCTGATTATTTGACAAAAGATTTTTTAGCTTATCGGTGCTAATTTTTAGTTCGCCAGTAATCTTCTTGTAGCTTTCGAGCTCTGTTTGTAAGGTTGAGAAGCTTTTGATTCTTTCCTCTTCTGTTTTGATGAGCTTTTCCTCGTTTTTCTTTAAATCTTTTCTGATCTCGTCAATCAAATTATTAATAGCGTTCTTTTTGCCGTCGAGATCAATAGCCATTTCATTTTTTTGTCCTTGGAGCACTTCTTTGGCCATTAATAAAAATCTTTGACTATTTTTGTCAAGTGCCTCAATTGATAGTTTCGAAATCATACCCTCAACAGACTCATTGTTTCCCCGTTGTTTTTTTGACAGTAAGATAAACGTAATAATCCCCACTATCAAACCAAGTGTAACGGCGCCGATGATGATAATAATGTCTAATCCTGTTTTCATTTATATTTTTTATATCTACTGCATTATAATACCGAACGAATGTCGAACGTGTCAAACATAAAACAAGCCCCCGCAAATGCGAGGGCTTGTTTTATTGGTCGATATTTATCTGAAATCTCTTTTGCCACCAAAGCTTCCACCGCGGTCTTCCTTTGGTCTTGCTTCGTTGACAATGATAGCGCGGCCTTCGATTTCAGTTCCATTGAGCTGTTGAACTGCTTTTTCAGCATCTTCATCAGCCATTTCGACGAAACCGTAGCCCCTGCTTCTGCCACTGAATTTGTCAGTAACAACTGCAGCGCTTTCGACATTACCGATTTTACCGAAGATCTCTTTGAGATCTTCATCGGTAGTCTTATATGGGAGATTCCCAACGTATAATTTCTTTGTCATTTTGATCCTTAATTTTAATCCTGCTCGACCTTTGACCCAGAGCGTAGATTTCAATAAGAAACTATCGTTGGGCTCCAGCCATACTTTATATGACTGATGCAGTTTCGACTACACTATACCACAATTTCGTAAAAAAAGCAATATAGTTGGTTAATTTATCTGATTCTATGTTTTATTCAACTGCAATGTCGCGGCGAGAAAAAATTGCTAGAGCTAATATTGTGAAGATTAAACTAATGCTCAAGAAAATGATAATCGAGATCGGCTCAATTTTTTGATCAGTAACAATGGCGCTAGCATTAAAATAATGGAAAAAAGAAATATATTTCAAATCTGACCAACTCTCTTTAAGAGAAGCGAAAATATTAGCAACATACATTATGACAAGGAGCGCTCCGGAAATTGCATATACCCTTGAACGTTCAGAAAAAATTGCCGAGAGCATGAATGTTATAGAATAAACCGCTAAACCGAATAGTGCGCCGGATATAGTGATTAGATAAATAGAGGTATGGTTAAATGAAATGTCATAAAATAAGGCAATTGGCACGGCGGCGAGGGTAGAAGTTGCAATGAAAATTATTAGCTCTAAAAGTCCTGTCAGATATTTTGACCAAAATAATTTCATTCTTGAAACAGGCATTGCAAGTAGGATTTGGATTGTACCTTTGTCAATTTCTCCGGCGATAGCATTTCCGGCTGAAGATATTAATAAAATTGAGAAAACAAGCGGCCAAGTCAGTGAATAAAATTCGCTTGAAAGAAAATTGTCGTAATAGTTGAAGAAGGTTGTTTGGTTGATGCCAAAAGCTTTTGAAATCGCTTCAGGCAAGTTTTTAAAGACTTCAGAAAAAGATTGACTTTCGGCTTGAAATGACGGAAAAAGCGAGCTGTAAAGCGTGAGCATTGCAAGAGAAAATAAGCTATATATTATAATAGATAGGCGTCTTTGTTTTAAGCTTTTTAGTATAATATTAATCATTTTTTATAATATTCTAAAAATATTTCTTCAAGATTGGCATGCGCAACTTCTATGTCCTTTATTTCATATGGGGCGATTCTTTTCAGGAAAGGGCCAATTTCTCCTTTTACTTTTACGATATATCCGTCCGAAATTTTGCGAATAATTTCACAATCATCGCTCTCGATTTGATCACCTCGAATTTTTTTGGGAAAGACAACCGTCACAAAGTGGATTTTTAGTTGTTTTATTTCTTGGATCGTGGTGGTTTTGATTATTTTTCCGGATTTTATAATAGCAATACGGTCGCAAATCTTCTCAACTTCTGGCAAATTATGTGAAGACACAAAAGCAGTTTTACCGGCTTTTTTATAGTCATTTAAAATCTCATAAATATCGTTTTGCAAAATTGGGTCTAGTCCCCTCGTCGGTTCATCCAAAACTAAAATATCCGGATTTCCCATTAAAGCCAAAATTATACCCAGTTTTTGTTTGTTACCAGTTGAGAGACTTTTGACTTTTTTGCGTGAATCAAAAGCTAGTTTCTTTATTAATTCAGTCGGGTTGGTTTTTATCCCATAAAATCCTCTAACAAAGTCCATGTGCTCTCTACCGGTCCAACCGCCGTAAAAATAGCTGTCGGAAGGCAGATAACCGATTTTTCTTTTTATTTCGACAGAGTCTTTTTTTGAGTCTAAACCGTCGATCGTAATTGTTCCGCTAGTTGGCGTAATAAAATCCATAATGGCGCGCATTGTTGTAGTTTTGCCGGCGCCGTTAGGGCCTAAAAAACCAAAAATCTCTCCCCTTTCAATCGATAAATTAATATCATCGACGGCGTGGTTTTTGCCAAAGTATTTCTTTAAATTTTTAATTTCAATTGCGTTGCTCATATTTATTTGAAACATTCGTTTTCACATCTGTTTGGCCTCTTCTCTAGCGGTTTTGATTAAGTGGACAATTTCTTGGTTGATGGCATGTGTCAATTTCGTTTCGTGTCCCAATTCTGTTAATTGGCGATCTTTTTCCAGCGCTTCATTTAAAGCAGCCATTCTCCCCATATCTGGCTTGCGAGAATTTTTTGTGCCGGTGCTTACTGTTTTAGGGCGGCTTGGATCAAACTGTCTGTAAATAAACCGTTCGCCTGTGTTCAAATCTGTCACGGTATTTTCGCCATAAGGATAATAATGGGAATCAAAAAAATCTCGGTTAATTTGGGTTAAATCTAGGCCATAGAGATCACTTAGCCAACGCATAGTAACTTCAAGATTTATGTTTAAAAACACACCTTCATTCAGCTTCCGACGAGTTTTTTCCTCGTATTCGCGGCGCTGATTATCTTCTTTTACAACTTGAAGCGTCAGTTTTTTAAGATAAAGCCATTCGCTCATAGATAAGTCTTTAATACCGAACTCACTCTCCATAAATTTCCTAACTTCGCGTGCTCGCTCAACGTTTGACTCGCTATTTATTTCCGTCCCTTCTTGATAATTTTCCGGGACATATCCTTTTGTTTCTGGCATTGTTTTCTCCTAAATATAAGTTTATATCTTTTTTGTCGGTTTTATCAATGCCGAGACTGCAAATTAGGATATTTTTTCAATATTATTCTTTTTGTAGACAGATATTTTTATACTAAAGGAGATGTAAAATGGAAAAATTTTATCCGGAAAATTTTTTTGATTTAAGCGAATTTGAGTTTAAAGACGTTTTCTTATCCAACAAACCGGCTTGGGAAACGGTGAGGAATCTTGAATCATATCTTAAATCATTTTTTCAAAAATCAGAAAAAATAGATTTAAACGAGAGATTTCCTCGGGCTTTTATCGAAGGAAAAAACGTTTACGTCGGTGAAAATACTAAAATTTTCCCCGGCGCTTTTATTGGCGAAAATGTGATCATCGCTAATAATTGCGAAATCCGTCCGGGGGCTTTTATCCGCGAAAATGTAATTCTCGGCAATGATTGTATCGTTGGCAACTCTTGTGAAATTAAAAATGCTATCTTGCTGAACCATGCCTGGACGTCGCATTTTAATTACATTGGCGATTCTATCGTCGGAAGTAATACCAATATTGCCGCCAGTACGATCTTTGCCAATATCAGATTCGATTTTTTCGATGAAGACGCTAAAACAATTCAAGTTAAGGACGGTCAAGATCGATATGACACAAAATTAAGAAAATTTGGGGCGATTTTTGGCGATAACAGCCAAACGGGTTGCAAATGCGTCTTAAATCCGGGCACATTTGTCGGTAAAAAATCAACACTTGGGGGCCTCAAGGGTTATAGTGGATATATTGAGCCGGGGTCATTTATTTTAGAGCGAAATTAGTTCTGGCTAATCTCGAGCGAGTTGATGATTCTGTAATAATCTTTTAAAAAGTTTAGATTGCTTCGGCTTATGAACGTATTAGTTTGGTCATAATAGGTGTCGTAAAATTTAACTAGAACGATCAGGCCGTCTTTTTTGAAGTAATTGTAAGTTATTCTATCGCCCGAAACGATCTGGCTAAATTCATATCCTTCGGCGGACAGTTTCAAATTCTTTTTTAGATCGCTTCTGGTGATTTGCGGATAGGAATCTAAAATAACCTGCTTGAGATCTTTTGACTGGGCGTCGGTTTGGATTGCGGCTATTTCGATTAATTTGTTGCTGTTATTTTGGATTGTAATCAGCTTTATATTGTCAAAACTCGTTTCATCTAAGCTGAAGTTGCCATTATAGCTAAAAGACATATTTTCATCTTCGTATGATTTCAGCGTAGAGGAATTTCGATTGACAAAAAAAGCCGCCCCAAACATAAGTAGGCAAATGGCGCCCACAATGACGCTATCGAAGGATAGATTTTTTTTAACTTTTTTCACTTTCAGTGTGGATTATTTCTCTTATTGCAACAACAAAAGCCGATGCGGCAACAAAGGAAACAAAGTCATTAAGAATGAGCTGAACGACTCCACCGAGACTGCCTGTAGAAAAAAGTGCGCTAATTCCAGCTGTACCCACAACGAGCAAGGTAATTGATGCTATTAAAAATTTCTGCGCTTCTTTTTCGTTGATATTAACAAAGCCGACAATGAACCCGAGTAACATTAAAACGACTGGCATGGGTGACCAATCAATATATCCTGACGCAACCGACAAGACGATACCTACAATAAATAACCATTTCCCTATATTTTTCATCTTCCTCCTTAAAATTAATTATAGCAAATACTAAAAAATATGCTAAAAGCAGAATTTTATTTTGAGATGCCTAGTTGATATAAAAATCCTTGATCTGAAATAGGAAATATAGCGAAATAATAAGACTAACAATTAATGTGATAAAATCACTTGCAACCAAGTCACCAACAGCGCTAATCAGTGTAGCGTAAAAAAGGATTCGCCATGCACTTAATTTTCTTGCCTCTAATCCTTTAATAGCAGAAAATCTCATAATTATAGCAATCAACGAAACCCCCCAAATCAAATAGCCCATTGGCATGAATAGATAAAAGAATTTTCTGGGGACTAAATCGTTCAGTGGTAATACATGGAAAGCTGTGAGTGCAAAAAATGACGGAATTATAGATACATAAAAAACGATAATCATCAAAGGAATATATCTGACGATTATTTCCTTGACTCTTTTTGGCAACTGCGGCAAATTTTTGCTTAAATTAGCCAGATAATCTTCCATGTCTCCCCCTCCTTTTTAGTTATTCGGGCAAAAATTTATTATTTTAGCGGGAGTTTAGGCCGTCTTTTAATTTAATAATCTTTTTGCATTGCGCGGCGACTTCCATATTGTGCGTGACAATCAAGAAAGTTTTGTTTTGATTTTTATTTAAATCTTTGAGGATTTTCATGATTTCCAACGAAGTCTTTGTGTCGAGTTCTCCGGTCGGCTCATCGGCTAAAATTATAGTAGGGTCGTTAATGAGAGCCCGGGCAATAGCAACTCTTTGTTGCTGGCCGCCAGAAAGTTCGTTTGGCTTGTGGCTCATTCTTTTTTCTAAACCAAGTAATTTTAAAAGATTCTTAGCTTTTTCCATCCTTTCCGATTTTTTTAAACCGCCATATTTTCCGGCTAAGGTGACATTTTCAAGGGCCGTCAGTGTGGGGACGAGATTGAAGCCCTGAAAGATGAACCCGATTTTTTTAGAGCGGATTTTATGAGCGTTTTTTTCTTTTAATTTTGACATATTAACGCCGTCAATCTCGAGATGCCCTTCATCAGGACGATCCAGTAGACCTAAAATATGCATTAAAGTTGATTTGCCGCAACCAGAAGGGCCAACTATGGCGGAAAAATCCCCTTCAGAAACTTCTATGTTAACTCCACGTAGAGCATGCACGACATTCTTTTTTGACATTCGGTAAGATTTTTTTATACCTTCAGCTTTTACAATAATTTTTTCTCTCATAATTCCCTCATTGCATCAACGACGTTTAGTTTTGACGCCCTAATGGCTGGTATTACGCCGGCAATAATTCCGACAACAAAAGAAAAGATTATTACTTCAATCAGAAAATTTCCTTGAATTAAAAATATTTCAGCACCTTTTTCGGCCATTTTGGCATTCATGATGCCTGCGGTTAAAACGCCCAGTCCCATACCGATTGCTCCGCCAACCAAACCGATAATTCCGGCTTCAAGGGTATATTCAAGGGCGATTGAAAACGGCGAAGCGCCAATAGCTTTTTTTATGCCAATTTCTTTTGTTCTTTCGGAAATTGACATGACCATCGTGTTGACGATCGAAGAAAGACCTACAATCAAAGCTAGTAGCGCACTTCCCAAAATGATAGCGTTCATTGTAGCGGTGGCTTTGTCAATTTGCTCGCCCATTTTATCTGGCGAAAGAACAATAACATCGTTTTTGAACTGATCTTTTATTCGGTTTGCTACCTCTTCGGAATTAGCACCTTCTTTCCAAGAAACAGCAGCCATTGAGGTGACATCTTCAACCTTGAATGTTTTGGCTTGAATTAATTGCTGACGTAAATCAGCTGGCAGTGAGGCCAATTCACTTTGCGAAATATTAGCCGCTTTTTCAGACTGTTCTTTGAGTGATTTTAAGAATGGGTTGGCTTCGATATATAATTCGCGCGCTGGTTTTAGCGGCATAAACACATAGTAGTCTGGGCCGGTCATCGTTTTGTCGGAAATTCCAACGACTTTAAATTGACGATTGCGAATCGTAACCGTGTCCCCAACCTTCCAGCCCTTATCAAGGGCGATTGTATAACCGATCGTAATCGAATCTTCACTATCTCCTTTTTCAACCATCTTGCCATCTTTCATTGCCATACTTGTCCAGTTGACATTGCGGAAGTTTGAGCTTGTATCAACTGCTTCGATTGTGGGCGGGATACCAAAGTTCACTCCGCTTGTTGGATTATCCGGGTTGGGTTCATCTAAAGATAGCTCGACACCAGCAGCGACATCTTTGACGCCTTCTACTTGAGCAATCTTATTTAATGTGTCGACCGGAAGCATTGCGCCAACTTGTCCCGTAGCGTAATCAGTACCTTTGGGCATAATTGAAATTTGACCGGTGACATATTTTTTTCCACCGTCGATCATTTTGTTTAATTTCAGGGCCATTGAACCCATTACGGTAAACGCAAAAATTCCGATAACAATACCAAAAATTGTTAAAACGGTCCTAAACTTCCTTCGCCACATATTTCGAAAAATTTCTATCATAATTATTCCTTATAATGAAAAGATTAACATTAATTCGCAAGTACCTCAAATGTTATTAAGATTTTATTATACGCTACGAGCGTGATTTTACTTATTTTTTCCTAAGATGCGGATGTTTGATCTGGCTCATTTTTTTCTTCAATCCAATTTCGAAATTCGCCAGTAAAAAAACTGTAGATAATACCGGATTCATGATCGGCCTTAATTGTTTGCTGTTCGCTTTCGGGTATAGAGCTATCTGTTAGCAGGTGAAACAAAGCCGTGTGGCGGATATCTTTACCATAGCTTTCCAGCCACTGCTTACAAATGGCAGTTTTTGCATTATAAATTTTCATTTTTATTGTCATGTCTTTTATGTCAACGTATTGCTGGTATATTTGTTGACACTCTCTGACTTTTGCAGCGTTTTCTGGTGGCATAAATTCTGCGGCTTTAAGAATGCTAACTCCGGTGATATTTTTTTGATCTGGGTCAGGATCTCCTTCTGGCGGTATCATATTGCCATTTTCGTTAAACATATTGCTCCTTTAAAATTTTAGAAGCTCGAGAATTTTATACATTAATATTGCTGGCCAAACAATGGCTTTCAAAAAGCCCAAAACTCCCATCCAAAACGTGCTAGAGTGCTGAATGAAATAAACCGCGGCGCCAACGAAGGCCAATCCATATATTCCGCCGCAAGGAGCGTGCGCTTCACTATTTTTTACTTTCCACATAATCCTCCTAACTTAAATTTGGCTAAGATTTATTCGTTGATAATAACGTATTATATTACGGCTTTGATTTCAATATAGTCTCGAAGAGAACGAAATATTTTTTGCTTATTAAACCTTTAACAGATATAAATTTCGCCAGACAGATCGGACACCAAGTCCATCTTCTTGACAAAGGTAGGCCAAGAGGTACGATTTTGTCAGTATTACGCGCGAACCTTGAAAGGAGGTTCGGTCAAAGTGGAACGGTCGAAATCCGAGCAGGTCAGGTTTCGTATCGAAGCCGCTAAGGGTAACGTGGTTTTTGAACGCAAGCCCCTTTGGTGGCTTCCCGGACTTGTGCTGGGTTTCAACATAGCATTGCTTTGTGTGGGCATTGCCATCTTCTACAAGATAACAGTAGCTATCATGGTAACGCTTGCCTTGGTAGCAGGGAATGTCCTTGCAATGGTTGTTATCGACGTCAGCTTGCGTCGAAAATGCACGCTGGCGTCAATCCGCGATCTGGGACAAATCGCTGTTAATGATGACGAAGATCTCGCTGATGAGATTCTGTCTGTTCTTATTCCGCTTGCATTAAGGCAGAGCGGAAATCAAACGATAGCATTGCGTTCGTTGCTGTCGTTTGTTCACGTGAACGAACTGTCGCCAGAGATCGTTTGTCAGCTGTCAGACGATCTTCTCCTTACATCACCAAGAGCGCATTTCCTTCTTGGTCACTTTTTTGTGGAGGTCGACGACAGCAAGAGAGCGAAAAGGCATCTCGTTCTCGCTTTGAATGGCAAAGGCGAGACAGCCGCAAAAGCTGTCAAGCTACTATCTCATCTCGTTGACCAGGACACACTCGAAGATCTCGTTGACCAAACGGATCGGCCCGCTTGCGCTAAATCGCAACTTCTTGGCGCTGTGCAGAAGTTGTACGTACGGCCGAAGCCGAGTTCCGCCTCTTAGTAGGCCATAAGAAAAGGGCTCGTTGCGTGTGTACACGCAACGAGCCCTTGATGTTTTCGAAGCGCTAACGCCTAATGCGTCAGTACGTCCGCAAAGACAACCGAGAAAACAACAAGACCTGCTAAAATCAAGAATATCAGCAGGTCCCAAATGTCAACTTTGCGTTCTTTTGCCTCTCCGTTCTCGTCTTTCGACAAGAGGATCGCCTCCTTCATGTCTGCAGATTCAACTGACTAAAATATTAGTCTAGTTTTCATACCTGTCAATACAAATTCAGTTAAGTCTAAGAGAACTTTTTAAAATTAAGGGAGATTTTTATCAACTCGGCCACTCCAATCTAACGCCGTAAAACCATTTCGAAACGGAATTTCGGCAAAATTTGGCTCGGGCAAGTTGATTTTTGCCATCAACGGGCGAAAGTACATCACGATCGGAATAAAGGTATCTGGTTTTGGCGAAATTTCTAAATTGAGTATTTTTTCCGCTTCGGCTAACGGATAGTGAGATATTTGAATATATGGGCCCAGTCCTTTTAGTTTCTTTTGCCAAAAGGTCACAAAATCCCTTGTTTCTCTTTCATTTAGTTTCAGATTGTGGGCATATTCTGTTAACCCTTTAGCTAAATTAGCGCTTTCAACAACAACGCCGTTTTTAGGAGGGTTTAAATTAGCGCCTTTATAATCATATTTAATATTATTGTAAATTTGGCCTTCTGAAAAAAGCTGTCCGTTGACAGTGGCCGTTACGTTCCAGTGTCCGTTTTTATCAATTGGATTCGTGTTGTAAACGGCATTACCTGAACTAATAGAAACTGAAGTTGCTCTGGTGGGGTAAAGATAAAGCGGTGAATCAAAACAATGATAAAATTGCGCATCCCTATAAGTCAATTTTGACCATGGGTTACGAATATCGTTGTCTTCGGTATATCCACCATTTGTGGCAATAAAAAATTTATCGCATTGTTCATCCGACAGTTCCTTCGAATTATCAAGTTTCCATCTTATTACTTCTTCAACTGTCATTTCTCTTTTAACACCGTCCGGCGTTATAACAGTGTAAACGGCTTCGGTTGAACCAGGCTTGAAATAATAGCCCATCATATTTGGCTTTGTCATATCAATACAACCATTAGTGCAATCGGAAGATTTGAAAGATGACTGGAAAGCGGTTGCTTTATTTTCCGATACTATTTGCGACTTGTCTGGTGTCCAAGCTGAAACTTGAGTATTGCTTGGAATACTAGAAGAACTTTTTGCTTGAGCGCTTTCGTCAACCGTTGTTTTTACATTAGCGGCGTCTTGGTTGAGCGTGGGAACATTTTCAGCCGTTGGAACGCTGTTATCGGGGAAACTGGCTTGTTTTTTGACCTCTCCAGTTTTGGGATCAGCCAGCATGACATCGCTGGCTAAAAAAGCGCTTGGCGTAGAGCCCAAGAACGAAACGCCCGCCTTTAAATCGTCTGTATAGTGAACCATCAACATCATTCCGCTATTGGTAAAGTTTGAGGCGCGAAACTTAGCATCAGCTTTAATCTGGACAGATGTTTTGTTCTTAACATTAATAGATAGGGTGTAATATTCGTTATTTTGTTTATTTTTTATTGTCGCGCCAATATATTGGCCATCATTTGAAATCAGCGGTGCGGCGGAAACAAAAGAGTTTAAATCTTTAAAGACAAGTGTTTTTTCTCCAGTTGTTAAATCTAGCAAATATATTTCGTCGGGATTTTTTTGAGCAAAGTCAGATGCCTTGCGTGTTGCAACCAGCGGCTCTGTCGGACTGACAACAACGGCTGTTTTGCCATCAGACGAAATTGTTGGCATATACGAATACGAACCGATTTTTAATGGTTCGTAAGAAACGATTTTTAAAGTATTTTGGTCAACATAAGAGATTCCGCCTCCCCAACCAAATCCTTCAACGGCATTGGGGCAAAAAGTATCGAGAAAAACATTATTATTAACATCGTAAAAAATCGGATATTGCAAACAAACGCTTGGATCGAGAATGAATTGCATTAAAGATAAGTTTTCACTGCTAAAATTTCCGTTGAGCGATTGTGATGCAACGAGAGTTTTGGAGTGATAAGTGCTAAGATCGACTTGAATTACTCGTGATTGGCCGCCCAATAATTTGCCTTTCTCGGAAAGTTTTACGTCCCACGTGGCAATTAAATTCCCTTTTGGACTCAAAACAAAATCGTCAATAGCAAAACCATCCTTTGGCTCGTAAACCACAGCTACTTTATTAGTTTTGGCGTCGAAAACCGAAACATTTGTACCGCTACCCTTTTCGTTAATATTGGCGATATAAATAAACCGTCCATCCGGCAAAATTTTAAGTGATTTACCTGTCGATGGGATTTTTAAGATAGTTTCTCCGGATGAATTATCTGCCGCTTCGGCATCATCTGTTTTAAATAAATTAGACCGCTTGGCCACAGTTTTGGTGACGGCTTCTTTAATTTCGATTGAACCGCTTGACTGATCGGCATAATAAAAGGCGCCAGCTTCTTGGGCTGATTTAGTGTTTGTACTTGAAGTTGATTTGCTAGAATTTGAGCTGTTTTGACAGCCAGTAAGTGAGACGGTTATCGACAAAACTGTAATAATAAGCAAAAAACTTTTAATTTTTATTCTCATCAAAATTATTATAGCATTTTTATGCGGCCGAATCGGGACAGGTAAATTTATAAGGACACCATTTGCATTTTCGTGAATCAGGTTTAGCTGTGTAGTCTTCGGCTTTGATGCCTTGGGCGACCTCTATAATCATTTGGCGCGTTTTTTCTAAATCTGGCTCTTTAAATAATCTGGTCCCCTTTTTGTCTGATTCGATAAAAAAAAGCGTTGTTTGAGGAATCTCATTATATTTTTCATACCAAGCCAAGGCATATATTTTCATCTGCGTTGACTCTCGAATTCGTCTATCAGCTTCGGCCTGATCTTTAACTTCGGAAGTTTTGAAATCGAGAATTTCTGCCCCATCCTTGTTTTTGTTCACCAGATCATATCGGCCGTTAATTTTTAAGCCGTCTTCAGCGAACTCAAATCTTTCTTCGATCATATCGGGAATGAGATCGGTTCGTTGATCTTCACTGTAAAATCGACTTAAAGTTTCGATAGCTGTTTTGTAGCGTTGCTCTTCATGATTTCGGGTAATAAATCCTTCGTTTTTAAAATAAATTTGAAAATCGGTCAATAAAGAATCAAGATCGGGTTTTTCACCACGCTGTTTTTTGGAAAAATATCTCTGCAGGGCCTCGTGAATGGCTGTGCCATACATGAAATGCCAATCTGTTGGCAGGGGTACTTTTACAACCGAAACGAAATAGTATTTTTTGGGGCAAGTGTAATAATCGTCAATTTGTTGGCGTGATAGATATAGCTGGCCATTTTTAGAAATACTGGTGTCTCTTACTTTTAGTAGCTTCCCTTCAATTTTTTTAAACTTTTCAATTTTTTCTAGCGGCGATTGTTTATGTTTGATTTTTCCAAGTGTCGGATCATCTAAAAGTTCTAAAACGAATTGAGAGATTTTTTTGGTTCTTTTGCCGCCGTAATCGTCAGAAGATGTTAAAAATAATCTTTGCTTAGCTCGTGTTACGCCGACATAAAACAAACGCCTTTCCTCTTGGAGATGAAAATCCCCTTCAGGAAGTTTTTCTTTAATTAACTCTTGGGGAATCGGTAAAGCGTCCTGACGACGGCGTGTTGGAAAGCGCTCTGTAACCATATTGACAATAAAAACAATTGGCCACTCCAAACCCTTAGCGGCGTGAACAGTCATCATATTAACAGCATCCAAATCGGGGTCGATATCCGAAGAAACCACTTCATCGCCAACCTCCATAATTAGCTCTAGATTATTCAAGAAGGCGTGAACAGTTTTTTCGTTGGAGATGTGATCAAACTGATAAATTCGTTCAAAAAACTTGGCGATATTGGATATTTTTATTTCTGCTTCAATCGTTGCCTGTTCCGTTAAAGTTTTAAAATAATTTTTTTCTTTCAGATATTCATATAAAAGCTCGCCGGCGCGGTAATTTTTAGATAATTTTTCACGATATTTTTGAATGTCAGCTAAAATTTCCTCGATTTTTTTATCCGGTTGTTTGTCGGACGAAAACATTTCGGTAAAATTGCGGTTTTGCCTTTTAGCTAAGGCGTAGTAATAAGAAAGCATGTGAACATCGCAATTATAAATCTCCCCTGTCGCCAAGGAAAAGAAAGCTAAATTATCGTCGGGATAAACAAGGCATTTTAAAAAACTGATGAGCATTTTTATTTCCTCGCGAGCAAAAAGTGACGAAGCGCCAACAAAAATGCTGGGAATTCTTTTGATATTTAATGCTTGAATAAAAGGTTCCAGATGGGAATTAGCTCGAGCTAAAATGGCAAAATCCTTATATTCATATTGACCAGTTGCTTTAAATTCTTCGATTTTGGTGGCTACTTGATCGGCTTCACAAGAAAGTGTTTCACAGTGAAGCAATTCCGGCGCTTGACCTTTTTGATTGGAAAATAATTTCTTATCAATTTTATTTTTGACTTCTAACCGATCGGGATTATTGTGTTGAATTAATTTATAGGAAGCGTCGAGAATTTCCTGAACCGATCGATAATTTTGATTTAGGACAATTTGGGTGCAGTCTTTGTAATCGTCCTTAAAAGACAAGATATTAGAAATAGATGCTCCACGAAAACGGTAAATGCTTTGGTCGTCATCGCCAACAACGGTAATATTGGCTTTTTCGTCGGCCAAAAACTTAACCAGCTGATATTGAGCGTAATTAGTATCCTGAAATTCGTCAACAAGAATATATTTGAAGCGCGCTTGGCAATCAGCCAAAACTTTCATATTTTCTTTAAGCAAACGATAAGTTAAATAAATTTGATCGCCATAGTCCAAATTTCCCGATTGAATCATTAAGTCTTGATAATGCTCATAGGCGTGGGCCAACTCAAGGGCTTTTTCTTTTTCTTCATTATTTTCGTAATTATGATTTTCAACAAAATCTAAATATTCTTTAGGCGTAATTAATTCATCTTTGAGGCGGGAAAAATGTTTCAAAAGCGCTTCAATATGGCTGGTGGGATTTGCTAAGGGACGAAAATATTTCAGATCAAATGAATAGAGATTTTCTCTCATCAAAATTGCCTGCTCGGTTTCGGAAAGAACTTTAAAATTAATTGGCAATCCTAAATCAATGGCAAACTCCCGCAAAATTCTGTCGCCAAAAGCATTAAAAGTAGAAATCCAAGTATCAACAAAACCGTAAGGAACGAGCTGGTCGACGCGTTCTTCCATCTCGCCCGCCGCTTTATCGGTAAAAGTTAAAGCGAGAATCTCTGAAGGTTTGGCTAACTTTTTTTTGATTAAATAAGCAATGCGGCGCGTGATGACGGTTGTTTTTCCTGTGCCGGCGCCGGCGATTATCAAAAGCGGGCCGCCGCTATGGGCAACGGCCCGCTTTTGATTTTTGTTCAATCCTTCAAATAGTATTTCTTTGGTCACTTTTGTAACGCTTTTCTTAAATCCTCTTTACTCACAACACCGTTGAATTGTCTAGTAATGTTGCCGCGGTTGAATATCAAAATTGTTGGAACGGACATAACCTGATATTGATTGGCTAAACCGCCCTCTGCCTCAACATCTACCTTAAAAAATTCCGCCTCCCCTTTCATTTGTTTGGCTAATTCATCAATAATCGGCGACATTATTTGGCAGGGGCCGCACCACGAAGCAAAAAAATCAACCAAAACCGGTTTGTTGGATTTTAGGACTTTTGCGTCAAATTCGTCACCTTTAAGTTCAAGTGCCATGAGATATTCCTCCTTTTAATTTTCCCAACCATGTAGTCAAGCGCGAACAGTGCGGCTGTAAACGTTAAGTCACCCAAAATGGTGTTTTTATAGAAAGGCACTGCAAGCGTAAAACATTTAGTGAATCCAGCTAGATCATGCGTGTACCACGGACCGAGCCAGACCGCCAAATTGGTTATTGCAAAAAATGAAAGCGACCCTAGCACAGCTGAAATAACAGGAGAAAACTTTTTTTGGGTGAAAATTTTTTCAAATAAAATGTAGGAGAGACTGCCGAGATAAACAAAAACGGAATACCAGCCAAATCCTAGAAAAATATCGCTGATTATCATGGAAATCAATGTAATCCCAACGGCTTTTTTCCAACCATATTTTTTAGTGGCAAATATCGAAACAGCCCCAACCGGCGTGAAGTTAGCCGGATGCGGCAAGAAGCGAGAAAGTGTTTGTAAAAAAATTAAAATATAGGTCATCACCTTTTTAAGTTATTGCCCTTTGTTGATATTGTCAAGCGCAGGCGTTAGAACTCGGCGCTTGAAACTGAATCTTCCTTATTTTGACAAAACAAAGTTATCGAATCAAATTGTAGAAGTGACACACTGGATGGAATAGAAAAATCGACCGATTGAGATGAAATTGGCGTTGAAAAAGATGGCGACAAAATGGCGATAACTTTTTCACTCGGTTTTATTGTCAGCTTTGCCGTTAGAGCACCGCAACCGCCATTATAGCTAAAATTGGTAAAACGTATTGTGCCGGTGGAAATAATCGTTACTTGTCCATCAATGCCATATTTTGACGATTTTGACAATTTAACTGTAGCGCCGATTTTCTTTTGAGCGGCCGCATCAACAGTGGCCGTGGCGGCGGCTTGCACTTTGTTTTTTCCCTGTAAATACTCGTACAAAACCGGATCGGTCAAAATCATTGTGTTGCCGTCAAAAGTCGAAAGTAATGGATTAGCTTCGCTGTTTTGTTGACTTGGTGTGGGCGTGGCCGTGGCTTGGGTCTGGCTATTTGAAGACGAACAGCCAAAAAGCAACATTGATATGCCAACCACTGTAATTAATATTTTTTTATTCATTAACGAAATTATAGCAAAAAATAATGTTGCTTATAAATCTATACCGATTTTGGCTTGTATACCTTTATCGAAAGGATGCTTGATTTTTTTCATTTCTGTCACCAGATCACTTAACCGAAGCAATTTGGAAATTTTGGGGCGGCCGGTCAAAACTAAATCGATGTTTTTTGGCATGTCTTGAATTAGCTTACATATTTCATTTTCGTCGATTAGCTGGCAATCGATGGCACCAAAGACTTCGTCAAGGATGATGACGTCGAATTTCTGAAAAGCGTTTGAGATATAACGCAGGCCCTCGAGAGCGGCCTTCTGGTGGTCTTGCAAGGGTTTTTGATCGCCCATGATGCCAACAAAACCCAAGCCAAATTTTTTGTGAACGATGAGCTTAATTTTTTTAAGCGCAATGTCCTCCCCCGTTATTTGGTCACCCTTAATAAACTGTGCAAAAAGAACTTTTTTGTCACGGCCGGCGGCTCGGGTCGCTAGACCCAGAGCCGCCGTCGTTTTTCCTTTTCCGTCGCCGTAGTAAGATATAATCATTTTTTACGAGCAACCGGTTGTTGCCCCGCAGTTGACGCATTTGAGGCATTTACCGTTTTGCACCATCATATTTGAGCCGCATTCAGAGCATGTGTCGCCTGAAAAACCCAACTCTTCAGTCAGTGGTGGCTGACTTACTAAATCAGGCGAGCTCATAATCTTTTCTTCTTCGGACAGACCCATTTCTGTTTGTTTTTCGTCAGCGGGTGCATTTGTGTCCTCGAAAGGAAGACGCAAGGCCTTTATTTCACCAGAGACAAATTTTTTCTCAAGCCATTTAGCGATGAAATCAGCCACCGAAGAAACATTGGGAATATCGTTGTCACCAGTGAAACCCATTGGCGAAAACCGAGTGTGCTTCAGTTGCCTGATAATTGTTTCAATCGGTACGCCATACTGCAAGCCGATCGAAGCCATTTTAGCAAACGAATCAGCCATTCCCGCGGCAAAACTTCCCTGTTGGCTCATTGAAATAAATATTTCGCCTGGTGCGCCGTCTTTGTACAAGCCAACTGTCAGATAGATTTTATGACCGCCAAGCATGACTTTTCTTGTGATTGACATTCTCTCTTTGGGCAGACGTTTTCGCGTCGGCCGATATTCAACAACAACTTCTTTCTCTTTTGGTTGCTCGGCTTCTTCTTTTTTGTTTTGCTCTTTTGATGAAAGGGGCTGGGCAATTTTAGATCCATCGCGATAAATTGCTACCGCTTTCAGAGCATATTTCCACGACTTCATATAAATGTCTCTAATGTCAGATTCGGTCGCTTCGTTTGGCAAATTGACGGTTTTGGAAATTGCACCAGACAAAAACGGCTGAACGGCCGCCATCATTTCAATATGACCTTCCGGTTTAATAAATCTTATTCCGTAGGCGCCGCAACGATTAGCGCAATCAAATATTGGCAGATGTTCTTCTTGAAGATCAGGTGCTCCCTCAATTGTCATTATTCCACAGACAAAATCGTTTGCTTCACGGATTTGCTCCTTAGAAAAACCAAGTTCGCTTAATAAGTCCGCTTTTGGCAAGGAAAAAAAGTCTTCCGAAAGGCCAGCCCTTTTAAGTGACTGTGGCGAAATTGTTTCGCTCCCAATAAGGGTAGCAATGTCAAATGCACCCGCCAATCGTTTGTTAATTTTGGCGATATCTTCGCTCGTTATCCCCTTCTTTTCCAGCGATTCATTATTGATGTGCGGCGCATTTTCTAGAGAACCGTGGCCGATAACATAATTAACGATCTTATTAACGGCGCTCTTTGTGTAGCCGAGATTTTTAAGGGCACGCGGAACCGATTGATTAATGATCTTAAAATAACCGCCGCCTGCCAGTTTTTTTAATTTCACAATAGCGTAATCAGGCTCAACTCCTGTTGTGTCGCAATCCATCACCAGACCAATTGTGCCGGTCGGGGCTAAAAGAGTTACTTGGGCATTGCGAAAGCCAAATCTTCCTCCATCGACCAGTGCTTTATCCCAAGATTCTTGGGCCGAGTGCAAAATGTAATCGGGGCAATTTTCAGCATCTAAAACCCAAGGAGCGACAGACAACCCTTCGAATTCATCTGCTAAACCATATGCTGCTTTGCGGTGGTTGCCAATGACTCTAAGCATGTCCTTTTTATTTTTGTTGTAAGTTTTAAACGGACCGATTTCTCGAGCCATTTCAGCGCTGGTCGAATAAGCTATTCCCGTCATCAAAGCAGTGATACCGGCGGCTACGGCGCGGCCCTTTTCGCTGTCGTACGGCAAACCCATAACCATCAACAAAGCACCAAGATTGGCGTAGCCAAGCCCGAGTGGTCTGTACAGATAGCTGTTTTTAGCAATTTCGTATGAAGGAAATTGAGCCATCAAAACAGAAATTTCTAATGTAATAGTCCAGAGCCGTGAGGCGTGAGTGAAAGCTTTAATATCAAATTCACCGCTTTCGTCATGATAAAATTTTAGCAAATTCATCGAAGCTAAGTTGCATGACGAATCATCAAGAAACATAAATTCACTGCATGGATTTGAAGCATTGATTCGACCTGATGCTAAGCAGGTGTGCCAATCGTTGATTGTGGTGTCGAACTGTAGCCCGGGGTCGCCGCATTTCCAAGTCGCTTTGGCAATTTCATCCCAAAGTCGGCTAGCCGATACTGTTCGGGCAATAATATTTGGTTGTGTCCGCCAAGTTAAGTTCCAGTCCTCGTCATTTTCTACCGCCTTCATATAATCAGACGTAACCCTGACTGTGTTATTGGAATTTTGCCCTGAAACAGTTTGATAGGCCTCACCTTCAAGTCCGGCAGAGTAGCCCTCGGCTATAAGGGCCGCCGCTTTTTCTTCTTCCTGATGTTTCCAGTTGATAAAAGTTTCTATTTCCGGATGGTCAACGTTTAGAACAACCATTTTGGCGGCACGACGAGTGGTTCCTCCTGATTTAATGGCACCGGCGGCCTTATCAAAGATTTCCAACCAGCTCATCAGGCCGGTAGAATGACCGCCGCCCGAAAGTGCTTCGCCTTTGGCTCGAAGAGATGAAAAGTTCGTGCCGCTACCAGAGCCATATTTAAAGATTCTAGCTTCGCGGGTAACTAGATCAAAGATTCCACCACTATTTACCAAGTCATCTCTAACCGATTGAATAAAGCAAGCGTGTGGCTGTGGCCGAGTATAAGCATCTTCAGAAAGCTTGAGCTTTCCATCTTCTGGATCAGCGTACCAGTGGCCTTGAGCCGGACCGGAAATTTTGTAAGCATAATTTAAACCGGTGTTGAACCATTGCGGTGAATTTGGCGAGCCGATTTGCCTGATGAGCATGTATTTCATTTCGTCTTCAAAAATTGCCGCGTCAGCTTTACTGGCAAAGTAACCATATTTCTCGCCCCAATGTCTCCAACAACCAGCCAAACGATTAACTACTTGTTTAACCGAGGTTTCACTGCCCGTTTTTTGATTGCCGTCTGAATCTAGTAGCGCGTCGCCGTTTTCATCAAATCGAGGAACGCCTTTTCTGCGAATATATTTTGAAATTAAAATATCCGAAGCCGTTCGACTCCACGCGGCCGGTACTTCAACTTCATCGGATTCAAAAACAATTGATCCGTCGGGGTTAATAATTTTGCTCGTTCGTTTTTCGAACTCGATGCCGTCAAACGGATCTTGATTGTGCGTAGTGTAAAACCGATCAATTTTCAATCCTTTAATGTTTTTCTTGCGATTATCTTTTTCAACAAGTTTTTCTTTGATTTTTTCTGTTTTAGCCGATGTTCTTGGCACTGATCCCCCCTTCAATTTACTTTTTTAATTTTATAAGCTCTTGTTCAAAAGAGCTGATGTCTTTAAAATTTTTATATACGCTGGTAAATCTCAAATATGCAATTTCGTCGATTTTTTTCAATCTTTTTATCACCATATTACCAATTTTCTTTGTTGGCACATTCTGCTCGCCTGATTCGATAATCCTTTTTTCGATACTATCAACAATTTCTTCGATCTCGTCAGGGCTAATCCTATCGTTAGCCGACATTTTAATTCCGCGGGCGATTTTTTCGCGATCAAACGGTTCAACTCGACCATTGCGTTTGATAACGGAAATTTTAATCGCTTCAATCCGTTCATAGGTATTAAAACGGTATTTGCAATCTTCGCATTCCCTTCGACGACGAATGGTTTTCGCATCATAGTCACGGGAATCAATGACTGAAATACTAGTAGATTTACATATAGGACAAATCATTTCCCCTCCACTAAATGTTGCGTATTTCTAAATATAAACTACTAAATATAGTTGTCAAGACAACAAAAAAACGGGTGGTCCCGTTTTCTAAAAGTCTGACTATATACCTGTTATTTGAGTTTTCTTCTAATAAAAGCCGGCACTTCTAATTCATCATCGGATTCTTCCTGTTTTACTTCTTCTTCCTTTTCAATAAAGGTATTGTAAATTGGTTGCGGCTGGGGTTGGGGTTGAGGAGCTTGAACTGGACGCTGTTGGGGCGTGTTAGCTGAATATCTTCTTTCTTCATAGGTTGGACGCAACTGTTTTTTGGTTTCTAAATCTTCGTCAAATCCGGTGGCAATAACCGTAATTTTTACTTCGCCAGACATTGACTCGTCAACAATCGAACCAAAAATGATATTCGAATCAGGGTCGGCCGCTTCTGTAATAGTTTTGGCCGCTTCGTCTATTTCGTACATACTTAAATCAGGGCCGCCCGTAATATTAAACAAAATTCCTTTGGCGCCGTCGATAGAAAGCTCTAAAAGTGGTGAATCGATAGCGGCGCGGGCTGCTTCGATGGCGCGATTATCGCCTGTACCGCGGCCGATTCCCATCAAGGCCGAACCAGCATCAGCCATGATTGTTTTTACGTCAGCAAAGTCAACGTTGATGATGCCATGCATTGTAATCAGATCGGAAATACCTTGAACACCCTGTCGCAGAACGTCATCAACAATACTGAAAGCGTCGGTTAAGGAAGTTTTCTTGTCGATAACCTGCAAAAGTCGGTCGTTAGGAATAACAATGAGCGTGTCAACTTTATCTTTAAGGTCTTCGATCCCCTGCTCGGCAACTTTCTTGCGTCTGATTCCTTCAAAACTAAATGGCTTGGTTACAATACCGACAGTCAAAGAACCCTGCTCTTTGGAAATGGCCGCTACTACCGGTCCGGCACCCGTACCGGTACCGCCGCCGGCGCCATAGGCCACAAAAACCATATCGGCACCTTTGAGCGCTTCGTAAATTTCTTCTTTATTTTCTTCAACGGCGGCGCGACCCACTTCATAGTTACTGCCGGCGCCTAATCCTCGTGTCGTTTCTTTTCCAATTTGAATTTTTACCGGCGCTGGATTATTTACAAGCGCTTGAGCGTCCGTGTTTACAACAATAAACTCGACTCCACGCAATTTGGACTCAATCATTCTAAGGACGGAATTTCCGCCCGACCCACCTACACCAACAACCTTTATTGTGGCAAATGTTTCCAGCTCTTCTTTAATCATTATTTGTTAAGGTATAAAATTTTTAAAAATGTCCTTAACCTTATTGAAAGCCCCTCCCAACCTTTCAGTTTTGGTTCCTTGCTTGTTTTTATTAGACACAAAGTTAGACGTTTCGTCAATACCCCACAAAACTAAACCAATGGCTGTGGCGTACTCCGGATCATCTAATTTCTCGATTACACCGGGCAATTCTAAATTGTTTTGTCCAATTTGAATTGGCAGACCAAGATTTTGCTTGGCAAATTTTTGCAAACCGTTTAACTTTGACCCGCCGCCGACAAAAACGGCGCCAGCCGGCAACATGCCGTCGCGGTCGATCGACTTTAACTCATCTTTAATCATCGCAAAAAGTTCATTCAAACGCGCTTCGACAATTTCGGAAATATAACGGCGGTTGGGTTTATCTGTTTCATTTTTGTCATATTTAGATAGATCAACCTTGTCCGATTCCTTTACTTCGGAAACTCTGACATCGACTTCGTTCAGTTTAATTTTTTCCGCCGCATCAAGTGAAATCTTTAAACCGATAGCAATGTCATTGGTGATGTGGTTTGAGCCGATTGGCAAAACCTTGCTGTGAATAACGGTGCCTTCTTCAAAAACTGCCATAGTTGTGTTTGTCGATCCGATGTCGATTATAACAACGCCAATTTCTTTTTGCTTTTTTGTTAGATAGGCCTTAGCTGAAGCGAGGGGTGAAAAAACAATCCCTTCGATTTCTAAGCCGGCTTGAGCAATGGCTTTTGAGAAATTTTTTAAAGCGGGTGTTGATGAACCAATAACGTGACATTGAGCTTCAAGACGAATACCGGTCATGCCGATCGGATCCTTAATACCGGATTGGCCATCAACGGTGAACCATTTTGGAATAATGTGCAAAATTTCAAAATTTTGAGGTAGGGCGACGGATTTAACGGCGTCAATAACTCTATCGACATCGGCTTGTTGGATTTCGCCATCGCCGCGGCTGACAGCAATAACGCCCTTTGAGTCAACTGAAATTATTTGATTTCCGCCAAAAGAAGCGTAGCAAGAGTCGATCGGCACACCGCTCGATCTTTCCGCTTCGTCTAAAGCGGCCGAGATCGCGCTGACAGTATCTTCGATATCGACAACTGCTCCCTTTCTCATTCCTGAATTCGGCGCTTTACCAAAGCCGTTGATTCTAATCATTCCTTCCTGAATTTGACCAACTATGGCAATTACTTTGGTTGATCCAACGTCGATTCCGACGATAGTGTCGTTACTCACTCAATCCTCCCCTATTTATGATGTATTCCAACTAAATGATCGATACCATGACAGACATAAAAATAAAACTCTTCATCAAAGGATTTATTCAATTTTTTTGCCTGCGATTTTATTATATCACTACACACCACAACAGTTCCAATAAAATCACATTCGGCGACGGTCGGGAAATCGGCAACAGGAAAACTCAAAACATCGGTGGCATAATCATGATTGAGAAAATCGCGATTTAGACGACGCATTTTTGCTTTGCCGACAATATCGAGTTCGATCCAAGCATTTTCTTTTTTCCTGTAACGCAAATGCTTCTTTATTACTCTTTGAGCATCATCAAGGGAAATTCCAAAATCGCCCCTTATTTTTAGAAATATTTTATTTTGCATATTTACGTTTGTGATGAATATGGCTAAGTGTTTCGGTGATTGCTTTAGCGATTTTTTTGAGCTCCGCCGGAGTCAGCGAGCAATCATCAAGCTGACCAGAATCAAGCTTTTTGTTGATTTCGCCTGTTACTAGTCTTTCTATAGCTTCCTCATTCAATTTTTTTTCGTTACGCGATTTGGCCTCGACGCAATCGGCGATCATGACAATAGCGGCTCGTTTTGATTTTGGTTTTGGCCCGGGGTAGCAAAAGTTTTGTTTTTTCAATGAGTCAACTCTTGTATTACCGTGATGTTGGGCAATAACGCTAATTATTTCTGACGGCAAATCTTTTTTGCGGGCAATTTTTACGCCGTCTTCAACATGAGCAATGAGATTTTTTGCTAATTCTTCTTTACTTATATCGATCAGGGCTCCTTCGGGACGATTTTCGATAAATAAAACGGGATTTTTCATCTTGCCAATGTCATGGTAGTACCCGCCAAGACGTAAATATTGGTCGTTTAGCCCAATCGCTTTTCCGGCAGCCGAGCAAAGTTGGGCAACATTTGTCGAATGCATAAAAGTCCCCGGGGCTTTTTTGGCCAATGAAGATAAAATGGGATTGTTCAGATTACCAAGATAATTAAGTTCGCTAAAGGAACTTTTTTCACTTAGGATTTTTTTCCACTTAACATTGGTGGCAAAGGCCAAAAAAACCGCATCGGCAAGAATAATCAATGTTTTGGTCTTGGTTGTAAAACTGCTGGTCAGCAAAAGGAGTAGAACGAAATTATTCAGAAAAAAATATAAAACACTCAAAAGAAGCTTTTTATTAATTTTACCAAAGTTCATTTTTAACAATTACAAATATTTTTGCAAAATAGCTGAAACTGTTTTCCCGTCAGCTCTATCACCAATTTGCGCCATTATTTGGCCCATTAGCGGACCGAATGATTTATCGGTCGACTTTTCAACGATGCTCTTGACGATATTTTCAATTTCCTCAACTGGCATTTCTTCTGGAAGAAATTTTTTAATTTCATCAATTTCGAATTGCATTTTTTCAACTAAATCTTGTCTTTTGGCTTCTTTGTATTGCAAAAGCGCTTCGCTTCTTTGCTTTAGCTCATGTTTAAGCGTTTTTGTTGCTTCGTTGTCATCGAATTTATCCGCTAAATCTTTTTGTTTCGACAAAAGAGACGCTTTTAGCGTTTGCAATAAAACTCGGCGCTGGGCATTACCGGCTTTGTATTCAACAATTATTTCTTTTGAGATATCATCGAGAATTTTCATTTTCCTATCACATAAGTTGAACCAGTTATTTTAGTCAGTTGGTATATCACAAAAATGGCCAAAATAACGATTATTGCATAAATGCATAACCATACTGGCTTTATTTTCTTCTTACCATCCTCGCTTGTACTCATTCTTGACGGCCTTTCTTATAGCATCTTGTCTCTTTTTTGCTCTAGAAGGCTCTTTTTCGCGATAACGTCTTCTTTTTGCTTCAGTGAGAATTCCGCTTAATTGGACTTCTCGAAAGAATTTTCTGATCATTACATCGGGACTTTCACTTCTTCTCAATTAAATCACCTCTTTCTCGTTAATTAGAATAGCAAAAATAATCCTATTTTTCAACGCTTAAGAGTAAAAACAGCGCTTATAAGGGATGATTTAAAATAGTAAATAATCATAAAACAATTTGGGTTCTTTTTCCTGCAAATATGGGTGGCATCTTGACAAATTGAGAAATTCATAGTATAATAACGGCTTCCCAAAATATGGGAATTTTTTATTTTAGGAAGTTATGATGAAACACAAAATTCAATTGCTGGGTTGGGCGCTGATTGTCGTCATGGCGATCCTACTCAATCCTAGCCAAAGTGCCTTATCGTATTCAGATGATTCGAGCTTAAAAGTCCCGATAGAAATTAAGGATGGCTTCGAAATTACCACCATTAGTCCGAAAATAGTCATTACTCCGGGTGAAAGCGAATATACGAAAAAACAAAAAAGCTTGGCTAAAAAAGCTTCTACTTCAAGCGTGGCTGTATCTTCGTCTAAGCAATATACTCTAGATGAACTAAAAAGCTTCTATAAACAAGCGGCTAGCCAATTTGGTATTGACCCGAAATTGTTAGAATCTGTCCACCAAGTCGAATCGGGTAAGTCTTCTTATTGTAAAACCAGTTCAGCTGGAGCAATGGGACCAATGCAATTTTTGCGTTCAACTTTTGCTCATTACAGCGACGGTAACATTTGTGATGCTAAAGATGCTATCTTTGCTGCGGCTAAATTGTTAGCGGCAAATGGCGCTTCTGATGGTGATATTAGATCTGCTCTTTACAGCTATAACCATTCTCAAAAATACGTTAATTTAGTTATTAGCGTAATGGATAGTATCCCGTCCTAAAAAAACGTTGGCGTTACTTCGGGTGGAATTATCTCGTACCAGAAATTACCGCCGTTAAATTGAATTTCCTGACCGGATTCATCATAGAACTTTGTTCTATCTGTCAAAGAAGTTTTTTTCCAAGTGGCGCTAATTAACTTACCATCTTGCATGATCGTTGCGTTGCCGGAGCCTATAGTCTTGAAAATCCAGTTTTGACTGCCATAACTTCCTGTCGGGTCGAGAGTGCGCGAAACGGTTTGAATAATAATATTCTTGGCCGTTATTTGTTTGCCAGTGTTGCGATCGGTATGCTCTTTTCCAGCTAAAAAGCGCAAATAAACATTATTTGTCGGGTCATAAGTCCATTTCACTTTATAGGAAATGTTGTTAGAGAAGTCTATTTCAGCGCCCTTGCCAATTTCGGTCGTGGGAGAGTCTTTTTTGAAAGTGAATTTAGTAAAATCCATTCCATTTGTGTCGAATTTCTTGCTTTTGGCGTAGTCGTAAAGCTTTTCGGTTGAAGAAAAAAGCGTGTGCTCGCTAGCTACCGAACGTCCTTTTGAGTCACGGTAAAAATACTTTGCTGAATGATTCAAATCTTTAATTTTGTACGAATCAATATTGGCTAAAGCATCTTCATTCCCGCCGGCATGAGCGAAAAAGGCGTCATATTCTTTGAGCCAGTCCATAAAAAATAAACGTGCACTTCGAACCGGGCCGACCTCCTTAGCATCTTTTGGCCCAAAAATAGCCAAGAATCTAGTAATACCGCCTTCGGTTATTGCTTCATAAACAATGCTAGCGTCAGATAAACCGGATTGCGGCCGAGCGTCAGGGTGATTTTCGATCGAAACCGCCAGAGGATGCCGGTCAACCAATTCTTTGGAGGTATACAGCGCGCCATCTAGGGGCGATTGATAAGTAACAGGTGTTGGCGTGACCTTTGGTTTGTTGATAGAAACGGTTTGTGTGCCGCCTTTCTTTTTTAAATAATGGCCGGCGGCCACGCCGGCAACAATGAAAATTGCCACGCTTATTAGAACAACACCAATTATTTTATATTTTTTGCTTATGCCTTTTTGGATCGGTTTACCGTCTTTTTTTTCTTCCAACTCCCCTCCTAAATCTATTTTATAAGGTTCAAGCCAATTTGCTCATCGAAATATCTTTCGACTTCATTTGATGAAGCAAAAAAGCAAAACTCAAAAGTTGCCCCAACTATTCCTTTCGAAATATGGCCGGAAAATGTTTCAAAATTTTTATTTGATAAAACAGCGTGTGGATGAATTCCCATTTTTCCGTCTGGCAACTTTCCGACAACACCGACAAAAGAGCCGATTTCCAAAGGGCCTTCAATTTGTTTTTGGGAATACTCCTTCTCTTCAAGCAAATAAAGTTTAAGTTCGGCCTGTTCAAGAGCACCCAAGCCGACAATTAAACCCGAAGGTTTATCGGCAACAAATTTTTCCAATTCTTCTATTAAATTATCACCTTTTTTAAGACGATGAATTTCCATTTTGTACCTCCAAAACTTTATGGACTGATTGCTTTCCTTTTATTATTCTAATCGATTTTGGCTCAACATTAAACTCCTTAGCCGCTAGATCGATTAACTCAATATTGGCCCGGTTCCCTTTTGGCAGGGCCTTAAGATGCGCTACCAATTTTCCACGATCGTGTGAAAAAAAACTTCTGTTTTGGCCTGTTTTGCAATCGATTTTTATTTCCATACTTTCCTAAATATAATCAGCAATAAATTAAGTAAAAATAAGCAAATAATTGTTGCACAGAAGACTATTAGCAAATATTCATTAAAAAGCATATGGGAGAAAATTTTATTTCGGAAAACTATAATTGTTAGTAATATTAATATTGAAGCGACGGCCGAATTGGCGATGTCACGGCTTGAAGGAAACATGCTCAAGAACACCGAGAAACCCAAGTAAATTAAAACGATTTTCCAGATAAGGATTATATTCACTTGCGTGGAAAAAATTTTGTAAATTAAAACTAAAAATAAAAGACCGATAACTAAAGGCGCCGTAGAAATAAAAAAATCTCTTATTTGGTTTTTTCTTTTTGACTCATATTCAACAAATCCTTCACCTTGAGAAAATAGTTTCATTCTTTTTATTCGCACGCCAAAGATGAGACAAAAAACGGCGTGCGAAAGCTCATGTAAAACTACGCCCGGATAAAGCAAAAAATACAGCCAAATTTTGCTAGCAGAGACTTGTGTCAAAAAAAGATTTTTAAGCTTATAAATCAAAAAAGACCCAATCAGAATCGAGATGATTAAGCCATTCGGACTATTTAGCGCCGAGAGTAACGACTGCATCGTATTGGCTGGCTATTGAATCAGATTTTTGAATTTCTGCCTTGTATTCCTTTTCTAGAGATGTTTGTAGGGCTTTAGCCAAATCTTCTTTGCCTGTTTTGTAATAAATTATCGAACTTGTGTATGCTTTAGTAGCGTTGTTCACCAAAACAATATTAAAACCATCCTCTTTGAGGATTTGGGCGATTCTTTTTCCTTCACCGTTGATAGAGTTGCCATTAGCTACCCTAACTGTGCCGGTTATATTTACGGTTTTAGACTCTTGAGCGCTAGCGGTAATAGTTTCTGTTTCGGTTACGCTGGCTGTCGCACTTTCAACGGCCGATTCTTCGGCGGTAGTTGTGGCAACTGCATTGGTGCCGTTTTTATTTCCACTGTCTTTTAGAAAAACGTACAAAGAAATACCGGCGGCCAGAAGCAGGGCAACGACACCCAAAACAAGATAAAAAACTCCGCCGCCTTCCTTTGGTTCTTCAACCTCAAAATCTTCTTTCGAAGATTCGGTTGGCTCGGACGGTTCGTAATCTTTTTCGGGGTGAATTATATCAAGTGATTTTGGCATTAACTATATTATACAAAATCAATTACATTTTATGCAAATTTTCTGATCACCCCTTTTACTCTTCCCTGAACAAGGGCTTTTTTGGTATAAATCGGCTTGTAGCTTTTATTAGCCGGTTGAAGACGAATCCGTCTGTTTTCGCGATAAAATCGTTTAAGAGTTACGTTATCTTGATCGAGCAGGGCAACAACAATTTCACCATTTTTAGGATTATTGGTTTTTTCGATAATAACGTAATCGCCCTCGAGAATTCCGTCATCAATCATCGAATCGCCGATGACTTTTAAAGCAAAAACGTTTGGCCCCATCATATCGCGAGGAATATCAATCGTTTCGTTAGTCCGAATTGCTTCAATGGGTTTTCCGGCGGCAATCGTGCCAACCAGAGGAATCTCAAAAGACGCTTCGTCCCAAGTTGGGGTTAACTGCAAAGAACGAGCGCAAGAGGAGTCTTTTTTGAGATAACCTTTCTGTTGCAAAATATTAATATATTCCGCCACTGTTGCGACCGAAGAAAAATTCAACTCTCGAGCGATTTCGCGGTAGCTGGGGGCATACTCGTTATCTTCAATAAAATTCTTTACAAAGTTAAAGATCTCGAGTTGTTTCTTGGTTAAGGGCGAGATGTTTTGTCTCATTAAAGTAAGCTTACCAAACAAAGACCGAACGTGTCAAGAGCTCAAAAAAACTATTTGACGTATCTTTTGATGCGAGAACGGGCGGATTGCGATTTGACAAATTTTAGCCAGTCTACTTTGGGCTTGGCTGATTTTCGTTTGATAATTTCTACAATATCGCCATTTTGCAAAGCCGTGTCCAAGGAAGCAATCCTGCCGTTAACGATGGCGCCAGCACAATTATCACCAAGATCGCTGTGAACGCTATAAGCAAAATCAACCGGTGTGGCATCTTTGGGCAAATCCTTAACATCACCAACAGGAGTAAAAACAAAAATTCTGTCGCCAAAAATGTCCATTCTAAATGAATTGCCTAGTTCCTCAAGATCAGTGTATTTTTGGTTTTGGGAAAATTCCTTAATCCATTTTAATTGATCTTTGTTGGCCCTTTCTGAAGTGGAAGTTTTATAAACCCAATGGCTGGCAATACCAAACTTAGCACTATGGTCCATTTCCTTCGTTCTGATTTGAAATTCAACAATGCGTCCTTCGTCGCAGAAAACAGTTGTGTGTAGCGATTGGTAGCCGTTAGGTTTTGGCAAGGCGATATAATCTTTAATTCTGCCCGGCAATGGTTTCCAAATACTATGAATAATACCCAAAACAGCGTAGCACTCCTCTAATGTGTCAACGACGACGCGCAAAGCAACAAGATCATAAATTTTAGTGATGTCATTATCATACTTTTTAAGCTTTTTGTGGAGGGAATACCACTGCTTCGCTCTAAAACTAATTTCATTAGAAATATTATTTTTTTTCAAAATGCTTTCGAGCTTGTTTTGAATTTTTTTCAAATATTTCTCCCTTACTTTAATCTCGGGAATCGCCAGCTCGCGAAGTTCTTTATATTTTTCCGGCGATGCCATGGGGAAAGCCAGGTTTTCGATTTCCGCTTGCCACTTGGCAATTCCAAGTCGTTCAGCAATGGGCGCAAAAATTTCTAACGCTTCCTTGGCAATTCGTTCGCGCTTTTCAATTGGAAGATATTCCAGCGTTTCGAGATTATGGATCTTATCAGAAAGTTTAATCAAAATTACACGTATGTCTTTCGACATAGCCAAAAGCATTTTGCGCAACGTTTCAACTTGCCGCTCATATTCAGGGATTTCTTCTTTTTGGATTTTGATAGTTGGAAACCACGATTTTTTAATCCTAACAGAAGAAAGCTTGGTGACCGACTCGACAAGATTCGCGACATCACCGCCGAATTGCTTTCGAATCTCCTGAAATACCATGGGCGTGTCTTCTAGTGTATCGTGTAAAATCGCCGCGACAATGGCGTCTTTATCGAGCATGAGATTGGTCAATCTGATGGCTGTATACAAAGGGTGAATAATAAATGGCTCACCTGAAGCCCTTTTTGATTCACTGTGAGCTTTTTCGGCCACTCCGATAGCTTTTTCTACTACAGCAATATCAGCTTTACTCAAATAAGATAATTTGTTGAGAAGTTCTTTTTTAAGATCTTGAGGTAATAAATTTTTCTTCATCAAAGTCGATCGTAATAATTTTTGCTTTTTTTTCACTGGAAAGAATTTCTTTAGAAATTTCGTTTTCTATTTCGGTTTCTATCAGACGTTTTAAAGGCCTGGCGCCGTATAATTTATCATATCCCATTTTGGAAAGAGCTTTAATAACTGCTGGCGTATAATTCAGCTGAATTCCCTTTTCCTTGAGACGGCTTTTAAGTTCATCGAGTTTTATTTTTGCAATTTTTTCCAAATCTTTAGATTTTAGCGGATCGAAAACTATGACCTTATCAAGTCGATTCAAAAGTTCTGGCCGAAAAATATCGGCTAGTTTAGAACCGATGACTTCTTTGATTTGCTGGCCCGATTCTTCAACATTTTTACTTAAATCAAAACCAATTTTTCGAATTTGGTCATATTCTTCTATGCCGATATTGGTTGTCAAAATAACAATTGTGTTTTTAAAGTCTACCTCCCGACCTTTTGCATCAGTCAGATGGCCTTCGTCCATAATTTGCAATAAAATATTAAAAATGTCGGGATGGGCTTTCTCTATTTCGTCAAACAAAACCACAGAATAAGGATTTTTGCGCACCGCTTCGGTTAATTTGCCGGCTTCTTCGTAACCGACATAACCCGGGGGCGCACCAGTCAATCGGGCAACGGTGTGGCGCTCGGAAAATTCGCTCAAATCAATTTTGATCAAAGCGTCATTTGAGCCAAAAATCTTTTTTGCAATCACTTTGGCTAATTCTGTTTTACCCACACCGCTTGGACCCATAAAAACAAAACAGCCGATGGGCCGATCAAGGGCGCCAATGCCAGCCCGCGTGCGGCGCAAAGCGTTTGACACTTCCTTTACGGCCTCTTCTTGTCCAATGATGTAACGGGACAGCTCTTGCTCTAAATTAAGAAACTTTTTTGACTCCTCTGTGTCAATTTCGCCTACCGGCACACCTGTTATTTTTGAAATCAAACCGGCAATATCATTTTTCTTTAAAATAATTTTTTTGCCCGATTCACTTATTTTTTTCTCAATAAGCTTTTCTTTGGCTCTTAATTTTGCCTCTTGATCTCGAACCTTAGCGGCATCTTCAAATTTTTCCTGGTCAATTAAGCGATCTTTGATTGCGATGACCGAGTTTAGTTTTTGCTGAATCTTGTCTCGCTCTTGACTCAAGTCGTTTTTCGGCACATAAGCTACTAAACCGGCCGCCGCTTCGTCAATTAAATCTATGGCTTTGTCGGGTAAAAATCGATCTTTAATATATCTGGCCGATAATTGCGCGGCGGCCAAAATGGCCTCATCAGAAATTTCAATACCGTGATGCTTTTCGTAAACTGCCTTCAACCCTTTTAGAATTTTAATCGTTTCCTCTACTGTCGGTTCGGAAACCTGAATCGGCTGCAATCTTCTCTCCAAGGCCTGATCTTTTTCGATGTGTTTACGATATTCGTCGTAAGTTGTGGCACCGATTAATCTGATTTCACCGCGGCTTAAAGCCGGCTTTAAAATATTTGCGGCATCCATTGACCCTTCGGCCGCACCGGCACCGACGATGGTGTGCAATTCATCTATAAATAAAATAATATTTTTATCCTTAATACATTCCTGAATCACTCTTTTCAAACGGTCTTCAAATTGGCCGCGGTACATTGTTCCGGCAATCAAAAGGCCAAGATCAAGTTGAATAACTTTTTTTCCTGATAGTTTTTCTGGCGCCTGGCCTGAAGCAATACGACTAGCAATCCCTTCTACCACCGCCGTTTTACCTACGCCCGGATCGCCGATAAAAATCGGATTATTTTTAGTACGGCGGAGAAGGATTTGAATTGCACGCTCAACCTCAACTTCACGGCCGATCACTGGATCAAGCTTCTTTTCTTTGGCTTTTTTGGTCAGGTCAATACCAAAATATTCAAGCAGAGATTTTTTTGCTTCGCGAGGCAATGGCGGCTTGGTTGCTCCCACCGCGCCTAACGGTTCGCCTGTTATATCTTCTTCAGCAAAACCGCCTTCTGGTACCGGTGGGATTGGTGGCATTTTTTGGCGAGAAAGCATTTCATTCATTTCGGCCAAATCATTAAAAATCCCCAAAATTTGATTTTTTATTTGTTCAGGGTTAATGCCAACCTGTTCGACGCAAAGATAGCTGCCAAATTTTTTGTCTGATAAAACAGCAATCAGCAAATGTTCTGTGTCAACATTATAATGACCGTAGTCGGCTGAAATCCGGAAAGAAATCTTGAGACATTCACGAGCGTTATCTGTCATATTGGTACCGTATTTCACTTTTGAGACAAGATGATTTTTTTTCAAACTCAAAACAAGCCGTACCTGGTCGTAAGTTACGGAATACTCACGCAAAATATCATGGGCGAGAGTGCCGGGCACTTGGATTAGAGCAAGCAGGATATATTCGGTCGAAATGGGTTTTTTGTCAGACTCGGCAATCTTCTGCGATTCCTCGAGAACTATTTTTGCGTTTTGAGAAAATTTATCTAAGATATCTTTCTCATCCATCTTACCCACTTATTTTTTCTTTTTCTTAGACTTGGCCTTGCCTGTCTCTTTAGTCTCCTCGTTTGATTTTTCTTCTGGCAAAGATTCTTCCGAAGATTCTTGTTTCTCTTCTTCGATTAATTCGGCTGATTTCTCGGTCTTATTGTCTTTGACAATATCGAGAGTCCAGCCAGTTAGTTTACTGGCTAAGCGGACATTCTGGCCGCCCCGACCAATAGCTAAAGAAAGCTGATCATCAGGAACCCAAATTTTAGCAGAATTTTCTTTGTTATTGAATTTTATCTTGTCGATTTTAGCCGGAGAAAGAGCATTTTTGACTAACTGCTCCATATCATCATCATAAAGAATGATATCGATTTTTTCATTTGGCAATTCAGTCAAGATGGCTTGAACTCTTGTACCGCGTTGTCCAACCACCGACCCAACCGCATCCAAGCTTTCGTCGTTCGATCGAACGGCTAGCTTCGTTCGTGAACCGGCCTCGCGGGCAATGCTAACAATTTCGATAGAACCGGATTCAATTTCCGGAACTTCTTGGGCAAATAAACCCTTAATGAACTCTGTTCGCGATCGTGAAACTAGAATACGTGGTCCTTTGTTAGTTTCTTCGACCTCGCTAACATAAACTTTCAAGCGCTGACCAGTATAATATCTTTCACCTTGAATTTGGTCGTTGGAAAGCATGATGCCGTTAATTTTGCCTAAATCGACGATAACATTTGGCCCTTCAAGCCGTTGAATGACACCGTTGACAATTTTATTTTCTCTACCCTTAAATTCTTCATAAAGCATTTCGCGTTCGGCTTCGCGAAGCTTTTGAATAATAACTTGTTTGGCGGTTTGAGCGGCAACGCGGCCAAAATCAGATTGTTCTTCTAGTTCCTCAAGAATCTCGTCGCCGGCTTGAATATCTTTCTTCTTTTTTCGGGCCTCAGTAATCGAAACTTGTGCTTCAGGGTTGGCGATTTCCTCGTCTTCTCCCATTACAGTGAAAACGCGCCAGACTTTCATTGAGTTAGAAGCGGGGTCTAATTTAATTTTAATCGCTTGACCCGGTCGACCATAATCTTTGCGGTAAGCCGCAGCAAGGGCGGACTCGACAGCACTAAAAACAATTTCTTCGGGTAAATTTTTTTCGTCAGAGAGTTGTTTTATGACGGATAAAAACTCTGATATTTGCATTTTGCTCCTTATATTGGTTAAATTTACAAATTAAAGCGGCCATAGCCGCTTCATTAAATAATCTAGCTTATTTTCTGCTAAAAGTCAACCTCTTTACCCCCTGTCCGACCACCCTAAAGGGAAAAATAATAACGGCCGAAAATATTCTCTTGTAACGCCTCGGTTCTATGACTAAACGATAAAGCCATTCCAGCCCCAGCGATTGCGCAACTTTTGGCGCGCGTGGGAGTGTTTTAGAGATAAAATCCAGCGTTCCACCCAAACCAATAAATATATTTGCCCCAACATCGGCAATATTGTTTGCGATCCACTTTTCTTGTTTTGGCGCCCCCAAACAAACAAAAACAATCTCGGCGCCAGAGCCATTAATAAGCTTTGTGATTTCGGGATTTTTTTCTTGAGATATAATGGCGCCGTCATACCACCCTGCAATTTTTAAATCAGGATAAATCTTTTTAAGTTCATCGCGCGATTTTTCGCCTACGCCACTTCGACCACCTAAAAAATAAATTGATTTATTGTTTTTTTGAGCAATTCGACAGAGGTCAAAAACAAAATTCGCTCCTTGGATACGCTCAATTTTTTCCCGCCCCAACAAACGAGCGGCTGTTGCTACGCCGACGCTGTCAGCCAGTTTTATATCAAATTCATTTATTATTTTTCGATAATCGCTATGGGTATGAGCGTAATTGGCAATTTCATTGTTAATAGTAGCGATTTTTATTTTTGTGTTGCTTATTAGAGCGTCTTCAACGGACTGAATTAGTTGATTGCGATTAAAACAGTTTATTTGAACGCCAAGAACGTCAATATTTTTCATCTGATTAAAGCCCGATAAACTTTTCCGCCATTTTCATAAATTACTGATTTACCGGAATTAACAAAAACAACCGGTGTATCAGAATCTTTATCAAGAATTTCGGTTAAATTAGTCCCGTTAGTGTCCATTATTTTAAGCTTTTTGTTTTGCGTAAAAGCAATATAGCGAGTTGAATAACGGCATAAGCCCGTTACTTTGTCCGAAAATCTGGTGATTAAGGTGTCGTCTTGGTAAATTTCACCGTTAGAATTAACTAAATTGTAAACGTCAGCCATTTCCGTAATAGATTGAGTTGAGTCTTTCAGGGCGTATTCTTCAATTTTTGGCTGCATTGAGAACAAAACGATATCGGAAATTACTTCGGCTTGTCCGGCAATCAAATTAACGCTTTTTTGCCACGAATGGTAGCCCTCTTTTTTGACTTCTACATTATATAAATCAGCTTTAAGCCCCCTTTTGACAACGTGGCCGTTGCCAGAAAGTTCATCATCAATGTATATTTGAGCGTCAGCATCACGAGATTGAATCTCCAGAGTTGAAGTCGGTAGCAAACTTTTATTGGTTAGGTCTATTCGATAGCCAGCGGCATAAATTACAATTAAGCCGGCGGCAAGACAAAAAAGAACCACTGACGAGATATAACTAAATATTTTGTAAATCATTTTTTATTGCTAAATGTTATTTTTCAAGATAAATTATACTATTGTGGAGGATATATGGCTAGATTAAAAATATATGGGAAAACAAAACTTTGCGGAAGAGTAAAAATCAGCGGGGCCAAAAACGAAGCCCTTAAAGCAATCCCGCTGACTGTTATTTTGAAAAACAAAGTTAGAATTTGCAATGCCCCGAATATTATTGATGTTGTCAATCAAGCAAAAATTCTCGAATCTCTTGGCGCAAAAATAAGCTTTGCCGACAATGTAATTTCGGTTGATCCAACTTTAATTACCCGTCACGACATCACTTCAACTTGCGCCGGAAAATTACGGGCTTCGATTGTTTTTGCCGGTCCCCTTTTGGCAAGATTTGGCGAAGTAAGCTTGCCTTACCCGGGTGGCTGTTTGATTGGAGCCAGACCAATAGACACTCATTTAAACGCTTTTCGTCAAGTAGGTGCCAAAATAAAGGAAAATAAAGATGTTTTCTCAATTTGTTTAGCCAATCCAACTAACAGCAATGTAATTTTGCAAGAAAAAAGTGTGACAGCCACCGAAAATATTGTTTTATACGCCGCCGGTGTACCAGTAAAAACTAAAATCGAAAATTGTGCGATCGAGCCGGAAATAACCGATCTTTTGCACCAACTTGTCAAAGCCGGCTGTCGGATAAAAGGTATCGGTGAAAGGTCTATCGAAATAATCGGCTCAAAAGACTTATCTTTAGATGAGTTCACTGTAATGCCAGACAGAATTGAAGCTGGTACATTTGCCGCCGCCTTTATTTCTACTGGCGGACAAGGTGAAATTTCTCCTTTTCCTGCGGAAAGTTTAACCTCATTTTTGGATATATTAGAAGACTGCGGCGCGAAGATTAAAATTAAAGATGACACAGCCATCGTTAGCGGCGGCGGCAAATTAAAACCCTTCAAAATCTCTACTGCGCCATATCCGGATTTTCCTACCGACCTGCAATCGCCGATGTCTTTAATTGCCGCTTGCGCCGAAGGCGAATCAATAATTATTGAAAATATGTTTGAGAATCGCCTTTTTTATTTAAATGAATTAAAGAAAATGGGGCTTAAAGCAGAAATCCTAGACCCCCACACAGCTAAAATTAACGGCGGGGCGAATCTTAAGCCAACAACTATCGAATCTCTAGATTTACGATCGGGAATTACCTTACTAATTGCCGCTATCATGACCGAGGGAACGACAATCATTGAAAATGCCCAAATTATTGATCGTGGTTACGAAAAAATTGAAGAAAAATTAAAAGCTTTGGGGGCAAAAATTGAAAGGATTGACTAATGGCACAGCAAATTGGAATTGATTTAGGTACTTCAAATATTAGGTTTTTTATTCCCAAACGAGGCATTGTTATTGATGAACCAAATGTTGTGGCTCTTTCAACCGCTAGCCAAAAAGTTATTTCCGTCGGCGAAGAAGCAAAATTGATGCTCGGGCGAACACCCGATTCGATTATCGCCTGTTATCCTTTAACCGGCGGCGTTATTGCCAGCTATAAAACAACCAAGCAAATGCTTAGTATTTACCTTGGAAAACTACTGGGGAAAGTCCGGCTTTTTAAGCCGGATATTCTTATAAATGTGCCGGTCGGCGCAACCTCAACAGAAAGAAAAGCTGTTTTTGATGCGGCGGAATCAGTTGGCGCTCGAAATGTTTATCTTGTTAAATCTCCTTTGGCTGCCGCCATCGGCGCCGGTATCGACATAGTTTCAAGCTCGGGAAATATGCTTATTGATATCGGTGGCGGCAAAACTGAAGTAGTCGTTATTTCTTTGGGAGATATTGTTTGCTCTAGTTCTGTCCGCTACGGCGGAGAAAAGATTGATGAAGCGGTTATTTCTTATATCCGCAAAAAACATAATTTAGTTGTTGGGGCGCAAACGGCCGAAAAAATCAAAAAATCAATTGGTTCGGCCATGACCGCCAAATCCGATGCAAAAGAAGAAATTTCGGGTAGCAATACCATTTCGGGTTTGCCGGAAAGCATCATGGTTTCTTCTTCTGACATAGTTGCCGCTATTAAGCCAGTCCTTAATGAAATTATCTTATCGGTTAAGCAAGTTTTGCAAAAAACTCCGCCGGAACTTTCCAGCGATGTTATGGATAAAGGAATTTTAATGAGTGGCGGCGGGGCTAAATTAAACAAGTTTGACGATTTGCTAACTAAAATCAGTGGTGTCCCCTGTCAAGTTGCAGAAGAACCAGACCTGTGTACAATTAAAGGCATAGGAATAATTCTGGAAAATTTTGAGAATTTTTCGGATTCATTAATATGGAAAAACAAATAATTGGCGTTGACGCTTCTCGTTCAAATTCGACTCAGAAAACCGGAACCGAGTACTATTCTTACGAGTTAATCAGAAATCTAGCTAAGTTTGATAATGCTTTTTTTCGCTTATATTCAAAAGAACCGTTGGATTATTTACCAAAAAGTGACCATTGCGAAAACAAAGTGATGCAGTTTCCTCGGCTTTGGAGCCAGATTCGTTTAAGCTGGGAAATATTTCAAAATCCACCGGCCGTTTTGTTTGAACCAGCCCATACAATCCCCCTTTACCATGGCAAAAAAACGGTCGTCACCTTGCACGATTTGGGTTTTAAACATTTTCCAGAGCTCTACACACCGCTAGAGCGAATTTACCACAGTTTTTGTATGGATTTTTCAACGCGACATGCTATAAAAATTATTGCTATTTCGCAGGCCACAAAGAAAGACCTCATTGATATTTATCATGTCGACGAGAAAAAGATCGAAGTTATTTATCATGGCTTTGACAAGGATAAATTTTATCCGGCTCAAAAACCGGCCGGCGAAAAAATCAAAGCTTTAATGCCATATATATTTTTTATCGGCCGGCTTGAGGCCAAGAAAAATATTGTAAATTTGATAAAATCTTACGGTTTATTGCGCCAAAACGATCAGATCAAAGAAAAATTAGTTTTAGCCGGCCGGCCTGGTTATTTGTATGAGGATATCAAAAAAGAAATCGACGCTCTCCCAGCCAAAATTCGCCAAGATGTTATTGAGCTTGGCTATGTGCCCGATGAAGAAGTTGGCGATCTTTCGAGATATGCTTCGGTTTTTGCCTTTCCTAGTCGCTTTGAAGGATTTGGTATGCCGCTACTGGAGGAAATGGCTTGTGGCGTGCCGGTTGTCGCTTCAAATACCACCTCAATTCCCGAAATTGTGGGTGAAGCCGGACTTTTAAGCGATCCTGACGATGCAGAAAAATTTTCCTATAATCTCGAACAAGCCATTACAAATATCGACCTAAGAAAGAAAATTATTGAAAAAGGTCTTAAAAGATCCGCGGAATTTTCTTGGGAAAAATGCGCTCGAGAAACTCTCAACCTAATCTTATCAGTAGCAAATAAACAATAGCTAAATATCAACCCTAACTAAATTGGCTTGAATAATGAGCCGGTTTAATGACGTACCAACCGGCCAACAAGTCATCAAGGTCAGTGTTTCGAGTTTTGTTTCGTCTAATACTTCTACGTTTTTTGCCTCGATAACACGTTTGTCGGACACGGAGTAAACGTAACGGCGGCCGTTGGCGTAAATTTCAACCTGATCGCCGCGAATCAGCTTGTCTAAAAGGGCAAAAACCGAATTATAGTCGCTATGAATCCAACTATAATTTGAAGAATGGCCGACAATGAAAATATTTCCGCCGTTGCCGGGCAAAGAAGTATTTTCATAATGAACCACGCCGCTGGTAAGTTTACTTAAGATTTCGTTTTCCGGCACGTTCCAGCTGATTGGTACATCTACCGAAATTTTTCCAATGATTAAGCGATCTTGTTTTGTCGGGTCTTCATTGAACGACGGAATGGACTCCGGTAGCCCAAGCGAATCGGGCGTGCTAGTAGCGGTTGGTGTTGATGTGCGCGTCGGGCTATTCGTGCTAATTTTGCCTTCTGGCGCTTTTTGATTGAGGTATTCGCTGTAATAGAGCCAATAAAATTGCTTCTTGAAGGCCGTGTAATTCATTGCCACGTAAAAGCTAAAAGTGACTATGCCGACAACAGCCGAAAACATCAGCAGGCGGTCGAGACTGTCAGGCCCTTTTTTATTTTTTTTCTCTTTGCTTTTTTTCGTCAGCGCAGTTTTACTGATTTCCTTTTTGACCTTTTTTAGCATCAGCTCATCTTGATGCGGCCGAATTTTTTTTACTTTTAAATTCGGCTCAAATTTTGGCCCATCGTTGTCTTTAAATATCTTCTTGAGATCGTCTTCAGTAATTTTCATTTATGGAAGTTTTTGCTGATAAATATAAGTGTTTGCTTTTTGCTTGCCGAGTTAGAAATAGCATAATCGTTGGCCTGCTCCAAGATTTGCTTGAATTTTGGACTCGGCTCAAAGCCAAGCTTAATCAAATCGTCTCCGGTAATGAGATTTTTTTTGGGAAATTTTGACATTTCCCTTTGATTTTTTTTCGCCGCGACTAAGTCGGATTGCATTTTTTCAACCAACTCCGTATTAACTGGATAAGTACCTTCGCTGTCAGCGCGCACTAACTCAATTAACATCGGAAAACGTGGGTCGAGGACAAAATTCATTTTTTTGCTGGGGCGCATTTTATCTATATCGCCAATGCGCATGTGGTAATGAATCAGCCATTCGACTGTTTCGATCTCATAATTGGGAAATTTCAATCGACGCAATATTTCTGTGGCCTTAGCAGCAGACTGTTCAGCGTGATTATAAAAAGTAATACGGCCATTTTCTTCGTTAAAAGTTTGCGGCTTGGCAATATCGTGCAAAAGTACTGCCCACGCAATAAAACTAGGCGTGTCGCGTTTAAGCGAACGCAAAGCCAGATAAACGTGCGTAAAAACATCACCCTCGTGATGATATTCTAATGGTTGCGGCACACCTTTAAGCGCCTCAAGCTCGGGAATAACTTCCTCTAAAATTCCGCTTTGAGAAAGTTCAATTAACCCTATGTGACGATTAAAAGAAGAAAAAATGAGATTTAATTCGTCTCTTATTCTCTCGGGTGCCACTTCTTTGATTAGTTTTGATTTTGATTTGATAATGTTAAAGGTTTCGCGTGAATACTGAAAACCCAAAATTACCTTAAACCTTACCGCCCGAATCAAACGCAGATGATCTTCCTCGATTCTTTCCGAAGCGTCGCCAACAAATCTGATTACCCCTTTTTTGAGATCTTCTTCGCCGCCAACATAATCAATAACTTTATTTTTCAGCGGATCAAAAAAAAGGGCGTTAATTGTTAGGTCGCGTCGCCGGCAATCTTCTTGAGCTGACGAAAATTCAACATGGCTGGGGCGCCTTTTGTCCTCGTAACCGCTTTCAATTCTGAAAGTGGCCACTTCAAAATTTTCCTTTTGTTCAATCACATTTATGACGCCAAAACTTTTGCCGATTGCCACGGTAGAGGAAAAAAGTCTTTCAATCTCTTCTGGCAAAGCCGAAGTGGCAATATCATAGTCCTTAGCAGTTCTCCCTAAGAGCATGTCACGAACGCAGCCACCCGCAAAATAAGCTTCGTGGCCATTTTTCACGAGTTTTTTGACTATTTCTGTCGCAAGCTGTTTTTTAGTTTTTTTCATCGGCTTTTTCAACTTTCATAAGGCCGTGCCACCAGCTTGCCGTAAAGTTTACATCATTTTTCACCAAATTAAGGATTTGTTTGGCCGAATCGGTTTTGAGAGCATTTTCTACGTTTATTATCCATTCCCAACAGCCCCTATAGCCCGCTTCAAAATAAATTTTGGCTTGAATAGCGACTTCGAGCCAGTCGGCATCTTGGCAAATTATTCCTTCTTGGGTATTACGCGATCTTTTTTCTTCCGTTAAGGCAGCAATTTTTTCAGCTAATTCCTGCGGCAACATCGTTAATTGATCGGCTTCAACTTTCGACTCGACTTTTTTTGAGTCAATATAGCGTGCGCCAACCTTGTGTATGTCGCCAATTCTGATTTCGGCGATATCGTGAAAGATTGCCATCGAAGCAGTTTTCTCTGGATCAGCGCCCTCAAGATAGGCCAAAACATAAGCAATTTGGGCGGTTAGCAAGGAGTGTTCGGCAATGCTGTCAGGAAATGGAACCGAGGTCATTCGCACACCTTCGTGTTTGACTCGTTTCAACATTTGAAATTCTGAAAATAATTTCTTGATATTATTAAAATCCGTCATGCCCCTCCAGTTTCTATAATAAAGTTCTTTTTACGAAAACGTTTTTACCTAAAACGTTTCCGATTCCAGCTTTCTTATCTGATAAAATAGTATCAAATTGTCCTATTGGAAACAATGATACGACTTAGATACCGAAAAATCTTACCGAAATATTCTTCGTTAGATAGTTAAGAATCTTACCAAAGTCTGTTAAACTGCCAAGATTATGTACGAAAAGGCCTCGCCAGAGGCGAGGCCCGAACTACAAAGCGAAAGGGTTTATAAGTTAGAAGACAAGGGCTACGTGCGGGTATACACCCAGATCTTGTCGCCTTCGCAGAAGGCCTCTGGATCGCCGCAGAAGCCGTATAGACAGAGGCCATCGTCACCGTGTTCGACGCTGAAGACCCCGGAGGAGCAATGATCCGGGCAGGCGATAGGATCCATGTACATCAAACACTGTTCACCGAGAGGCTGTTGCCCTGGGTACTGCAATCGTAGCTGCGCGCCGGATTCGATCGGGAGCTTCTTTGCGCCGATCTTCTCAAGCGCTTCGAAGTTCTGCTTAACCTTGCAGCCGCAGGGATAGCCGAGTTCGGCGCTACTGGCCCTGTAGAGGTCTAGCGTGCCGAGCTCCGAGAGGAGTGTGAACTTCTCGCAACCCATGAGGTTGCCAGCCCAGTTGCCAATGTAGTAGCCCCTGCTCTGCAGGGCATGCTCCAAGGTAGGGACCGAAGCGAAATTGCCGACAGTAATCGTGGCAAACGGCGGGCGCTCGGGCAGCGGCATGTGCATCGCCTGCTCGGCAGCCAGTAGATTCCAGAGGTCGTGCATCCGACTGACTAACCAAGGGTAATCTTTGACCAGGGTGAGTTTTGCATCACAGCCCTGGTACTCCTTCGCAGCATCTTCGGCCATTTGGCCTATTTGCCGCGCCAGCCAATTCCTTTCGGTCACTTTGGAAGTACGCCGATCTGGCACCAGGTAGCTCCCCTTTCGTGTCCAACATGATATCTCGCTTCAAAGCGAGGTTCGCCCTTCGGGCTTAGCTATTTACCTGTAATTTCAGCTAAACAATTAAGCCCGAAGGATTATTGTTAAGGTTCTATTCGAAGAGAAAAATATACATAAATACATTCAAAAAAACAAGGGTTCGGCTGGCATGGTGAATCCTCGTCAAAGCACATCATCTCGTTTCTAATACCAAATCGTTCTTGTTCTGTGATAAGGTTTATCGTCCAGTGATTTTGCCTGACCCTTAAACCAAAATATTCCGTCAACTTTTACAGCGTTGGCTTGTAAAAACCTCTCCCTTAAAATTTTAGTGGCAAGCTCTATGGCCCACAGATCGTATTTATTTTTCTAATTCCTCTTTCAGCAATGCAACAATTTGTTTTCTCATAATCAGGTTTGGTCTTTCCGCTGAAATATCTGTAAATTTTATATTAAAGATTTTTTCCAATAACTCTTTTGTTCCGCTATCATGGGTAACAAAAAAGTTTTTGCAATCGGCAAGTTCAATTGTATTCTGAAAAACAAAATTTAAATTCATTGTTTGTTTAATCTTTTCAAGCGTTTGAGTAATTTCGCCACCCCTTTCTTCTATTAACTTCTTTGCGCCCATCATTTCAATTTGGGCAATACCAACTTTTTTGTCGCCCATAACAAACCATGCAAAATTGCCACTTACTTTTGCGACGCCTACTGTGCCTGGCAAAAAGGATCAATAAAAAACATTATTGGTCTAGTGAGACAATACTTGCCCAAAGGCAGTAACATCACTAATCTAACCAACGATGACTTATACGTAATTCAAGAGCGTCTCAACAACCGACCAAGAAAAACCTTGAACTACCAAACACCAAATGAGATATTCAAACAAATAGCAACAAAGTGATGTACTAAATTCGAGAGCTCACCCTATTTACAATACTTTCTTAATTCTCCGGCTATTTCATCCGCGTCAATTTTGCTGTAATCTTCTCCAATCCAAAGCTTTAGTGCTTCAACAGCCTGGAATATCATCATATAGAGACCGGAACATACAGTAGCCCCCGATTGTTTTGCGTTACTTAAAAATTTCGTTTCATAGGGGTTAAATATCGCGTCAAAAAAATACTTATTTTTCAAAGAACCGAGTTTGTTATAAATTTTTTGAGCAACTATCTCGCCATCATTGTCAGGGTACATTCCCACAGGAGTAGTATTAATTATAAAATCGGCTTTTGATATGTATTTTATTAGATTATTATCATTTAATTTTGCGTAAATTATTTTTTTATCTTTACTTGAAATATCATCTGATAATTTCTCAGCCTGCTCTAGATCTCTGTTTACAATTAGAATGTTTTTGCTTTTTTTATATATCTCATATACAACCGCTCTAGCCGCGCCGCCCGCTCCGATAACCAACACAAAATCTCGTGGTAAAATACCTCTTAACTTCAATTCCATCGCCCTCATTGCTCCGGCTGCATCGGTATTATATCCGATTTTTTTACCCCCCCCTGTACACAATTGTGTTTAGCGCCCCAATTTTCTTAACGGTATCATCCAACTTATCGACAAGTTTAATCGCAGTTACCTTATAAGGCAAGGTTATATTAATTCCGGAGAATCCTAATTCTCCGAGATCATCAATATATTTGGCTAATCTTTTTTCGTTTTTGGTGAGGATTTTGACATGAGCATAACCGTCTTTAATTCCATTGGTTAAAATTCCAAACAAATAAGGCGAGATACTATGTTCAACGGGATTTCCCAATAAAGCTGAATATTTCATATCTTTGTTAATTTTAAATATCGATTGTTTAAATCTTTCCACACAGGTTCATCCTTTATCAATTCTTGGGAAACCTCTAAGAAGCACTTAATTTTGTCGATAAGATACTTTTTAAGTTTTTCATCATCAATCAACTTTATATAAAAACTATTGTCATAGATATCTGCACACTTTACAATTGTGGCTTCGTTTCCGCAGCTAACGGTGCGCTTGAACATATCCATATATCTATCTTTTTTATCTTTAATATCAGAATTAAATGACAATGCCGACACCACGTCTGCTATCTTGGGTCCGAATTGTTTTTTGATTTCAGATTTGCTGGTGTTGCTGTCTTCGATCAGATCATGAAGCAACGCAACGATAATAATATCCTTGCCATATTCTTTATTCAATAGATAGAAAGCAGTTTTTACTGAGTGCAAAATAACCGGCTTGGAATTGTTGCCAGTCTCATTATATTTGGACACTAGAAAAAAAATAGCTCTTTCGATCTCTTTGGCGTTTTTGGGTTTGATATACAACTCATCTCCTTCTCGTAAATATACTATCACTCCTGTTAAATAATTCAAGGTTAATGCAAAACGGCCGCAGCTCCTTTCGGAGTCACGGCCGTTCGGTTAAGTTTGCGATATGATCGGCGAGAGACTTTGAATCACCGGACACATAGCGCAGGTCTGCTTGACCAAGAACCGCCGCGATGATGCTTTTACGCATCTCGAACAGTCTCTTGGAATCAAGCGAGGGGATGTATCCCATCAGGTCGTGGCTATCATTGCCGAGCATTACGGTACACGTTGATCGGATATAGCGAGAGAAGTTCTCATTCAGATACAGCCTCGTAACCAGATTGTTGGCTGCATCGGAGTAAACTTCTCCTTGATTCTCGTCTACGTGGACCATAAAGGCCCGCACAATTGGTCTATTAGTCTGCTGTACCTCAATTTCCAGGTCTTCTGGCTGGATCTTCGTCTTGTGTAACCATGGATCAACCGTCGACTTCGGAAAAAACGGTAGCAGTTGCGGCTGACTTCTTCTGATTGACTCGTAGCGCAGGAAGAAGAATTTGGTCCCCCCAAGAGCAACCAAATCTTCTCCGGCAAGTCCGATGACTGCCAGATCGTTAGCGATCAATCTCGCGCTATGTCGCAGGCAGAGCTCAAGAGCAAGGGTGGTTTTGCCGGCCCCTTCCTTCCCAAGCAGTAATACTGCTCTGCCGTTGATTTCAACGCAAGCGGCATGCGCTGTCAGTGATGATCTCTGTTGACGTTGCAACTCGACCAGGGGATAGCCGAGATACAAAACGGTCTCCCCATTCCGCATCTGGTTCCATGGAAAGTGCACGTCAACGCTTCGTTTGCCAAACTCCAGGAGCGCTTCAGTGCTGTTGCGATACACCACTCGGTACACAGATTCGGAAGGCGAAGGCGACGCCTGAAAATCAGGAACAAAGCAGCTGTATCCCGATTTGGCAAACAACGGATACAGATCGACGTCGCTTGTGAAGTTCAAGTTGACTCCGCACGATTCAATACTGCACAGGTGTGGCGTTTTCCTCACCTCCCTATCTGACCAGTGGAGTTTCCAGTATGTCTCGCAGATAATCGGCGTCAAGGACGCACTCTTCGACCAGTCTTTGCACCTCTTTCTTATCAACATCTCTGTCAAGACTGACCGACAGCATCCCGGGAGGTATCAGCGTTTGGCTGTTCTTGGACATGGCCAATACGGTACATCTCGCGCCCATTCGCTTCCAGATTTCTTTGGCGAGCACCGTTGTTATATGCCCCAAGACACGCCCCGTGTGGTACATGGGGTTTTTGCCGTACGGTGCTTCCATTGAGTGGAGTCGGCAGACGGAGATAACACCGTTGTTGGTGTTGCCTCTTCCGACCAGTCCCTCCTCACCAAACTCGATACAGCTGCCGGTTCCTAGAAGGTATAGCCTACTTGCCGAGTTCACGCTGACGGTTGCCTCATATGGACGACAACCTATCGGCGGAGAGTTCTCTTTTAGCCGTGAATTTATTAAATACTGCCGATCTAAAAAAGTATCAAGTGAAGCAAAACAATATGGAATAGATATATTTTTAACTACCCATGCGGTTGGCGGAGGATTCAAAACGGGAGAGGTATTACTGGGCAGAAAATTTCACAAGCCCAGCTTCCCGAAGATTGTTCCGATGTTTAAACAGGTTTATTCGTCAGCAATAAAAACATTATTAGACTATCCAATAAATAAAAATATTAATAGATCGATCAATGACCAGAAAACCATCTGCATAGATGATAATAATACGTTCAAGCACAGAGATAAGGTTAATGATCTGTTGGATTACTCTAAAAGACAGATTACAAAAAATGAACAATTATATAAGGATATTGGATTTACGAATTTTTCATTGTTTTCAAAGCAAATTAATTCGGGTCAATCTATCACCTCAAAAGATTGGGGCAATATCTTAAGTGATTTTTTTGTTATCTTCATGAAATCTAATGATAAAAACGCAGCTTTGTCTGCAGAATTAATATCTCCATTGTTTTTTCTTAGGACAATATCATTTTGGTTTGAAGTATTAAATGAAACACCAATAGTAGTAGAAAAAAAACTTGAAGACCAAGCAGAACTAATCAGAAAATTAACTTGGGACAAAATTAGAACCCATAAATAACAAACGGTTATTTACATACCTATCCTGCTATTCAATTAGGTAGAAATTTTTATTTTCTTCTCCCACCTGTCTTCCCATCTTATAGAACAAACTTGCCTGTTCGCCTCAAGGTCGTTCAGGTAGAATATTTCCTTCCAAGCCGTTTAAATCACTAGAATCCACCAAAACAATTTTTTCAAAAATGCTCGTATTATTAAGCTGTTTTGGATATTCAAATTCAAAACGATCAAGCATATATTTTGCCTCATCGTGCGGTTGTCCAAAAATTCCCGCAATTGCTTTTTTACCAGTCTTTTCAAGAAATTCTGCATAAGAAATAACGCTGGCAACGCCGTCTAAATCAGGACTAGCGTAACATGTAATTAAAAATGGTTTCATATTTATGTTTGCACTAATTAGTGCGGCGCTATGTGTTACTTTTCATCTTACTTCTTCGTGATGCTTCGTGTGGTGCGGCGCTAGGCGCCGCTTTCACCACGCTTAGCGTGGTGGACCCACCGAGAATCGAACTCGGAATTCAGCAATGCGAATGCCGTGTTATACCATTTAACTATGGGCCCGTAACGGTTTAAATATACCAGAAAAATGCACTTTCGCTAGGTATAAAATATAAATTCATTGTCGGCACTTATAAATTTAGCCGATATTGCACAGAATTTTTTCCGAAACAAACATTTTTTGAAATATTTTTTCATTTTTTATCGAAAATTTGAAAAAAATCTGTTTGCAAGATATTATTCTGTTATGCAAATTATTCTTAACAACCAAAATAGGCCGAAAATTTTTGAAAAATCGCTGGCAATTTTAGCCAAGGGCGGCATGATCATTTATCCGTCCGATACCGTTTATGGCATTGCCGTAGATGCCACAAATCCCGTCGCCATTGATACTGTCGAAGTTTTAAAGGGACGGCGACCAGAGCAGAAATTTTCCTTTAATTTTGCTGATGTCGAAATGATTGAAAAATTTTATTCCATAACCGATGAGCAAAAAGAAATTTTAGAAAAATATCTGCCCGGACCGTTTACCTTTATTCTCAATAACGATCTATCGGTCAGAATTCCGAAGGATTCAATTATTACCGAAATCACCAGATTTTATGGCAAGCCGACAACGGCGACAAGCGCCAATCTTACTGGCGAGCACCCAATTGACAGTATAAAAAAATTAAATGTTAAAATATATCTCGCCGCCGATCTCATCATCGAAGATTCTGACTTTGTTGGCTCGCCACCTTCTACAATAGTTGACTTAAGAAATAAACCATACAAAGTCATTCGCCAAGGGAAGCTTCCATTTAAGGAATAATTTTGATAAGATTCAACCGAGGGCAAGTGGCGGAACTGGTATACGCGTAGGTCTCAAAAACCTATGGCCGCAAGGCCTTGTGGGTTCGATTCCCACCTTGCCCACCACGCTTAGCGTGGTGAAAGCGGCGCTAAGCGCCGCACCACCCAAAGCATGATGCAAGTAACACCTAGCGCCGCACCACGACAGTGAGTGAAAGCGGCGCTAAGCGCCGCACCACACGAAGCAAACAACCCAAATTAGAAAAATCGAAAAATTATATTTCTACTAACGAGTTGAGTGAAGGAAAATAAGAAAGGACGGGAAATGTTGAAAATTGATCTAAAATCATTTGAACAGGCCCCAGATAATTGGAGTGAGGTTTTCGATTATCGCGAAGATCTCAATGCCCTCAAACCACAACTCGAGGAATTCGCAAGATTCAACAAAATTATCGTTATCGGCAATGGCGGCTCTATAACCTCTTTTGATAGCTACACCGCCGCCCTAAGGCCGCAAAAACCGTCAGCCACAGTTTGGACGATGGAGCCAGACTATATCAACAAAATTAAATCTTCCTTCGCCAAAGACGACACCCTTGTAATTGCAATTTCGAAATCAGGCAATACCTTGGGTCTGCTCGAAGCCCTTTTTGCCTTTGAAGGATATGACGTATTAGTTGTTACAAATCCCGAATCAGGCACTTTGAGCCAAGTTGCTAAGACAAAAGGTTACAGAATAATCCCCCACCCTCCAATTGGTGGGAGATTTTCGGGCGGCACTAGCTCGGCATTTGTGCCCTCATTCCTCACCGGCCTAAATGTAGAAAAAATCCAACAGGGTTTGAGCGATGGCTATAATCTTAAAAATGAGGCCTACAGTCTGGCGAAATATTATTTTGATCTTGAAAACCAAGGTTACAACGAAGTTTATTTACCTATTTACAGCGAATCTCTCAAGGGTTTTCAAAATATGATTATTCAGTTGATGCATGAATCTGTTTGCAAATCTGGCAAAGGGCAAACTTTTTATGCCGCTTTGTCGCCCGAAGCCCAGCATCACACCAACCAAAGGTTCTTGGGCGGTCGCGTTAATGTCATTGGCACTTTTTTTGTCGTCAATCAACCAAATGAAAATATCAAACTTTCTCTATCGGAAGAAACAAAAAATTTGGAATATAAGGGAAAAACGTTAGAAGTAATCAACGACCTCGAACTGCAAACCGGCTTAAAGGCGGAATATCTTGGTACTAAAAAAGATGCTGATGAAAAAAATATTCCAAATGTTACAATAGAAATAGACAAAATTAACGAACAAAGCGTCGGAGAGTTGCTGGCTTTTTGGCATCTCGTGGCGTTTTACAGTGCAATCCTTCGCGACGTCGATCCTTTCGATCAACCAGCTGTTGAAAGAAGCAAGGATATTGCGCTTGAGGAAATAATTAGTTTGAAATAATTGCTGAAATAACCACAAGGAGGGGCTGTGGAAAAAATAGAGTCTATAACGGGCCGTGAAATTCTTGATTCGCGCGGCGAGCCGGCTCTTGAGGTAGAGCTAGAAACGAACAATCACATTAAAACGATCGCTTCGGTGCCAAGTGGCGCTTCGGTTGGCTCATTTGAAGCTCTCGAACTAAGAGATAATGATCCGGCACGTTTTAATGGTCAGGGACTTCTAAAAGCAATCGCCAACGTTCACAATATAATCGCCCCTGCTCTCGTCGGCATCGGTATAGAAGATCAAAAAAACATAGATCAAATTTTAATTGATTTAGACGCTACCCCTCACAAAAGTAATTTGGGCGCAAACGCCACTTTGGCAGTATCTATTGCCGCCTGCAAAGCCGCCGCGATCAAACAGCAGACTCCCCTTTTCCGATATATCGGCAATTTAGCCGAAACAGAAGGATCAAAAGTGCCCACTCCTCTATTTAATTTTATCGAGGGGGCCAAACACGCCGATAATAACTTAGTCATTCAAGAATTTCTTGCTATTGGCCAAAAGGATAATTTCAAAGCCAATTACCAAGAGGCGTCGGAACTGTTTCATCGACTCAAGGATCTGCTCAAGGATCGTGGTCTAACTATTGCTGTCGGCCACGAAGGTGGTTTTGCTCCTAATCTCCCTTCCGACGAAGATGCTCTTCGCCTACTTCAGCAAGCCGGCGTAACAAAAATCGGTTTGGATATGGCGGGGGTGGTTCCGAAGGAAACAACTTTAAGCAAGCTCGTTTCAACCTACCCCATTGTTTTGCTCGAAGATCCGGCCGAGGAGGACGATTTTGACTATTGGGCTGAAATCACCAAGACATTTAGCAAGGATATTTTAATCGTTGCTGATGATATTTTCTCCTCAACAACAAGCCGCCTCAAAATGGGCCACGAAAGAGGTGTAGCTAACGCTGTAATCGTCAAACCTAATCAAGTCGGAACGATTAGCGAAACAATAGATTTTGTTAAATCAGCCCGTGAAATGAATTATAAATTAGTCGTCTCTCATCGTAGCGGCGAAACCGAAGACACTTTCATTGCCGATTTTGCCGTTGGTGTAGCGGCAGATTATACAAAATTAGGCGCACCCTCCAGAGGTGAAAGGGTCTGTAAATATAATCGACTTTTAAGAATTGAAGAACTTTTAAGCCAAAAATGAGCAAAGTTGCGCTAATTATCCTAGATGGATTTGGCATTTCGAGAGTTCAGCAAGGGAACGCCATTCTTTCAGCCAAAACGCCCTATCTGGACCGTATATATCAAAAATTTCCCAAAGCATTGCTTAACGCTTCTAGCCAAGAAGTTGGTTTAAATTGGGGCGAGGTAGGAAATTCCGAGGTAGGACACACAAACATTGGCCTAGGGCGGATTGTTCTACAAGATTTGCCGCAAATAGATAAATCTATTCGAAATGGCGCAATCGAATCTAAGAATACGATCGTAGAAATTAAAAAAACGCTGGCAAAAAATAAATCAAATCTTCATTTAATGGGAATTTTTTCTGACGGCGCCGTGCATGGCCATATCGATCATATGATTTCTTTCATTCAGATGTTTCGCAATAGCCCCTCACTAGAGAAGATTTATTTGCATCTTTTTGCCGACGGACGAGACTGCGCCGAAAAATCTATAGAAAAATACATCAAGATAATTAATAGTTATTTAGATGACAAAGTGATAATTGCCTCTTTAAGCGGACGATTCTACGCCATGGACCGCGATAAAAATTACGATCGTTTAAAGCTTGCCTATGAGGCAATTTTTTCTGCCAGCCCAAGAAAATTTGCCAACATCTCCGAAGCCGTAAAAGATTCCTACGAAAGAAAAGAAACTGATGAGTTCATAACCCCATGCTCGTTCGTGCAAGAAGTTCCGAATCTAGATGAGGACGTTTTTGTTTTTCTTAACTATCGAGCCGATCGGGCTATTCAGCTAACCAGAGCTTTTGTCGACCAAAAATTCGAAGATTTTGATCGCAGAGGTGAAGCAAAAAATTTTTATACTTTAACAACTTATGACGATAATCTAACGGCTAAAGTTATCTTTTCTAATATCGAATTAAATAACCCCGAAACTAATCCCTTATCTAACCCACTTACAAAAATTATTAGCGACAATGGTTTATCTCAATTTCACATAGCTGAAACAGAAAAATACGCTCACGTCACTTATTTTTTTGCCGGCGGCGAAAAAAATCCTTTTCAGAAGCAAGAAAATATGCTTATTGAATCGGCCAAGGTTAAATCATACGATTTAATGCCGCAGATGCGCGCTCAACAAATAAGTGATGAGGTTATTTTAGCCGCCGATAAAGGATTCGATTTTATTGTCGCTAATTACGCTAATGGAGACATGGTTGGCCATAGCGGTTCCATGGAGGCGGCTGTTGTAGCTATTGAACATCTCGACAATTGCCTTAATCAATCCGTCACAAAACTTCTAGAAACAGATTACGATGTCTTTATAACTTCAGATCACGGCAACTGTGATGAAATGATTGACCCTAAAACAAAAAGAGTTAGCAAAGAGCATAGTTTAAATCCGGTCCCCTTTATTTATGTATCTAAAAATTCGTCTGGAAATTATATCTCAAAAGCCGAGTTCTACAATAGCCAGCCAATTGGAATTTTAGCCGATATTGCCCCGACAGTTTTAGCTGATCTCAATATTGAACCTTCGCCAGAAATGACGGGGTTAAATTTAAAGGAGTCGTTAAATTGACATGAAAAATGTTGTTTTAGTAATTTTAGACGGATGGGGCAAAGCGGCAAGCTGGGGAGGTAACGCTATTACTATTGCCAATACGCCAAATTACGATCGTATATTAAGAACATATCCAAATACGTTGATTGAGGCCTCTGGCATGAATGTTGGCCTGCCCGGGCACGAGGTAGGCAACTCCGAGGTCGGCCATATGAACATTGGTGCCGGCTCAATCGTTTGGCAGGATATTTCAAGAATCAATAAATCGATTATCAATGGTGATTTTTATTCAAACAAAATATTAGTTCAAGCAATAGAATCGTCGAAAAACTATAATACGGCCGTGCATTTAATGGGAATTATTTCTGACGGTGGTATCCACTCACACATCGTTCATTTGTTAGCTCTATTGAAATTGTGCTCTAAAATCGGTCACAAAAAAGTTTTTATCCATTGTTTTACCGATGGACGTGATACCGATCCAATGAAAGGTATAGAATTTGTTAATAAAATCCAAAAAGCGACTGAAGCTCTTGGAGTTGGAAAAATTGCTACCATTACCGGCCGGGGTTTTCTAGATCGCAAGGGCGACTGGTCTAAGACTGAAAAAATTTATAACGCCATAGTGGACGGAAACGGAAAAATTGAAAAATCTCCCCTTGCCGCTATGAGCAGTGCTTATAAGTCAGGCGAAACTGACGAATTTATTAACCCTAGAGTCATCGAGGGCGTTGATGGAAAAGTGAATGATGGCGACACTATAATTTTCTTTAATTTTAGATCTGACCGCACAAGACAATTAACGACCGCATTTTTAGATGAAAATTTCGATAAATTTCCAAAACGAAAGATCGATAAATTAAATTTCATCTCCTTTATTCCTTATGGAACTGAAAAAGAGCTCGAATTAAATACTCAATCAGCTTTTGAAACAGTTAAAATAAATAACACGCTTGGAAAATATTTTGCCGACAAGGGAATGCGTCAATTCCATATTGCTGAAACCGAAAAATATGCTCATGTCACCTATTTTGTCAACGGGAATCAAAATGAGCCATATCAGATGGAAGATAGGATTCTCGTGCCATCGCCTGATGTAAAATCTTATGATCTAAAACCAGAAATGTCTGCCGAAGAAGTTAAAAACGAGCTCATCAAACATATCCAGAGGAATGAATATAGCTTTACTATTTGCAATTTCGCTAATGGGGACATGGTTGGACATACCGGCGTTTTCAATGCGGCCGTAAAAGCAGTAGAATTTCTTGACAGCAAAATCAAAGAAGTTGCCGACGCTTGTTTAAGTATTGGTGCGCCACTCATTCTCACCGCCGATCATGGCAATATTGAACAAATGGTTGATCCCCAAACCGGTCAACCCTACACTGAACACACCAATAATCCCGTACCTTTCATTGTAGTTTCTGATAGAGAGGATTTGAAACTTAAAACAGGCGGCCGGCTTTCAGACATTGCTGGAACGGTTTTGGATTTAGCTGAAATGGAAAAGCCAGAATACTTTGACGAGAGTCTAATTATCAAGTGATTTTTATTGATAAAATGACTGTTTTGTGGTAATTTTATACCTTGGGCCTGTAGCTCAGTTGGCTAGAGCGCATGCATGGCATGCATGAGGTCAGGGGTTCGAGCCCCCTCAGGTCCACCATGCTTCGTCGTTGCTGATAATTTGCAAACGAAAAATTAACCCAAAACTAGATTTATGAAAATTGATGATAAGAAAATTCAGGAATTCTGGGAAAAGAACAAAGTATTTAAAACAGAGAACAATAAAAACAAAAAGAAGTTCTACTGTTTAGATATGTTCCCATACCCCTCTGGCGACGGTCTTCATGTCGGGCATATCAAAGGGTACACAGCCACCGATATAATCTCGCGTTTTATGAAAATGAACGGTTACAACGTTCTTCATCCCATGGGCTGGGACGCTTTTGGTTTGCCGGCCGAAAATTATGCCTTGAAAGTCGGCAAATCACCCCAAGACGCGGTTAAAAACAACATCGCCAGGTTTAAAGAGCAGCTTCAAACGCTCGGTTTTTGCTACGATTGGAGCCGAGAAATTAATACAACCGATCCAGAATATTATAAATGGACACAGTGGATTTTTTTAAAACTTTTCAAAAAGGGATTGGCCTACGAAGACGATTCCCCTATCAATTTTTGTCCCTCATGTAAAACCGGCCTTGCCAACGAAGAAGTCACTGGCGGTTTGTGTGAGCGTTGTGGCACAAAAGTTGAAAAAAAGAAAATTAGGCAATGGATTTTAAAAATAACTGATTACGCCGAGAAGCTCTTACGAGATCTCGACGATCTCGACTGGCCAGAACCAATCAAGCAAATGCAAAGAAACTGGATCGGCAAAAGTGAAGGGACTCAAATAGAGTTTCGGTTAGTTGATGAAAAATCAAAAGATATTGGCAAAATAACCGTTTTTACCACTAGAGCTGACACACTATTTGGCTGTACATACATTGTCTTATCTCCAGAGCATAAACAAATAGCCAAATTAGGGAATTATTTTAAAAATATTAATGAAGTTGACTATTATATTAAAGAGGCCGGCAATAAATCCGATCTTGAAAGAACAGATCTGGCCAAAGAAAAAACCGGCGTTTGCTGTGAAGGGATCTGGGCAATTAATCCTATCAATAACGAAAAATTACCGGTTTGGATTGCCGATTATGTTTTAGCTAATTACGGAACAGGCGCAATTATGGCAGTTCCAGCACATGACGAACGTGATTTTGAGTTTGCTAAAAAATACTCAATTAAAATCGCAAAAGTAATCAATCCTACAGATCAGTTAGATTCTGACAAGATAAATGAATTATTTTGCGACTATGGTGTTTTGGCTAATTCGGAAAAATTTACGGGATTAACATCCGAAGAAGCGAAAAAGAAAATTACGGAAAAATTAAAATCAATTAATGCTGGCGATTTTGCTGTAAGCTACAAATTGCGCGATTGGGTATTTTCCCGACAGAGATATTGGGGCGAGCCCATTCCCCTTATTCATTGCGAAAAATGCGGCACTGTTGCTGTTGAAGAAAAAGATCTACCAGTTCTTTTGCCAGAAATAGAAAAATATGAGCCATCTGGCACCGGAGAGTCTCCCTTAGCAAAAATCACCCAATGGGTCGAGACGGAGTGCCCGCGTTGTGGCGGCAAAGCAAAACGCGAAACAAACACTATGCCGCAATGGGCTGGATCGTGTTGGTATTATTTAAGATATATTGACCCAAATAACAAATCACAGCTATGCGGAAAAGATGAGGAAGAACATTTTATGCCAGTAGATTTATATATTGGTGGAGCCGAACACGCTGTCTTGCATCTGCTATATGCCCGCTTTTGGCATAAAGTTTTATACGAAGAAGGAATTGTTTCAACAAAAGAGCCGTTTCAAAAACTACAAAATGTTGGCTTAATTCTCGCGCCAGACCGTCAAAAAATGTCGAAATCTAGAGGCAATGTGATAAGTCCCGATACGATCGTAAATCAATACGGAATTGATGCATTAAAAGTTTATGAAATGTTTATTGGACCATTTAATCAACCAGCTATTTTCAATACAAATGGTTTAATTGGTGTTAAAAAATTTTTAGATAAGGTAACAAATTCTTTTGAGCAAAGAAGTAAAAAAAATAATAATGACATCGAGTTCAAACTTTCCGAGCTAGTTAATTCAACTGCAAATAAAATTGAGAAGATGCAATTTAATACAGTTGTTTCTGATTTCATGAAATTTGCCAACGAAATTGATTTATGCGATCTATCGGACGAACAATGGAAGATATTTTTACAAACATTGGCTCCATTTGCTCCCCACACCTGCGAGACTTTATGGCTTGAACTTGGTAATCAAGACTCAATTTTTAACAGCACATGGCCAAAAACCGAGTACAAAGGTACCCGCCAAACTCAATATATAATTCAGATAAACGGGAAAAAGACAACTCTAATGAATCTTGATTTTGATCTTAAGGAAACCACGGCAATCGAAATTGCAAAGAAAAATGAAAAAGTTAGAAATTCCCTAGACAGCAAGCAAATCAAAAAAACAATTTTTGTAAAGGATAAAATAATTAATTTTGTGTTATAATAACCAAGAAGAAAGGAATATATGGCAGAACCTAAAAAAAGATTAACAAAACACAGAAGCGGAAACAGACAAAGCCACGATGCTTTAAAATCCACCTCGTTAATGGAGTGCTCGAATTGCAAAGCAAAAGTTGAGCCACACACAGCTTGCCAAAATTGCGGATATTACCGTGGAAAGAAAGTTCTGGTGCTAAAAGACGAAAAGAAAGCCAAAGCAAAAGAAACACAAGAATTATCCAATGAATAGACATTACGCTCGTATAATTTCTATGCAAGCTTTGTACGAAGCCGATTTTAGAGCTTTGGGCAACGCGGCCGATATTTTGCACAGACAAATCAAGAAATTGGCGCAAGAAGGCGACGAGGAGAATTTTGACTTTTCCGAGGATCTTGTGAACAAAGCTGTTGAAAAGTCGGATGAAATTAACGCTATTATCGAAAAAGTTGCCCCCGAATGGCCGATACAGCAAGTTGCTGTCATTGATAGAAATATTTTGCGATTGTCTATTGCAGAGCTTTTATATTTTGACACTCCACCAAAAGTTGTCATAAACGAAGCGATCGAATTAGCTAAAACATTTGGCTCGGAAACATCGTCAAAATTTATTAACGGTGTTCTTGGAACAGTTTATCGACAAAGTAATAAATATAAACCAGATGAAAATTGATACAAACGAAGAATACATTAAAAAATTAGCTCAAAAACTCGATATTGAGAAAATGGGAGTTGAAGAACTTAGAAAGTCTTTTATTCATCGATCCTACCTAAACGAAAATCATAGCGAGGGTCTCGAAAGCAACGAACGTCTTGAGTTTTTAGGCGACGCCGTTTTAGAGGTCATCGTAACTAAGTATTTATTTAATAATTTTCGCTACCCCGAAGGCGAATTGACCGCTTTAAGAAGCGCGCTAGTTAGGGGGAAAAACCTTTCTAACATAGCAGAGATGCTTGGATTAGATAAATGCATTTATTTAAGTGAAGGTGAGAAAAAGAATGAAGGAAAAGCCAGAAGTCTCATTCTAGCTAACACTTTTGAAGCTCTCATCGGCAATATTTATCTTTGCTTGGGCGTGCCAAAATCAGAAGAGATTATAAACAAATATGTAATTTCCAAGCTTAACGAGATAATCGAAAACAAACTTTATATTGACAATAAAAGTGCATTCCAAGAAATTGTTCAAAGTAAAACTAAAATCACGCCCGTGTATAAGCTTATTAAAGACGAGGGGCCCGATCATTCAAAAGAATTTACGGTTGGAGTTTATATTGGCGACGAGCTAGTAGCTGTTGGCACGGGAAGCTCAAAAAATAAAGCTGAGCAAGAAGCGGCCAGAGAAGCGATTAAGAAAAAATTTAACTGACAATTCGGCGAATTTTTTTGTAGATCTGATCAGCTCTATATTTTGGCCAATCGGTAGGGAAAAGCTCGATGGGCAATTTTGGTTCATTATTTAAAACTATGGCATAGTCTAAGATAATCCTTTTTGCCTCGAATTTTGAAATATTTGCACTAGTCAAATACTTCTCGTTTTTATTGATAAAATCATAATAAAGCTTTCTGGCACCGTCAAAGTCCCAAGCTGAAGTTAGTTGATCTTGCGACAAGCCATGAACGTTATCAGATTCCATTACAAAGACTTTTCCGTCAAGGCCAAATTCATGTGTTTTAGCAAGGATCTTGTCAGTTAGGGGCAATGGTGTGAGCCAAAGACTATTTAAAGTCGGTTGCAAACCAGCAGAAATGAGATAACGCCTAAATTTATCTCTAATTGAGCGGATATTTTCCGGAACCGAGAACCAAACTACACGCCATTTACCGTCCCAATGCAAAACGGGGGCGTGCAAAACATCCAAAATCATATTTAAGTGTTGATATCCTTTTTGTGAAAGTCTTACTTTTGGTTTATTATCTTGCTCAAATCTTTCGATTAAGCCAAGGGCTTGCATTTTTCCAATTACACCACGACTCGTAGTTTTGCCCCATTTTTTGAGCAATTCAATCTCGACAGATTCCTGATCTTCAATATAAATTAAGACTTCATAAAGCGGCTGTATTTGATGCTCCATATTAAGTCCAAATTAGCAACTTTACGATCGTTAGTCAAGTTAATAAATTGCCATCGTTGGAACTTTCTTTTAAATTCGATAGCACGCAATTAGTTAAGAATATATGAGGCAAAGCCCCAATCAAGCAATTTTTTCGATTCTTCGGCACTAGCTGTATTTTTTTCAGATAAAGTTTTTAAGACAACACTAATTAGAATATTATTTTCTCTTTCAACCGCACAAACAAGCGTATGGCCAGCGGCGTCAGTAACACCTGTTTTTCCACCAATCACATTACCTTCAATCGGAATTTCTCCAGTTAATAATCTATTTGAGTTTTTTAGCTCGTGTACTTGGGCACCGTCAACTGATTTAATAGTTGCATCTTTGGTCCCAATGATTTTCTTAAGAAGATCGTTATTCATACCATACGAAAACATTATGGCGATATCTCGGGCCGACGATCGGCCGCTATCGTCAAGACCAGCTGGGTCGGAAAATTTTGTGTGAGCCATACCAAGTTCTTGGGCTTTTTTATTCATTAGCTCGACAAATTCGGCCTGCGTTGTATCAATTGTTGACAAAGCCCGCGCCGCATCATTGCCAGAGGAAACTAAGGCGCCATAAAGTAAATTTTCGATCGTGATTTTCTCCCCCGTAGTCAAAAAAATCTTCGATGGAATTACTTCGGTATTTTCTTTTTTGACTTCTACGACGCGATCCGTTTTATATTTTTCTAAAGCAACGATTGCCGTCATTACTTTTGTAATGCTTGCAATTGCCACCTCTTGATCAGAATTTTTTTCGAATAAAGGATATTTATCTGTCTGGCGTAACAAAATCGCTGATTCAGCCGATATTTTAAGATCGGTATAATTAGCGCCTTTTACTGGCGGGGCAATTGTATCTATCTGCTTTTGTGAGTAAATATTATTAATTGTTGCCCCTAAAACCTTGCCTTTTTCTTTTAAACCAGAGAAAGTTGCTTTATAAGCATAGATGCCTACAACAAAAAAAAGCAATATCAGAGCAAAAAAAGCAATGTAGACTTTTTTTATTTTCATTTATTATCCCTTCCCTTTCATTTTTTCTTGACTTGAAAAATATAGCTCAACCAAAGCAATCGCTATAACAAAAGATACTCCACTAACAACGTTCAAGACGCTGAAAGACGATAAAATCAAAAGGCCAACGATAACAGAACTTATCAAAGCAGATCTTCTAACTATGGCGAGGACGTTTGTGTTTTTTTTGCTTGGTAGAATAATAGTGTTCATACAACAAAATAAGGAAAAGAGAAAAATAAATAAAAAAAAGAAGAACGCCGAAAGCACTGCGTTTGATGCATTTTCCGGGTCAACATTAAAAAAAATTACTGTGCACGCCCCTGCACTTAATAAAAACAACGACAAAAAAAGAAATAGATATTTACGCATTAGATATTTTTACAAACTCTATCTTAGGATAATATCTTAATCTTACCATTTGTTGGATACTTTTGTTTACTTCAGCTCGATCAATTGCAATTTCTCTATCATCATCTTTTTCGAATCTAATTAATGCCGTTGCTTTTCGCCCGTCTTCGGAGATAGTGATAGCTTCAACATAGCAATAGCCAAAAATATCGAAATTTTTCGCTAAATATAAGTCGATCGCTTTTTTGATTATTAGCGATACTTGAGTATTTTTTCTGTGTCCCCCCACCATTTAGATCCTTATCTTTTCGCCCATTGTGGCGATTTTCTCGCTCTCTTCAGCCCCGGTTTCTTTCTTTCCTTTTCACGTGGATCTCTTGTAAGAAGGCCTTCTTTCTTCAAAGTTTTTTCAAAAGATTCATCAATCTTTGAAAGAGCTCTTGCCACGCCTAATTTAGCCGCTTCGGCTTGGGAAGAAAATCCGCCCCCTTTTAATACAAGCGAGATGTCAAATTTACCTTGCTGCGACACGATTTCAAAGGGTTGGGAAGTTTCTTTAATAATTTCAGCTGATGTCACTTCAGTTCCGTCAGCAAAAATTACTTTGCCGCTTCCTTTAAATATCCTTACTTGGGCAATTGCAGTTTTTCTTCTACCTGTACCAAAAAAATATTCTTTCATCTTTGCCTACTTTACAAATTTTACTCTTTTTAATCTTTGCGCTCTCAAACGGTTGTTTGGAATCATACGTTTCAAGACTAGCATAAAAAGACCTTGAGGGTCCGTCTCAAACATTGTTTTATAGCTGACTGCTTTGAGTGAACCCAGATAGCCAGAATGAGTATAGTGAGTCAAGTTCGATAGTTTTCGTGGATCAAGGGCTAATCTATCCAAATTTTCAATAATAATGATGTTTTTCGTAACAACGTTTTTAGCAAAATCAGGACTGTTTTTATCCAAAATCAATTTAGCTACCTCGCTTGCCGCTCGGCCAAGTGCCATACCACTCACATCGACTTTAATTTCATTTTTCATCTTACTTCACCTTTTTAGATTCGGCTGGTTTACTTTCTTTTTGACTGTCTTTGGATTTTTTCTCAACTCTATTGAGAACTACTTGGCACATTCTAGTACCATCACCATGCCTTTGAAAAAGTTTTACTGTTGAGACTGAAGCGAATTGCCCCTTGTTATCAAAAGCTTTCTTGACTGCTCCACCATACAAATTCGCCTTTAAATATCTCATTAATAAAAGATCATCTTTGGCTGTGTTTAATCTACCAACAACCCTTTCGGTCTCTTGTTTAAGCATTCTCGCTTTTGTTTCGGTCGTTAAAACTTTTTCGTACAACAACAAAGAAGAAACCAAACCTCGGCCCAGTCTATTTCTATTCTGAAATTTTCTTGAAAGCTTTATCTTCTTCATTATTTTTTAGCTTTTGTTACTTTTGTAGTTTTTGCTTTTTTCTTTGGCTTTTCAATCACGATTTGATCGCAAGCATCCGAAATGACACCAAGATGCTCGGACATTATCGTAGCCGCTTGTCTTAAAGATTCGCTTGGCGTAATTGAACCATCGGTCGTAATTTCTAAGACCAGTCTGTTGTAGTTAGTTTGACCACCAACCCTAGCGTTTTCCACTGTATATTTAACTTTTTTCACGGGCGTGTAAATACTATCAAGCATGATGGTTCCGATGGTTGGTTTTTCATCGGCTCTTTTTTCTACCGGTACATAACCGCGACCACGATCAATTTCTACAACCATTTCAAGTTTGCCGCCTTTTTCAAGAGTGCAAAGGTAATGATCGTTATCGACAACCTCAACCTCGGAAGTCTTCTTGAAATCCGCGGTAGTGACTTTTTTGGGACCCTTAACCAAAAGCTCTATCTTAGCCGGTTCATCGGAATTAAGTTTGAATCTAGCTACTTTTAGGTTTAAGATCAGGTCGACAATATCTTCTTTCATCCCTTTCAAAACTGAATATTCATGATCGGCGCCTTCGATTCTAACCGATTTAGGTGCGCTTCCTTCGAGAGATGCTAATAAAATTCTCCTTAAAGTATTACCAACGGTGATACCGTAGCCAGGAGACAGCGGCTCGATAACAAAGGTTCCAGTTTTACCATCTTCGCTAAACGAAGATTTCACTTCCAGCAAATTCAGATCAGGTAGAATATAACTCATTTTTTCTCCTTTATCTCGAATAAAATTCGATGACAAACTGCTCGTTCACTAAATCGGAAATGTCCGGTTTAGTCGGCAGACTTAATATTGTTATTTTTGTCGGCTCTTTTTCATTTTTAACCCAAGCAGGCAATTCTGTGTGCTTTATTTTTTCCACATTTACTTCGCTACAAAATTCAATAACATCGTTGGGGGAGATTAAAAATCCCGGGGATTTAGTTTTTCTGTTATTTACTTTGACTTTACCGTGTGTGACCGCTTGGCGGGCGTGGTCTCTTGACTGAACCCAGCCGCACTTATAGACAACATTATCCAAACGACGCTCCAAAATCTGTAAAAGAATCTCTCCTGAACCAGTTTTGTTTTTTCGTGCTAAGGAATAATAATTTGAAAGCTGTTTTTCACTGATACCATAAATCGCGCGCAATTTCTGCTTTTCATTTAGCTGGACCGAATAGTCACTGCCTCTTTTCATCCTTGCTCTTGCGCCTAAATGGCCGGGAGCATATGAACGTTTGGCAAAAGGACATTTATCCCCTTCACATTTTTCCCCTTTGAGAAAGAGTTTTAAGCCCGATCTTCGACAGATTCTACAATTTGAATTTTTTAACATTTTACACTCTTCTTGGTTTCTTAGCTCTACAGCCGTTATGGGCAATAGGCGTTATGTCTTTTAATCCATTTACTCTAAATCCGGCCGAACCGAAAGCTCTGACGGCTGAATCGCGGCCCGAGCTTACGCCAGAAACAAATATCGAAATTTCTTCAACCGCAGCATCATGCATTTTATCAATTAGAATTTTAGCTGTTTGGCTTGAAGCATACGGCGTGGATTTTTTGCTTCCTTTGAAGCCGGCTAAGCCGGTCGATGTCCAAGCAAACACATTACCATTTTCATCAGTTGCGGTAATTACCGTATTGTTGAACGAAGATTTTATATAAACCTTCGCACTTTTTACAATTTTTTTAACTTTTTTTGCTTTTGAAACTACTTTTTTTGCCATATTGGTTAAAGTTTATGTTTTTTCTGCCGCTTTCTTTCTACCCGAGCCCACAGTCACTCTTCGGCCACGTTTTGTTCGAGCATTTGTTTTTGTTCTCTGGCCCCTAACGGGTAAATTCTTGGCGTGTCTGGTACCACGATACGACCCGCTATCTTTCAACATCTTAATATTTCTGGTCGTCTCTACTCTCAAATCGCCTTCAACAATATATTCTTTTTCGATAATATTTCTAATTTGGTCGATTTTGGCGTCTTCCAATTTTCCTAATCGTTCATCTTCGCTGATGTTGACGCTTTTTAAAATTTTCTGTGCCGTTGTTTTCCCCACACCAGTGATAGCAGTTAAGGCAATAACGGCCCTTTTTTGTTCTGGAATTGTAACGCCTGCAATTCTAATCATTTTTATCCTTGCCTTTGTTTATGTTTTGGGTTTTCGCAGACCACATATATTCTAATTTTAGAAGTTTTGCCCCTTCTTCGGACAATCTTGCATTTATTACAAATCCGTTTTACTGATGGTCTTACCTTCATAATTATCTATTATTTAATCTCGCTACTATTCTCCCCTTAGTTAAATCATAAGGGGTCATTTGAACTTTAACCCTATCCCCAGCAACAACTTTTATATAATGAATTCTCATTTTTCCGGACAAATGTCCGATAATAACTTGACCCGTGTCGAGCTTTATCTTAAAAAGGGCATTGGGTAATGCCTCGATCACTTCACCTTCAAATTCTATTTTATCATCACTCGGCATCCAACCTCTACACAATCAAGACTTAATAATCCTATCATTTTATTCATATTGTGTCAATATTTTTGCTCTGTTCTTCTCGACAAGCACAGTATGCTCAAAATGAGCCCCTAAAGTACTATCAACCGACTTCACATTCCAGCCATCTTTTGACGCTTTGACACGACCATTTCCCAAGGTTGCCATCGGCTCGATCGCCAGCATTACTTTTTCGGGGATTTTGGGACCGGTTCCCGCTTTACCATCACACATTATTGACGGTTCTTGATGAACTTTTTCGCCAATTCCATGGCCTGAAAGTGACATCACTGGCGACAAACCATATTTTTTTAATGTTTCTCCGATTTTTTCTTCGATATCACCAAGGTAAACATCTGCTTTAACAATTTTGATCGCTTCATACAAGGCCTCTCTTGTACCAAAAAAAAGTCTTTTTGTATCCTCTGACTTGAATTTTCCCACCACATAAGTCGCTGTTGCATCAGTATTCATACCTTTATAATTCGTGCCAACATCCAAGCTGACTATATCGCCTTCTTCCAAAACCCTACCTGAAGGTACACCATGGACAACCTCATCATTTACTGAAATACAAGTGGCATATTTATATCCGTCTATACCAAGAAAAGCTGGTAGAGAATCACGCGAAGTGATGATTCTTGTCGCAATTTTATCCATTTCCAGCGTAGTTATGCCCGGGGCAACAATTTTTTTTATTTCGCGCAAAACAAACCCTGTAATCTCTCCAGACTTGATAGCGTTTTTTATCTGATCTTTATTTAACTTTTTCATTAAATAATGTCGTCGTACGATCGCATAGCAAGTTGTGCTTTAATCGTACGTACGAGTTCAAGCGTTACCGAAACAATAATTAATATACCCGTTCCACCAATTGCCAAAGTTCTGATGCCGGTTGCGTTCTGTAAAACAAACGGGAAAATAGCCACAATCGACAAGAAAAAAGCTCCCACAAAAGTAATTTTATAAATCACCGAACCCAAGTAGTCGGCTGTTTGGTTGCCTGGACGTAATCCCGGGACAAAACCACCTTGCTTCTGTAAATTTTCAGCGATATTTTTTGGCTGAAAAATAATTGAAGTGTAAAAAAATGTAAAAAAGAAAACCAATAGGAAGAAAAGAAGCCCGTAATAAATATCATTGGAGAGGAAAACTGTGATTTTGGTCGATATGGCTTTGATATTTTCCGAGCTTGAAGTTTGTAAAAATTGAGCAATTACATTTGGCATAACAAGTAAACTAGTGGCAAAGATAATTGGAATTACTCCAGCGGCATTTGCCTTAATCGGTAAATATGAACTAACCGAAGTTGTTGATCGCCCCGCCCGCACACGTCGAGCATAGCTCACCGGAATACGGCGTTCCGCTTCGTTCACCCAAACAATAAAAACAATCATCGCCACCATCGCCAAAATAATTTCTCCGCCAACAACTATTTTATTTTCTAGAATTTGACTTGTTGATGACACTTGGCCGGGAATACCGGCAACGATACCGACAGCAATCAAAAGCGACAAGCCATTACCAATTCCACGTTCGGAAATTATCTCCCCCAACCACATAGCAAAAACCGAGCCGGCCGTGGCAACTACTAAAACGAGCGTTAATTCAGACATCGAAAGAGTGGAGATAACTTTCTGGCTTTGAAGCAAACGGACTAATCCATATGCTTCGGTTAATGCTAAAGGAATAGACAAGTACCTGATATATTGGTTGATTTTTTGTTTACCATACTCGCCTTCTTTTTGCATTTCTTCAAGCGCTGGAACAGCAACCGTCAGAAGCTGAATAATAATAGAAGCGGTGATGTAGGGGCCAACGCCAAGCATAGCAAGAGAAAATTTGCTCACCGACCCGCCGGAAAATAAGTCTAACAAGCCAAAGGCCTGATTATTTTGGAAAAAACTAGCCAAGCCGGAAGCATCTACGCCCGGCAAAGGGATATGGGCCAAAACACGATAAACGACTATGAGAGCAAAAGTCAAAATTATCTTATTCCTTAAATCTTTTAAGGAAAAGATGCGCTTAATAATATTAATTATACGATCTATCATTTATTTGATATTTTCGTAAATTTTACTTCTGATGCAAACGAATATTTGGATTTGATTTTGGCGCCGTCAAGCACTTTAAGAGTTGTAAGCAATTTCGCCTCGTTTTTGGCTAGACCCATATTTTCAACAACAGCTTTTATATCAACTTTCGCGCCCTCCTTAAACATAGCGGCAAGTTGTCTAGGGCTAACCGTCAATTCTTTTTTAACTGATTTAGATTTAAAACCCTTTACTTTGGGCAAACGCATAGCGAGCTTAGTTTGGCCGCCTTCAAAAAACTTGGTCGATGAACCAGTGCGTGATTTTTGACCATTCATTCCGCGGCCCGACGTTTTTCCTTTGCCGGAAGATCGGCCGCGACCTAATCTCTTTGTGTTTTTGACTGCTTTTACTAAAATTTCTTCTGTCATGATTATCTCGCTTGTGTTAAAGCCAAAATTGTTGCTTTGGCTGAATTTATTTTATTTGCCGAGCCAAGAGATTTTGCCACAAGATTTCTGATGCCGGCTAGCTCACAAACTGCACGTACCACGCCACCGGCAATAATCGATGTTCCTTCTGGCGCTGGGCGAAGCAAAACTTTAGCCGCGCCGAATTGGCAGGTTACTTCTTTGGCGATTGTGCCACGCTCATCGGTGTCAACTTCAATCATTTGTTTCTTGGCACGAGAAACGGCTTTTTTGATTGCGCCGGAAACTTCTACTGATTTACCCATACCAATGCCAACCTTGCCTTGTCTGTCGCCAACAACAACCAATGCTCGAAAGCCGATTCTTTTTCCACCCTTAACGGTTCGGCTAACACGAGCAATTTCGATTACCTTTTCTTCAAAATGTTTTTTATCTTGTTCCATCTCACTTTTAAAATTCGATTTTTCCATCTCTCATCCCTTCGGCAAATGATTTGACTCGACCGTGATAAATATTACCATTTCTATCAAAAGAAATTTTGGTAACTTTTTTAGTTTTTATTTTTTCGGCAAATTTAACTCCAAACTCTCTGGCTTGTTCGGCTGGTTTATTTTTAGATTTGCCAAAAACAAATCTTTCACCAACCAGTGTCCGCCCCGACGGATCAACTAATTGGGCAAAAATTGCCTTGGCACTTTTCGTTACAATTACTTTATTTCTTTTTTCCAACATATTATGCTCCTGCACCTTTGACCGCTTTTCCAACTTTGCGGATAATCTTCTCGTCAGCATACTTAATGCCTTTACCCTTATACGGCTCTGGTTTTTTGATTTTTCTGATTTCGGCCGCCATTTGCCCAACCGCTTGCTTATCAATTCCGTTGACACAAATAGTATTCTTTTTCACCTCAAAGCTTACGCCATTCTTCGGTTCGACAACAACTTCGTGTGAAAAACCAACCTTGAGGATTAGATTTTCGTCTTCAACTCTGGCGCGATAGCCGACACCAACAATTTCCAGCTTCTTAGTATATCCCTTTGTTACACCTTCAACCGCATTAGCAATAAGCGCTCGGGTCAAACCGTGGAGCGATTTAGCTAATTTGGTTTCATTAATTCGGCTGACTTTGACTTCCTGATCGGCACAGTCAACCTTAACCAGTGGATGAACCGGCACTTCTAACTGACCTTTTTCGCCCGATATCGTCAAAAGACCGTTCGTTTGGGTCAAACTAACCGATTCTGGCAACTCAATTTTTTTGTTTCCTACTCTGCTCATTTAAAAAACCTCGCAAATTATCTCGCCGCCAACTCCGGCTCTTTTTGCTTCTCGACCGCTCAATACTCCCGAAGGAGTTGATAAAATTACCGTACCAAAACCATTCTTTGGTCGAGGAATATTGGCTGATTTAGCATACAATCTTCGTCCGGGCTTGCTAACTCTTTTAATTTTATTGATCTGTTTTTTGCCTCCCAGCATCGCAACCTTAATTGAAGCATTTTCTTTGTTATCTTCAAAGCCAGCGATATAACCTTCGCGCTTTAAGGCACCGAGAATAGCAATTTTCATCTTGGAAAACGGCACCTCGAAAAATTCTTTACCCAAAACGTTGGTATTGTTTATTCTATTGATCAAGTCTGCAATCGTGTCTGTCATATCACCTCACCATGAAGATTTAATTACGCCCGGTATTTCGCCTTTGGAAGCAAGCTCCCTAAAGCAAATTCGACAAATGCCAAAATCGCGCATATATCCTCGGGATCTACCGCATTTTCCGCATCGGCGAATAATTCTCGTCGAGAATTTCGGTTTTCTTTGTGCTTTTATAATTAATGCTTTTCTCGCCATGAATCTCCTTACTTAAAGATGAAACCTATTGCTTTTAGGTACTCTCTGGTCATCTCGGCGTTATCAAAATTTTTTCCGCTAATTGTAATGCTCATGCCCCAGTTTTCTTTGATTTCGTCTGGTTTAACTTCAGGGAAAATCGTCTGATCTTGAAGACCGATCGTAAAATTACCCTGTCGATCAAATTTTTGGCTGCTAATCCCTTCAAAATCTCTGATTCTCGGTAAGGCAACATTGATAAATCTTTCCAAGAAGTCCCACATTCTGCCATTCCTTAGGGTTAAGCAGTAGCCGATCATTTGGCCTTCTCTTATTTTAAAACCAGAAACTGATTTTTTTGCCGCTGTCCATTTGGGTGCTTGACCGAAAATTTGAGTCATTTCTTTTTTAACCAAAGCTAAAATTTCTTTGCTTTCTTTAAATTTGCCCAAACCAACATTGATGGTAACTTTTTGAATTTCCGGCAATGCCATAGGATTGGCGGAATATTTCTTTACCAACTCCGGTTTGATTTGTTTTACCACCATTTCTTTAAGCCGCATCGACAACCTCCCCGCATTTTTTGCAAATTCTTCTTTTATGCGTACCTTCATTTTTAAAGCTGATTCGAGTCGCTTTTTTGCAACCCGGGCAAACCACCATCAAATTAGAACTATTGACGGGTCTTGTAATGTCAATAATTCCACCTTGAGGATATTTCTGTGAAGGTTTAGCGTGTTTTTTAAATTTATTAACACCGTCGACAGCAATCATTCCGCTGGCTGGGTTGACACTTACAACTTTGCCCGACTTGCCGCGGTCCTTACCGGATAAAACCAACACCGTATCGTTTTTCTTTATTTTTACATTATTCATCAGACAACCTCTTTCGCCATCGAAATAATCTTCATATAACCCCGTTCCCTAAGTTCTCTGGCAATTGGGCCAAAAACACGTGTCCCCTTTGGGGTTTTGTCATTATTCACTAAAACAATTGCATTTTCGTCAAACCTAACCATCGTGCCGTCCTTGCGTTTTAACGGTTTTGTTTGTCTTACGATCACCGCTTTGTGGATTTCTTTCTTCTTCACCGATCCCCTGGGAGAAGCTGATTTGATCGAAACAGTAATCATATCACCCACTTCGGCAAATTTTGAACGGCCGCGGCGATAAACGCTAATGCAGCCGGCTTCTTTTGCGCCGGTATTATCAGCTACCTTTAATCTTGTTATTTGTTGAATCATTTTATTACTCTACTTACCTTAAAAGATTTTGTTTTTGAAGTTGGTCGGCACTCTTCGATTTCGATTATTTCACCCAGTTTGGCCATGCCATTTTCGTCATGAACATGCATTTTACGAGTAATTTTATGCATTTTCAGATATTTCGGGTGTTTCTCGTAAATATCAAATTGTATTGTAACGGATTTTTGCCCTAATTTAACAACTTTTCCGCTTAATTTCTTTTTAGCCATTTTTTACCTCATTTTCTTGGTACAGTTTCTCTGATATAAGGGTTTCGATCCAAGCAATTTTTTTCTTAATTTCTTTAAGTTTATTAGTGTTTTTTTCTGACTTAGAGAAATTTTCGGCTCTTTGATTGATTTTTTCAATTTCAAGAGTCTTTCTTTGGTTCAGCAAAGAAGGAATGTCTTGTTTTTTTAAGTTGTCTAATTCTGTTTTTTTCATTTTAATCTTTAACTATATAAGCTGTTTTAAAAGGTAACTTGCTTGAAGCCAAGCGCATTGCTTCTTTGGCAGTAATCGGATCGACACCGTCAAGCTCGAAAATAATTCTGCCCGGTCTGATTACGCTAACAAAATGATCCGGACCGCCCTTTCCGCCACCCATACCAACTTCGTCTGGTGTTTTCGTAACGACTTTATCAGGGAAAACGCGAATCCAAATCTTTCCGCCTCTTTTGCAATATCTGGTCATGGCCCGTCTGGCGGCTTCGATTTGTCTTGAAGTCAGCCAACCACGCTCCAATGATTTAATGGCGTATTTGCCAAAATTAATTTCGCTGCCCCTAATATCTACTCCGGGCATCTTACCGCGAAAGTGTTTTCTGTATTTTAATTTTTTTGGAATTAACATTATTTTCCTTCTTCACCAAGACTAATCCATACCTTAACACCGATTGTGCCGAAAGTGGTGGGGGCATGATAAATACCATAACTTATATTCCCGCGCAAAGTTGAAAGCGGAACCGATCCTTCTTGAAACTTTTCGCTTCTGGCAATTTCTGCACCGCCAAGACGCCCAGCGACAATAATTCTAGCGCCGCTCGCGCCAGCCGTCATAATTCTCTGCAAAGATTGCTTACAAGCCCTTCGAAAAGGCATTCTCTTGGAAAGTTGAATGCCAATTGTTTGGGCGACAACCATGGCGTCTAAATCGGCTTTCTTAACTTCAACAATTTCAATTTTAAACTTTTTGTTAATTTTCTTGGTAATTTGTTCGCGCAACATCTCTAATTGCTTGCCACCACGACCGATAATCATACCCGGCCTGGCCGATTTAATAATAATGGTCAGTCGGCCCAAGCCCCTTTCGATGACAATTTCGGAAATTCCGGCTTGTGGACCCATTTTTTTATAAATAAGCTCTCGGATTTTGATGTCCTCAAGAATATTGGCGGCATAATCGCTACCTTTAGCGAACCATTTGCTTTTCCAATTTTTGTCAACGCCCAGTCTGAATCCGATTGGATTTACTTTTTGTCCCATTTTATTTTCCTGCCTTGTCCGCTTTAGTTTTCTTAGCCGTTTCTTCTTGTGCAATCGGCTCGATTTTAGCTAAAGCTATTTTAATGTGTGACATTCTTTTGTAATATCTTGTCGATCTGCCGCGGGCGCGAATAAACATTCTCTTTAACTTTCTTCCCTCTTGGCAGATGGCTTCGCAAACAACTAATTCGTCTTTTGAAAAACCTTTTTTGCTTGCCGCGTCGAAGGCACTATTTAAAAGATGAAGGACGATTTTTGATGTCTTTTTGTTTAAAAACGTAACTTCATCAATCGCTTTGCTTAATTCCTTTCCTCTAATTAAATCAACCACTAATCTGGCCTTTTTCGGGCTAACTCTTTGATCTCTGGCTGAAGCTTTCGCTACTGTCAACATTACGCGTTCCCTTTCTTTTCTTGTTCCTTAGCCATTTTTCCACCATGTCGTCTGAATTTTCGAGTTGGAGCAAATTCGCCCAAGCGGTGGCCAATCATTTCTTCCGAAATTTTAACAGGAAGATGCTCTTTGCCATTATGAATAGCAATTGTCAGGCCAATCATTTCCGGAACAACCATTGAATCCCTTGACCACGTTCGAATAACAGTCGATTTATCGGCTTTGGTAACTTTTTCCATTAATTTCTCGTCAACAAAAACGCCTTTTTTCAGTGATCTCATGATTACCTTCCCTTTGACCTCTTAACAATAAACTTATCAGACTTTTTATTCCTTCGGGTTTTTTTACCGATCGCGACTTTACCCCAAGGAGTTTTCGGATATTTCAAACCAATTGGGTTAACACCTTCACCGCCGCCATGCGGGTGTGATTTCAAACTCATAACTTTTCCACGAACAGTCGGGCGAATATTCATTTTGCGCTTTCGTCCAGCTTTTCCGATTCGGATATTAGAGTGATCGGGATTGGACATTTGTCCGATCGTGGCATAACATTTGGCATTAATTTTTCTGGTTTCGCCAGAAGGCATTTTCAAAAGGGCATAATCACCTTCAAGCGCTAAAATCGTCGCTGAAGACCCCGCTGATCGGGCAATGTATTTTTTGCTTTCGGGATATAATTGAATGTCGCAAACCTGCATACCTGAAGGAATGTCTTTCAGCATCGAGCGATCGCCCGGATTAAAATCTTCATTTTTATTAGCTTTAATAGTTTGGCCAACGGTGAGTTTTTCTGGAGCCAAAACATATTTCTTGGTACCGTCGCGCAACTCAAGCAAAGCTAAACGCGCCGTGCGATTTGGGTCGTAATCTATTCTCAAAACTTTTGCTTCACCGTCCGAAATCGACTCCAGTGTTGAAACAATTCTGTAAAGACGTTTAGCGCCGCCGCCTTTATGACGCGAGCTAATGTGACCGAATTGGTCCTTACCAACTGATTTTTTGATTTTTGTTACCAATGATCGCGGCGGTTTTTCCTTCGACAAAAAAGACCTATCTTCAAAGCTTTGATTAACGTAACCCGATGACATCGTTTTAATAACTTTAATCATTTTTCTCTTTCGCTTGCTTATCTTTGACTGTTTTTACTTTGGTTTTTACTTGTGTTTTAACTTCAGCATTCTTGGCTTCTGCTTTATTCTTGGTTTCGGTTTTTGCGTCAGCTTCTTGCGATTTAGATAATTCTTCGGCAAAAGTCTGGAAACCCGGAATGGTTTGTTTTTTATCTAATTTAATAATGGCTTTTTTATAGCCCCTTTCTTTTTGATAACCTCGAATTTTTTTCGCCACAATCAATTTCTTTGTTGATGTTCTAATGGCGAGCGGGGTTACTTTAAAAACTATCTTTACAGCCGCTAAGATTTTTTCCTTGGTGTAATCCATAGGAACCAACAAAGTATATTCACCCTTGGTGGATTGACTGACTGATTTTTCGGTAATTAGTGGCTTAATATTATACATTTTTAACTCTTTGGCTTATTTCCTCAAACGATTTTTTGGAAAAAAGAAATAATCTCTTTTTCATCAAATCACTGATATGCAAATTATTGGTTGAATAAAACTCGGTTGCCGGCAAATTCTCAAACGGTTTGATGGCTAATTTTTCTTCTGTCGAGCTGATTACGGCAATACCAACAGCCGGAGCAATTTTTTCCAAAATCTTGGCCGCATCTTTAGTTTTGTTCGATTTTACTTCAAAGGCTTCGATAACGGCAATATCTTTAGCTCTGAAAGACAGCATTTGGAGCATTGCCAAACGTTTCATCTTGACTGGAATAGCCAAAACTTTTGAAACGCCGGTTGGACCAAAAGTTATACCGCCACCAGACCAAATTGGCGATCGGTTGGAGCCAGCTCGCGCGCGGCCCGTTCCTTTTTGCTTAAATGGTTTGCGGCCACCGCCAGAAACCTCACCTTTTGTCTTGGTGCGTCCATTCTTGGTCATAGTGTGATTTTGCTCAACCCGAATAACTTGAGAAACAAGTTTTTTGTTCAATTTAGCTTTTTCCGAAGAAACCTCGAGTTTTACCTCGTCGATTTTCTCGCCCTGTTTGTTATAAAGTGGAAATTTCATTATTTTTCAAGAATTAATTGCGCTTTATTGGCACCGGGAATTGATCCTTTAACCCAAATTCTGCCTTTTTCGGCTTCGATTCTAACAACTTCTACGTTTTTTAACTTAATATTTTTTGCCCCCATGTGGCCACCCATACGACGGCCAAGAATCGTTCTTTGGGGATAGGTTGGGCCAATTGAACCCGGCTGACGATAATTATCTGATCCATGGGTCTTCGGACCAGTGGCGAAACCGTGTCTTTTAACGGTACCGGCGAAACCTTTTCCTTTGGTAACAGTATAAACCGTCAGTTTGTCGCCAACGGTAAAGTCTTTGGCGCTGATTGGCGAACCGACCGACAAAGATTCGTCTGTTCCGGATTTGCTTTCTTTAATTTTGACGATATTGGGAAATTTTTTAAACTGACCCACAACAGATTTTCGGCCAACAGTGCCCTCTTTAACAAGAGCGAAAATATCGCTTTCGTAGCCATCTTTTTCTACTGTTTTTTTGCCAATTAAAACTGATCCGAGCAAATTCAAAATCGTCACGGCTTTTTGTTCGCCGCGATCGTTGTAAATCTGCGTCATGGCTAATTTTGTTGCGAATGTTTTCATTTTCTAAAACTTTTAAAATAAACTTGGCCCAAAATGTGCTTTTTCAAAAAGCAATTATTTGGGCTCGAGCCATCTATGGAAAGACAGCTAGACGATCCCGACTTACTTTATTTAAAGTACTGTCGGGACGCGTCTAATTATCTTACGTTTTTATCTCAATGTCAACGCCTGCAGGAAGTTCGATGCTCATCAGTTGGTCAATTGTTCTTGAAGTAAGACTGACAACATCGAGAAGTCTTTTGTGAACCCTAATCTCAAACTGATCTCGACTGTCTTTGTGAACGAAGGTTGACTTCAAAACAGTCGTTTTTCTGATTTCTGTTGGAAGCGGGATTGGGCCAACTGTTTTGGCACCCGATCGCTCAACAGTATCAATGATGTGTTTGACTGATTTATCAAGAATACGATAATCGTAACCTCTTATTTTGATTCGAATTTTCTGGTTTTCTTCCTTTGGCATGATTTGAATGTGCTAATTATTATTTTTCTTTTATTTGATGATCTTGGTAACAACGCCGGCCCCAACTGTTCGGCCACCTTCTCTGATAGCAAATTTCATTTTTTCTTCCATTGCTACCGGAGCGATGAGCTTAACGGTTAGGTCAACTGTGTCTCCCGGCATAACCATTTCAACGCCGGCTGGAATAGCTGTTACTTCGCCTGTTACATCAGTTGTTCTGATATAAAACTGCGGTTTGTAACCCTTGGTGAATGGTGAATGACGGCCACCTTCATCTTTGCTTAAAATATAAGCTTGGGTTTCGAATTCAGTGTGAGGTGTTACGGAGCCCGGTTTGGCTAAAACTTGACCTCTTTCAACATCGTCTCTTTCAATTCCTCTCAAGAGAACGCCAACATTGTCTCCGGCTCTACCTTCATCAAGCATTTTTCTGAACATTTCAACGCCGGTAACAACGGTTTTCTTGGTTGGTTTCAAGCCAACGATTTCAACTTCCTCATTAACCTTAACGATACCTCTTTCAATTCTTCCGGTAACAACTGTACCGCGGCCTTTGATCGAGAAAACGTCTTCAATGGCTAACAAGAACGGTTTGTCAGTGGCTCTTTCTGGATCAGGAATATAATCATCAAGGGCCTTAACCAGATCTAAAATAGCTTGTTCTGACTCTGGATCGCCTTCAAGAGCTTTAAGAGCTGAACCCTTGATAACCGGTGTTTCGTCGCCCGGGAAATTATATTTAGTTAAAAGTTCCCTGACTTCGATTTCAACTAGATCCAAAAGCTCTTTATCGGAAACCATGTCAACTTTATTCAAGAAAACAATAATCCTCGGAACGCCAACTTGATTGGCCAAGAGAATGTGTTCTCTTGTTTGAGGCATCGGACCGTCGGCAGCGGAAACAACTAGAATAGCCGCGTCCATTTGAGCCGCACCGGTAATCATATTTTTGACATAGTCGGCGTGTCCCGGGCAGTCTACATGGGCATAATGCCTTTTTTCTGTTTCATATTCTTCGTGAGAAGTAGCGATTGTAATGCCCCTTTCTCTTTCTTCTGGAGCATTATCAATATCTTCAAACTTTTTCGCTGAAGCTAACCCTTTCTTTGAAAGTACTTGGGTGATAGCAGCTGTAAGGGTGGTTTTTCCGTGGTCAACGTGGCCAATAGTACCAACGTTGACGTGGACTTTTGACCTATCAAATTTTTCTGCCATTTATTTCTCCTTTTTACTTTTTTACCAATAAAAAATCGCCATTTGGAATAATATACCTAAAAAATGCTCAAGTGTCAACTTATTTTCCCTGTCTTTTCTCTATTAACTGTTGAGCAATATTTCTTGGTACTACTTCATATCGATTAAATTCCATAGTGTAACTTGCTCTGCCTTGAGTTAATGATCTAAGACTGGTAGCATAACCAAACATTTCGCCCAAGGGAACAAATGCGGGAATCGCTTTAGCATTGCCCCTGTCTTCCACCGTGCCAATTTGAGCTCTCTTTGAATTGAGATCGCCAAGGACATCACCCATGAATTCTTCTGGGGTGACAACTTCAACTTTCATGATTGGCTCAAGCATGACCGGATCAGCATTTTTGACTGCTTCCTGAATAGCCATTGAACCTGCAATTTGGAAAGCTAGTTCCGAAGAGTCAACCTCATGATAGGAGCCGTCATAAAGGACAACGTCAACGTCAATAACCGGATAACCCGAAATAACACCTTTGTTAAGAGCTTGCTCCACACCTTTTTGAACAGCAGGAATAAATTCTTTCGGAATCGAACCGCCAAAGATTTTGTTCACAAATTCGTTACCCTCACCTCTTTCTCGAGGAGAAACTTCGATTAAAACGTGACCATATTGTCCGCGCCCACCAGATTGTCTGATAAATTTACCTTCGGCTTTAGTGCCTTTGGTAATTGTCTCACGATATGCTACTTGCGGCGCGCCCACATTTGCCTCAACCTTAAATTCACGCTTTAATCTGTCAACGATAATCTCCAAGTGGAGTTCACCCATACCAGAAATCAAAGTTTGGTTCGTTTCCTGATCGGTTTTAATCCTGAAAGTAGGATCTTCTTCAGCCAGCTTCGACAAAGCCATACCCATTTTGGTTTGATCGGCTTTAGTTTTTGGCTCAATTGCAATTTCGATTACGGGTTCGGGGAATTCGATTGACTCTAAACGAACTTTACGATTTTGGGTGCAAAGCGTATCGCCAGTAGTGGTATTCTTGAGTCCAACAATGGCAACTATTTCGCCCGCGTAAACTGCTTCAACATCTTCGCGATGATTAGCGTGCATGCGTAAAATTCGCCCCACTCTTTCTTTTTCGTTATTAGTCGCGTTGATGATGTAGCTACCCGCTTCAAGAACGCCTGAATAAACGCGAACAAAACAGAGCCGGCCGACAAAGGGATCGGTGGCAATTTTAAAAGCGAGGGCGCAAAACGGTTCTTCATCAGAAGTGACAATTTCTATTTCTTCGTCGGTGCCGGGCTTTGTTGCCACAACCGAAGGAACATCAAGCGGATTCGGCAAATAATCGACAACGGCATCAAGAAGCAATTGAACACCTTTATTTTTTAAAGCTGAACCGGTTAAAACGGGAACAATTTCATTTTTAATCGTTGCTTGTCTAAGGCCTTTTCGCAAAGATTCTTCATCGAGATCGTTAGTTTCAAGATACTGCTCAAGTAATTTCTCGTCTGTTTCAGCAACTTTTTCTACCAATTTAACCCGCCAATTTTTCGCTTCTTCCAACATTTCCTGCGGAATTTCTTGCTCTTCGGCCGCTTGACCAAGATCGCCTTTGAAAATAAAAGCTTTCATGTGGACGAGATCAACTAATCCTTGAAATTTTTCTTCAGAACCAATTGGAATTTGAACCGGAATGGCTTGATTTCCTAGTCGATCGAGAATTGATTGATAGGCCTTAAAAAAATCAGCGCCTGTACGATCGAGTTTATTAACAAAGCAAATTCGCGGAACATGGTATTTATCAGCTTGACGCCAAACTGTTTCAGATTGCGGCTCAACACCAGCGACACCATCAAAAACAACCACGCCGCCATCGAGAACCCTTAGAGAACGCTCCACTTCAACCGTGAAATCAACGTGGCCGGGTGTATCAATGATATTAATGCGTGTTTTCTCATCTTCGTTATGCCTTGGGGCCCAAAAGCAAGTTGTTGCCGCTGAAGTAATCGTAATGCCGCGTTCTCTCTCTTGCTCCATCCAGTCCATTTCGGCTTGACCTTCATGAACCTCGCCAATCTTATGCTTTTTGCCAGTAAAGAAAAGAATGCGCTCCGTAACAGTTGTCTTGCCTGCATCAATATGAGCGATTATTCCAATGTTTCTTGTTTTTTCGAGCGAATATTCTCTTGGCATACTTTACTCCAAAATTAAGCCCCCTTCCGAGGATGTTTATCTGATCTTAGCAAAATGAGCAAATGCCTTATTGGCTTCCGCCATTTTGTGAGTATCGATTTTCTTCTTGAATGCGGCACCAGTGCTATTTATCGAGTCAACAAATTCGGCCGCTAATTTTTTAGACATTTGAGCGCCTTTGCGATCTCTGGCGGCGTTAATAATCCAGCGCATCGCTAAAGCGGTTCTTCTCGGTTCCCTAACGTCCATCGGGATTTGATAGTTAGCGCCGCCAATACGTCGGCCGCGAACCTCAACAGACGGGGCCACAGAATTCAACGCTAAATTGAAAACGTCTAATGGCTCACGTTTTAACTGCTTGGACGCTATTTCCAGCGCATCATAAACTATCCCTTGGGCCGTTTCCTTTTTGCCGTCGGTCATTATATGATTAATAAATTTCGTTACAGTGGTTGAATTATAGACACTGTCCGGCAAAATTGTTTGTTTTTGATATTTTGATCTTCCTCTCATGATTAACCTTCTGCTCTCTTTGCACCATACTTACTTCGGCTTCTTTTTCGACCACCCACACCTTGAGTATCAAGTTTTCCTCTGATTATGTGATATCGAACACCGGGAAGATCCTTAACTCTCCCGCCTCGCAACATAACAACCGAGTGCTCCTGCAAATTATGTCCAATTCCAGGAATATAAGCGGTAACTTCTTGGCCGTTCGTCAAACGTACTTTGGCAATTTTGCGCAAAGCCGAATTCGGTTTTTTCGGTGTCATTGTGGTTACTTTAACGCAGACGCCTCTTTTGAACGGATTTGAAGTAGCGGCTGTTTTTGGCTTGTTTTTGAGAAAATTAAAATTTCTCGCCAAAGCCGGGGTATTGCTTTTCTTACTTTGAACTTTTCTTTTTGTTCTAACTAATTGATTAATTGTTGGCATTATATATCCTATTTTTTCTTCTTGGTTGACTGCTTTTCGGCAATGTAACCGGTTCCAGCAGGAATCAGTTTACCAATAATTACGTTTTCTTTCAACCCTCTCAAGTTATCCACCGCTCCTCTAATGGCGGCAGAAATAAGCACGCTAGTCGTTTCTTGAAACGAAGCGGCTGAAAGGAAGCTTTCCGTCTTAAGAGCAACTCTGGTAATACCCATAATGACTGGTTCAACAATTGGCGCCTTCTTCTTGCTTTTTTCGAGGCCGCTTGTAAGAATTGCTAATTCTTTTCGGTCGATAATCTGGCCTGGAACAAGTTCGCTTTCTCCTTCATCAACGACGCGAAGTTTGCTCAACATTTGTTTGATAATCGTCTCCAAATGTTTATCGTTAATCGACTGGCCCTGTGAGGAGTAAATCGCCTTTGTTTCTTTGATGATATATTTCATAGTCTCTTGAGAACCGCGTAAGCGCAAGGCCTCGGAGAGATTCAAGTGACCGTCAGCTAGAACAGTTCCTTTGGTTACTTTTTCGCCAGCTTTAATCAGCAAAGGCATACCCGTGATAATTGGATAAGCAATTTTGATCTTGTCTTTCGATCGTATAATTACTTTGCCCTTTTCAATGGAAACAACTCCATTGATGCTTGCTCGAACGGCTTTTTTGTCTTTGCAAATGGCTACGGCCTTCTTCGCTTTGATATTTTCCTTATCTTTAACCGCTATTTCGTAGCCCTCTGGCACCTCAATGGTTTCCGACATTGGCTCGTCCGAAATAATCTCAACCGTAATCGAATCATCGTGTTTGTTGATTTGAGCGATACCGTCAATCTCGGTAATCGGGGCTTCATACTTAGGTCGACGGGCTTCAAAAAGCTCTTCAACCCTCGGCAAGCCAGAAGTAATGTCCTCTCCGGTAACACCGCCAAGATGGAATGTTTTCATGGTTAGCTGTGTACCAGGTTCACCAATAGCTTGAGCGGCAATAACGCCAACCGCTACGCCAAGATTGACAATTTTGCCAGTTCCAAGATCACGACCGTAACATTTCTGGCAAATTCCATGATCCGTTTGACAATAAGCAACTGATCGGACAAATACACTTTCCAGATCACTGCCTTCGATTTCTTGAGCTTTTTCTCGGGAGATTTCTTCACCCGCTTTGACAATAACCTTAGTCTTAATTTTAATGTCATTTAATGAAACTCGGCCATCAATTCTTTCGGCAAAGCTTTCACCAAACTCGGCTGATTCAGCTCTTTTTATCTCTAGACCTGTTTTTGTACCGCAGTCTTCCTCGACAACAATAACATCTTGCGCCACGTCAACCAATCTTCTAGTGAGATATCCTGAATCAGACGTTCTCAAAGCCGTGTCCGATCGTCCCTTTCTCGAACCATGAGAAGAGATAAAGTACTCGAATACTGTCAGACCTTCGCGATAGTTTGAAACAATCGGTAATTCAATAATTTCTCCGGTTGGGTTAACCACCAAACCTTTCATACCAGCCATTTGCGTCAACTGTGCAACCGAGCCCCTCGTCCCAGAGGTAACATACATGAACACCGGATTATCTTCGGAAAAGTCAGTAAGCATTTTTTTCTCAATTTCTTTTCTGGCGTTATTCCACAAATCAATAACGCGAACGCTCTTTTCTTCTTCTGTAATAAGTCCCCTCTTTAGTTGCATTTCAACTTCGTCAACTTTGCTTTCAGTTCCGTTGACAATTTCTTTTTTCTCCTTAGGAATGCTGATGTCGTCAATACCGATAGACACACCAGAAATTGTGGCATATTCAAAGCCAAGGGCCTTGATTCTGTCTAGCGATTGGGCACAAGCTTCACTGCCCAATTTCTTGAAGATTCTAACAACAATTGCCTTCATTTGTTTGGCATCAATCGTCTTGTTGATAAATCTAATTTCATCAGGCAAAACATTGTTGAACAAAATTCTTCCAACGCAAGTTTCCATTATCTTGTAATCAATTTTTTCGGCAATTTCGGTGTCGGTTTCTTTAATATCATCATCAACTTTGACTTTAATTCTGGTTTTTAAGCCAATGAATCCGGTTTGCCAAGCCATAATAGCTTCATTCTTGCTGGAATAAACTTTTATTTTCTTCTCATCGCCTTTTTCCATATCGGTGATATAGAAACAACCCAAGATCATATCAAACCTTGGAGTAACGATCGGCTCTCCCGATGCAGGTTTAAGTAGATTTTTCGCCGAAAGCATAATATTTTCAGCTTCTTCTTCCGCCCTTTCGCTTAACGGAACATGAACGGCCATTTGGTCACCGTCAAAGTCAGCATTAAACGCCTGACAGACAAGCGGGTGAACCTGAATTGCCTTACCTTCAATCAAGATTGGTCTGAATGCTTGAATACCAAGTCGATGCAACGTTGGAGCACGATTAAGCATGACGTGTCGTTCAGAAGTGATTTCCTCCAATATGTCCCAAACGATCGGATCTTTTCGTTCGATCATTTTAGTAGCATTCTTCACGTTAAATACATGGCCGTCCTTAATAAGTCTGGCAATAACGAATGTCTTAAAGAGTTCAAGAGCCATGACTTTTGGTAAACCACATTGGTCTAACTTCAAGTCGGGGCCGACAACGATAACGCTTCGTCCAGAGTAATCAACCCTTTTACCCAAAAGATTTTGGCGAAATCGACCTTGTTTTCCACGTAGAATATCTGAAAGACTACGCAATTTTCTCTGGTTGCCGGTAACAGCAATGCGGCCTCTTCGCGCACTGTTATCAACCAACGCATCGACTGCTTCTTGAAGCATTCTTTTTTCGTTTCGGCAAATTACTTCAGGAGCTCCGGCAGTAATTAATTTCTTTAAGCGGTTATTTCTATTTAAAACCCTTCGATAAAGATCGTTTAAGTCTGAAGCGGCAAAGCGGCCACCGTCAAGCTGAACCATCGGGCGTAAATCAGGTGGTATGACCGGAATTCTGGTCATAACAAGCCACTCTGGTCTGATACCGGCTAATTGCATTTCTTTGAACATTTTTAATCGGCGAAGGAGTTTTTTGCGGTTAGCGACTACTTGAATATTCAATTTCTCGGTTAAAGACTTGACCTCGCTATCCATGTCAACACTTTTAAGAAGTTCCAAAATCGCTTCGGCGCCAATGCCAACTCGGGCAACTTGACCATACTTCATTGAGATTGAGTTGTATTCCGATTCGCTTAAAACCTTCTTATCGTGGATTGAATTAAGCTCTGATTTCGAATTCTTATAAGCCGCTTCAATTTTCTGTAAAGCAATTGGATTGTTTTTAACCTTATCGTCTCTTTTTGCTTCTTCAAATTCCTTTTGTAATTGCTCTAGCGCGGACTGTCGAAGATTTTCATTTACTTCTAAAACAACAAACGAAGCAAAATAGATAACAGATTCAACATCGGTGACACTCATATCTAAAATCGTTCCAACAATGCCGCCGGCTCCTCTTAAGAACCAAACGTGCGCTACAGGAACAACTAGATCGATGTGCCCCATTCTTTCGCGGCGAACCGAGCTTCTGGTAACTTCGACGCCACATCGGTCACAGACAATTCCTTTGTAGCGAATTTTTTTGTATTTACCGCAATAACATTCCCAGTCTTTGATTGGTCCAAAAACACGCTCGTCAAACAAGCCATCTCTTTCTGGTTTTTGAGTTCGATAGTTAATTGTTTCCGGTTTCGTGATTTCTCCATATGACCATCGGAAAATGTCATCGGGGCTAGCGACACAAAGACGAATCATGTCAAACTCTTTCATGGCGGTGTCTTTTTGATGTGATTGGGTTGAATTCATGTTTCTATTCTCCATCCTTGCCTCCTTCAGTTTCTTCCTGATCGCTGATTATTTCTTCCTCCTGACCAGCAAAGATTTCTGTTAAATCTTTATCCTCGGCATCTTCTGTATCTTCCTCTTGATTGTCTGTTTCTTCACTGGAAAGCGACGTTTTTTCAACAATTTTTGACCTATCTGCTTCACCATAAATTTTTGCTTCGCCCGATTTAGAATCAATCATTTCTACTGAAAGACCCAAACTTTGAAGCTCTCGAACTAAGACACTGAACGAAGCCGGCACTGATGGTTTCTCGATAACTTCGCCTCTGATAATAGACTCGTAGGCCTTGGCGCGACCGATAACATCATCCGATTTGATTGTTAACATTTCTTGTAAAGTGTGAGCCGAGCCATAAGCTTCCAAAGCCCAAACTTCCATTTCACCAAACCTCTGGCCACCAAATTGCGCTTTTCCGCCAAGTGGCTGTTGCGTAACCATCGAGTAAGGACCAACCGAACGAGCGTGCATCTTGTCGTCAACAAGGTGAGCCAGTTTAAGAATATAAACGGTTCCAACGGTAGCATCTGACTGGAACGGTTCGCCAGTTTTTCCGTCATAAAGTCGCATCTTACCGCTTTCGGGAAATCCAGCTTTATTAAGCTCTTCTTTTATTTTATCAACGCTAACGCCGTCAAAAATTGGCGTAGCAACTTTATAACCAAGTTTGTCAGCCGCTAATCCAAGATGTGTTTCCAGAATCTGTCCGAGGTTCATTCTTGAAACAACGCCGAGCGGGTTAAGAATAATGTCTACCGGTGTGCCGTCCTCCATATAAGGCATATCTTCTTCGGGCAAAATTGCCGAAATGACACCTTTATTACCATGGCGTCCAGCTAATTTGTCACCAACCGAGATTTTTCTAAGTTGAGCGACAGCCACTTCTACCATTTGGCTAACACCTTCCGGCAATTCGTCGTTGGCTTCTTTGGAGAAAACTTTAATTTCAATGACTTTTCCTTTTTCACCATGAGGCAAACGAAGCGAGGAGTCCTTAACATCTTTCGCTTTTTCGCCGAAGATTGCGCGAAGAAGTTTTTCCTCAACTGTCAGCTCGGTTTCACCTTTAGGAGTAATTTTACCTACCAAAATGTCGCCAGCTTCAATTTCGGCGCCAAGACGGATAACACCATTCTCGTCTAAATCCGCCAAAGCATCCTCACCAACATTAGGAATGTCGCGAGTAATCATTTCCGGACCAAGCTTTGTGTCTCGAACTTCAATAGAATATTTTTCAATGTGAATCGAACTTAGCATATCCTCCTTGACTAATTTTTCCGAAAGGATGATAGCATCTTCATAGTTGCAACCGCGATAGCTCATAAAAGCAACCTTTAAGTTGCGGCCAAGAGCCAATTCGCCGTTTTGAATAGCGGCGCCGTCGGCTAAAATATCGCCTTTTTTGACTTTAGTACCCGCGTCAACAATAATTTTTTGATTCATGCAGGTAGCTTGATTTGAGCGAACAAATTTCTCTAAACGATAGGCACGGTCTTTGCCGTCTTTGCCTTTAACGACGACTCGATTAGCCGAGGCCTCAATTACTTCACCGTCTACTTCAGAAGTAATCACATGGCCGCTTGACATAGCCGCGCCACCCTCCATTCCAGTCCCAACAACAGGAGATTCCGGTCTAACCAAAGGGACAGCTTGTCTCTGCATATTCGAGCCCATATTCGCCCTAACCGCGTCATCATGTTCAATAAATGGAATCAAAGCGGTCGTAATTGAAGCAATTTGTTGCGGGGCAACGTCAACATACTGAATTTCACTAACCGCACCAATTGACGGATCACCGAATTTTCTAACCGGAACCTTCTTGCCGACAATGTAACCGTCTTTGTCCACCTTAGTTGACGAAGGTGCAATAACAGTTTTTTCTTCGTCCGACGCATCCAAATAAACAATCTTATTAGTAACTTTGGCTTTGCCATTTTTCTGCTCAACTACAAGATAGGGCGTTTCAATAAAGCCAAATTCGTTAACTTTTCCGTAAGAGGCCAGATAACCAACCAAACCAATATTTGGTCCTTCCGGTGTTTCAATCGGACAAATCCTACCATAGTGAGATTGGTGAACGTCCCTGACTTCAAAACCTGCTCTTTCGCGGGAAAGTCCGCCCGGTCCAGTCGCTGAAAGTGTTCTTTTGTGCTCCAATTCAGCTAAAGGATTGGTTTGGTTCATAAATTGTGACATTTGCGAAGAAGCAAAAAATTCTTGCAGAACCGCTACAATCGGTCGTGAATTAACTAATTGGGTCGGCGTCGCGTTTTCGGGCTCAACAATACTCATTCTATCTTTAATAATTCTTTCCATTCTCAAGAAACCGACTCTTAGTCTGGATTGAACTAATTCACCAACAGCACGAACACGTCGATTTTTAAGGTGATCGATATCATCTGGCAAACCAGTTGGATCATTATTGAGTCTGATAATTTCTTTAATGATTTCGACTAGGTCATCTAAACGTAAAATTCGCCCTTCGGCGTTATCCTTGACTTTCAGGCCGAGACGACGATTGATTTTATATCGTCCGACATGGCCAAGATCATATCGTTTTGGATTGAAAAACAGGGCCTCGAGAAAAACTTTAGCCGCTTCCGGCGTTGCTAGATCCCCTGGTCTGATTCTTTTGTATACTTCAACGAGAGCGCCTTGCTGATCTTTTGCCAGATCTTTTGCCAGAGTCTGGTCAATATATTTCAGATCGATATCATCGTCAACATCAGAGAAGATCTCTTTAATTTTTTCGTTAGAGGTAACCCCTAAAGCTTTCAAAAATGTGGTAACAGGGATTTTTCTCTTACGATCAACTTTGACGTTAATAACCCCTTTATTTGAAGTTTCAAATTCCAGCCAAGCACCACGATTCGGAATTAACTTAGCTCCAAAATATTTCTTCCCCGCAATTTCTTCAGCAATATAAATAACACCATACGAACGAACGATCTGCGAGACAACGACTCTTTCGACACCGTTAATAATAAAAGTGCCTCGGTCGGTCATAACTGGAAAATCGCCCAAAAAGACTCTCGAAGCTTTTTGCTTTGAAGTGATTTTATTAGTTAGGATAACATCACACATTAAGGGCGCTTTATAAGTAAGGTTCTTGTGTTTGGCAGTTGTCTCATCGACTTTTGGCTGGCCCAACTCGTAATCGCCAAATTCCAACGACATAGCTTCGTTAGTAAAATCATCAACAGGACTTACTTCGTCGAGTAATTCCCTTATCCCCTCTTTAAATAACCAATTGTATGAGCTCTTTTGAATATCGATTAAATTTGGTAGTTCGACTTTAACGTGATCTTTAGAAAACTTGATTCTTTTTGCTTGATTTTGACCAGACTGATTGGACATTGTGCTTATATCCTCCCCATTATTTTTCTATAAAACAGAAAACCCCTACACAAAAGTAAGAGCAAAGGAACCATCTCTTTCATGGTTTCTTCTTATATTTAACTTGCCTGAACTACTCAATCGTGAGTTTATCTTATTATAATTTTGCGCTTTTGTCAACTAAAACACACTTCATCTAAAAGGCGGTCAAATCACTTCACTTGGACTAATTTTCTTATATTCTCCTTCTTTCAAATTTTTAAGACAAAATTTGCCAATTCTCGTTCTATTAAGATCAAGCACTTTAATCCCTGCCTTTTCGAATGTTCGTCTTATTTGACGTTTAACGCCTTGCGTTAAAATTATCAAAAATTCGGCCCTGCCTCCATCTTGCGATATCATTTTGATCGAAGCCGGAGCAATTTTTTTCCCGTCCAAAACATGTCCACATTTAAAAAGCTTTATAGCATAAGCAAATTTTTCCGATAAATCCTTACCTGATGTTCTGGCTTGGACTAAATATTCTTTTTCATGTTCAAAGCTGGGGTGTGTCAATTTATATGTAAAGTCACCGTCGTTAGTTAATATCATCAAACCATGGGAATCCTTGTCTAGACGGCCGCAAATAAAAATGCTTTTTTCGTCAAAAAAATCAGCTACGGTTGTTTTGGCAAATTTTTCGAAATTTGAACTTATAACACCCTTCGGTTTGTTAAAAGCATAATAAAACTTATTTTCTGGAGAAACTTTTTTACCCCTGACACTAACAACCGAAAAAGAATCAACCAAATCAGTTAAAACGGCTTTTTGGCCGTTTATAAAAACTTCTCCGTTTTTTATCAGTTCTTCTACTTTGCGTCGAGACCCAAAGCCGCAAGACGAAAGATATTTATTTATTCTCATAATTTTTGCCTAACTGCTCGGTAAGCTGGGTTCTGTTTTGGTAACTATCTATCTAAGCGTCAGGGCCTTTATGATATATCGAGCATCCTAGACATAAAGGTCCACCCGACTTGCACCAGAAGGAGTTTTGCACTCGCGAAATCTCTCGAATCCGCGATTGTGAGCTCTTACCTCAACTCTTTTCACCCTTGCGACCCGTCCGAAAACGGGTTTCGCGGTATAGTTTCTGTGCCACTATCCCTGGGGTCACCCCCGTCCTGATTTATCAGGATATCCTGCTCGATGGTGCCCAGACTTTCCTCCTCGGGAAAACCGAGGCAGTTACCTCGAACAGTTAGGCAAACGAAGTATAGCATTTTCGAGTGATTTAATCTAGTACTTTAGAGGTATTTTCCAGTAATTGAACGATCGCACATTTTGATGTCTTTCGGCTTGCCACAAGCGATTATCTCACCGCCTAATGACCCACCCCTCGGGCCCATGTCTATCACCCAATCAGAATTATTGATTACGTCTATATTGTGTTCAATCATTAAAACAGTATTGCCCCGATCAACCAATTCGTGAAGAATTTGTAAAAGTTTTTTGATATCGTCAAAGTGCAATCCCGTTGTCGGTTCATCTAAAATGTAAAGGGTATTGCCGGTAGAAGTTTTTGATAATTCAGTCGAAAGTTTAATTCTTTGCGCTTCACCGCCAGATAAAGTAGTGGCATTTTGGCCAAGCGGCAAATACCCCAACCCCACTCTTTTCAAAACTTCCAATTTTTGACAAATTTCTTCCTGATCGGCAAAGAAATCGCTTGCCTCATCTACACTCATTTCTAAAATTTCAGCGATATTTTTTTCTTTATATTTAATTTTTAAGGTTTCGCTATTGTACCGGTTTCCAGCACATTCCTCACATTTAATATAAGCATCGGGCAAAAAATACATTTCTACTTTAATATAACCATCGCCATGGCACGTTTCACAGCGCCCACCCTTCAAATTGAAACTAAAACGGCTCGAGCTAAAACTTTTCGCTTGAGCATCAGACGTTTGAGCAAAAAGTTCCCGAATCGGCGTAAAAAGACCAGTGTAAGTTGCTAGATTGCTTCTAGGGGTACGGCCGATCGGCGATTGGTCAATCTTAATAATCTTATCGATATTTTCGACTCCTCTTATATCACGGCATCCTTCAATCTTATCGTCACCAGAATTCAGCTTCTTGCTAACCGCTTCCGCTAAAACGTCGAAAACTAAAGTTGATTTACCACACCCCGAAACACCCGTCACGCATGTAAAAAAACCCAAGGGAAATTTAACGTTCAAATTTTTTAAATTATTTAAACTAGCGCCGACTAATTCAATATAGCCGCTTTCTTTTTTTCTGCTGCGAGAAATCTTTATCTCATCGGCCCCAGAAAGATATCGACCGGTAATTGAATTAGGGTCAGCTAATATTTCGCTTGGCTTTCCTTGAGAAATAATTTCACCACCTAATTTACCTGCCCCCGGGCCCATATCGACAATGTAATCCGACTCCATTAGAACCGATTTATCATGTTCAACGATTAAAACCGTATTGCCTTCATTTTTTAATCTCTTAAAAGAAGAAATCAGCTTTTCCGTGTCTGCGCTGTGCAAACTGATTGTCGGTTCATCTAAAACATATAAAACACCACTAAGAAAACTATCGAATTGCGCCCCTAAACGAATTCTTTGGGCTTCACCGCCAGACAAAGTTTCGCTCGATCGTGAAAGAGTTAAATATTCCACACCAACAGAAATTAAATTCTTAATTCGGCGCAAAAGTTCGTTGACTAAACCCCTGGCCTGCAAAGGAATTTTGTCCATATTTTTATCAAAAAAATCTACCAAATTTATTGCTTCCATATCACAAAATTCATCAATCGATAGTCCTAAAAATTTAACCGCTAATGCAAATTGGTTTAGACGTTTGCCGCTACAAACATCACAAGTTTTTTCCTCCATGTAGTTTTCAATTTCCTGCCTCAAGTAATCAGAATCGGTTTCGCGATATTTCTTCTCCAGCATGGCAATAACGCCAGCAAAATCGCCCTCGCCAAAAAGAACTGATTTAACAACTTCGTCAGACAGCTTTTCGACCGGAATATCCAGGGCAAAATGTTTTTCTTTAGCAAAATCTTCTAGCGATCGCATCAAACTACTGCCCTGACCGGCTAAACGCGTCCAAGGGCGAATGGCCCCTTCTTCAAAAGTTAATTTTTTGTTCGGAATAACTAATTCAGGAATAATTTCCTTGCTCACGCCGAGCCCTTGACACTTCAGGCAAGCGCCAAAAGGGCTATTAAAGGAAAAAAGACGCGGCTGAAGTTCCCCGTAGTGCTGACCGCATTTTTCACAATACGGTTCTTTGGAGAATTTCATTCTTTCTTGTGTCGATTGGATAATAACCGAACCACCAGAAAGATCGATGGCACGCTTTAATATTTTTAATGTTTCATCGGAAATTTTTTCAAATTCACCGCCAAACTCGATTTCGCCAACTAAAATTTCGATCGTATGCGCAGTATTTTTAGCTAATTTTATTTTTGATAATTCGCGAACGTCAATGTTGGTTCCATCGATTCTAGCTGAAACATATTTTGAAGTAGCGAACCGATTTAAAACCGATTGGTGTGAGCCAAAAACGTTTTCAATAACAGGCGCGAAAACCTCTAAACGTTGATTCTTATAAAGATCAAAATTTAGCTTTATATACTCTATTGTCAGCTCGGGGATTTTTGTTTTGTCGCCGCTAAAGAGTTTTTCACCGCAAACCGGGCAAAGTGGCTGGCCGAATCGGGCAAAAAGCAAGCGCAAGTAATCGTATGCTTCAGTCAGTGTTCCGACGGTTGATCTCGGCGATCGAGCAACACTTTTTTGATCTATTGAAATTGCTGGCGGAATATTTTCAATCGCATCGACATCGGGTTTTTCTAAAGCACCGATAACCTGCTTGGCATAGCTTGAGAGATTATCTACATACCGTCTTTGCCCCTCGGCAAAAACGGTATCAAAAGCAAGTGAACTTTTACCGCTACCGGAAATGCCACTTATAGAAGTAATTTTTTCTTTTTCGATCTCTAAAGAAATATTTTTGAGATTATGAGTCCTGGCGTTGGTAATTTTTATATTTCTCATAAGCAAAATTAACTTAAGGGATTATAACAATTCTGGGAAAAAAATCAAGCGTTTCCGCACCTAGAAAATGAAAAATCTATCAAAGCATTTCTTTATCTGTTAAAAGTAAAAATTTTACTCCTCTTAAAACATATTAGACAGATGGGCAGTTTAATACATATCACTACTTGTGCACTCAAGGGCGAAATACCTTTTGATTTTTTCGTTTGTTATGTTACAGTGCAATCAAGAAAATTAATAAAAAGGAGCGGCATGAAACAACAAGTCGGCACAATTGTTGGCTCTAGCGTCCATTTAACTGGAGCCATTAAGGATTCAAGCGATATTACAATCTTCGGGAGCGTTGACGGCGAAGTCTCTTCAGAGCAAAAAATAATCATTGAAGAAACAGCCCAAATTAAAGGCCCCGTAAAGGCAAACGAAGTTATTATCAGTGGTATGGTTAACGGTACCGTTACCGCAACTCAACGCCTCGAATTAAACCAAACCGCCGCTGTTAAAGGAAATATTGATACCAGTGAATTATTAATTCACGCTGGCGCAACTTTTATTGGTAAATGCAATATGCCAGACAAAAAAGTCAAAAGTGAAGATGGCACTGAAGCAAAAGAATCCTACATGGTCGAAATAGAGGGGGAAGACACGAAAATTGAAGAAACCGATGAACTCGAAGATGACGAAGAAAAGAAAAAATAATTCTTAATGTACTATTTTATTCTGGAACCACCTAAAAATAATACCGAAAAAGTTTTTCTGGAGCGGCTCAAAGAGCTCTCAAGACAATTTGGTATTGCCAGTGAAATTAGCCAATCCTCCCCCGCCCGATCAGCATCTGAATTAGCTCAAATGGCTATTATGAAAAATTATTCTACGATCGTAGCCGTAGGAAGCGAGAACCACATCAATAAGGTTGTTCGGGAGATAATGAAAAACAAACCCAACCAGCACATTGCTCTTGGCATTGTCTGCACCGAACCCGCTTCCATGCTTTCAGAAAAATGGGGCTTCAAAAGACCGGAGGATGCTTGCGATACGCTCAAATACCGAAAACTTTCGCGGTTTGACATCGGCTTTATTGAACCAGACATTTATTTTCTTACGAGCGTACATTTAGAGCCAAGAAATCCGATCAAATTGACAATGGAAGTGGATAATTGGAAAGCTGAAAGTATTATTACGCGGGCAGAAATATCCAGCAATTTATATATTCTACTTGAACGTCACATTAAAGAAAAGTCTTTATTGCGTTCAACCATAAATGTTTTAAGCGGCAGAAAAAACGAACGATACGAACATAGTATTTTTAAAGGTAGAATTATTTCTTTAGACACAATTCCGCCAATTCCTGTTTACGTCGGGACAGAAAAAATTGCCAAAACTCCCTTAACGATATACCGCAAACTAAGCGGCTTGAATATTATTACAAAACGTGATAGAGTTTTATCCGAAAGTTGATGAAAATTATTAAGGAGAATAATAATTAGCTACCCAAGATATTCACCAAGGGGTTTTGGACAGCAACCGCTTCACAGGATAAACGAAAACATAAGATCTCCTCGTGTTTTTGTTGTTGATTCCAATAGTGATGTTTTGGGGGAAATGTCGGTTTACGACGCCATCAATGCGGCTAAGCAACAAGATTTGGACTTAGTCGAAGTTGGACCAAACGCTAATCCTCCTGTCTGCAAGATTATTGACTACGGAAAATTTAAATACGAGCAGGAAAAAAATCAACAAAAAAATAAGGTTAAAAATCGCGCTGGAGAAATCAAAGAAATCAGGTTTTCCCCTTCGACAGATGAGCACGATTTTAATACCAAAATAGAAAAAGCCAGAAAATTTGGCGAAAAGGGATATAAAATCAGAATAACCGTAATGCTTAGCGGTCGAGAAAATATCTATTCCGAAAAAGCGCTTGACCAAATCGAAAGGGTTAGGCAAGCTCTGGAACTGGAATACGATCAAAGACCGTCGCGAATGGGCACAAGATTTAGCGCATTACTGGTTAAAGGAAAGAAAATTAAGGAAGAAGATGCCAAAGATCAAAACTAATAAAACACTTTCAAAAAGAATTTCAAAAATTACCAATTCGGGCAAAGTTGTTAGAAGAAAAACACTTTCACAACATTTAGTTCATCGCAAGACTGCTCGAACTATTGCTGAATCCGGCGCTGATGTTCAGGCATCCCGCACAGAAAGTAAAAAAATAAAAAAACTTATTCCGTACAAGAAGTAAGGTGGTCACATGGCAAGAGTAAAAAGAGGCGTTGTCACAAGACGCAGACATAAAAAAGTCTTTAATCAAACCAAGGGTTTTCGTCGTGGTCGCAAAAACCTTGTTAAGGTTGCCAAACAGGCGCTAAAGCGAGCGGGACAAAACGCTTATCGTGGCCGAAAGATGAAAAAACGCACTTTCCGCGCCCTTTGGATTGTTCGAATCAACGCTAAATGCCAAGAGCACGGCGTTAAATACAGCCGGTTCATCAAAGCCCTTAAGGATTCAGGTAAAGATATAAACAGAAAAGTTTTAGCCGAGATCGCTCAAAAAGACAACGAAACATTTGAGAAAATTTTAGCCGAAATCAATCTGAAATAACCTGGTTTCCTCTAGCAACTAGAATCAACATCAAACATAAGCCGACGCAAATTATTGCGTCGGCTATGTTAAATATAGAAATCGAACCTAAAATAAAGTAATCCGCTACACCCGGGCGGAAAATTCTATCCATTAAATTAGAAACACCGCCGCCGAGGATCAACATTAAACTAAAATAATATTTTGAAGAAATTTTTCGAAATATTAAAACGTAAATTAAAATTAAAACAACCGCCAACGATAAGTAGAATTCCGAGTTAGCTATTCCAAAATCGATACCCAATCCTAAAGAGGGATTGTAGCTCACTAAAAAAGGATATTTTTTCTCCAAAAAAAACTTTACGCCCTGATCAGCGGCAATAACAATCAGGGGGACAAAAAAAACCAAAAAATTTACTTTGCGTGAGTAACGCACTCTGTTGCGGCAGGATATGCCTTTAATCTACCTCGTTCAATTGGCTGGTTGCAAACGGAGCATTTTCCATATTTATTTTGATTAATCCTTAAGAGCGCTCCTTCCAAATCAGCTAATTCTTTTTCAGCATTTTCCATCAAAGCCAAATTTCCTTCAAATTGTTCAAATTCAAGGGCGCTTTCGGAATCGGAATTTCCCAGTTCAGAATACTTTTTGTACCTTGCTATCTCATTTTTTAATTTAGCAATTTTTTCTTCGATAATTTTCAAGTTGCCTTGAATAAATTTTTTTTCTAACATGTCACCTCACAAAGTAATTCTATCTTGAGTGTTTTCTTTGTCAATGATATATGGTTAAATTCATAAGGGAGGCAGGCACCTGTAGCTCAGCGGTTAGAGCGTCTGGTTCACATCCAGAAGGCCACTCGTTCGAATCGAGTCAGGTGCACCAAAGACCGCCAATACTGTTATTATAGATATAGTGGCAAAATTTTTTTTTCTTAGATTGATCAACGAGCAAAACAGTATTCACTTATGCAGGAGAATCACAGTAGGGCATTGAAGAAGTCTAACGGTTTCAAAACTCGTCAAATAATAGTATAATTATTTTATGCAAGAAAACGAAAATAGCCAACAAACAGAAGAAAAAGAAAATTTAAATCAACCAGCACAAAAAAGTTTTTGGATAAATTTGTTAATTTCGGTGTTTGATTTTGTCAAAACTGTCGCCACGATAATTATCCTAGCCATTATCACCCGAGTTTTCATCGTCCAACCCTATATTGTTGAGGGTTTGTCTATGGAACAAAGCTTTCAAAATAATGATTATTTAATCACAGAAAAAATTTCTTACGAGCTTAGAGCGCCAAAACGCGGCGAAGTAATTATTTTTCATCCGCCAGATAATCCCAGTGTAAATTACATTAAAAGGATTGTCGGTTTGCCGGGTGATACAGTCGAAGTCAAAAATGGTAGCGTCTATATCAATAACTCAAAGTTGAGTGAGCCATATTTAAAATCCAACGAAGAGACTTTGAGCAGCCAAAAAAATACTTACTCTATGACGCTGAAAGATGACGAGTATTTTGTCTTTGGCGATAACCGGAACCACTCCCGTGATTCAAGAGAAATCGGAGCGGTGCCAAAATCCAATATTGTCAGCCGCGTTTGGTTTAGATTATTGCCCGTTAATAAGTTTAAAGCTTTTGCCGCCGTTAATTACGGCATCTAATTCGAACTTTTGAGCTCTTGAAAAATTTCGTTTATAAGCAGTTGAATATTACTTTTATTTGCCGCCGAAACCGCCACCATTTTCTGTTTGCCTAAAAACGCAAAGCGATAAAGATTTTTTATTTCGTCTTTGGTTCCATGTTTGAGAAGATCTATTTTATTTAAAACAATTAAGACATTTTTACGATTATCAAGCGCCAGTTTGCAAAGATGAGCGTCGGAACGCGTAATACCTTCGGCGGCATCAATTACTAGCAAAACCAAATTCGAGGCAATAATTGATTCTATTGAGCGAAAAACGCTATATTTTTCAATCCCCGGCTTGATTCGGCCGCGGCGACGCAATCCGGCCGTGTCGATAATTTCAAAAGTTTCATTTCTGTTATCTCCAAAAGAAAGTTTTATTTTGATTGAATCACGCGTTGTGCCGGCGACGTCCGAAACAATGGCAATCTCCTCATTGCAAATTGCATTAAAAAGAGTTGATTTGCCAACATTTGGGCGACCGATGATCGCCACTTTTTTCAACTCGTTTTTCTCTTGTTCCGCTTTTGGCAATTCATGGGTAATCCGATCCAAAAGCAGGCCTGTGCGTCGCCCGCTCGCCGAGCTAGTAAAAACTACATCAGCAAAGCCAAGGGCGGCAAATTCGTCCGCTTTTTTCTCCCATTCGGGTGAGTCGGCTTTATTACAAACAACGATGATTTTTTTGTTGGCCTTTCTGGCTAAATTCGCGATCGCTTTATCTGATGGTGTGATACCGCTTTTGATATCGACAACCAGCAAAATTAAATCTGAATCGGCAATGCTTTGCTCGATTTGCTTTTGAGCTTTTTTTTCGATTTCCGCCTCTTCGAAACCAAAAAAATCCGTGATGAAGCCAGCTGTATCAATGAGAATGAATGGCTTTTCGTTCCATTGCATCAACTCGACAACTCGATCGCGTGTTGTCCCAGCTGTTTTATCAACAATAGCAACCCTTCTGCCAACAAGACGATTGAAAAGGGTTGACTTGCCCACATTCGGGCGACCGATAATTGAAACGACTGGAATTTTTGACATATTCTCCTTTAAAGCGACGTCAAATTCTAACATATTGCAAAAAAATAATCAACCATTACAATATACTATGTTTTAGTATCCTTAAAAAAAACTTTGGAGGAATTATGGCGAAATATATTTTTGTTGTCGGTGGTGTAATGTCATCAGTTGGAAAAGGCGTCGCAAGCGCCTCAATCGCCTACCTCCTAAAAAGTAAAGGATACCGCGTTAGTGCTATTAAAGCCGACCCGTATGTCAATGTTGATGCCGGCACCATGAACCCGATCGAACACGGTGAAGTTTTTGTAACAGAAGATGCCGACGAGTGCGACCAAGATATCGGCAATTATGAACGTTTTTTAGATCAAAATATTACCCGTGATAATTACATGACCACGGGACGAGTTTATTTGTCCGTTATCGAAAGGGAAAGAAATTTAGAATATAACGGACGTTGCGTTCAGGTTGTTCCGCACATTCCCCAAGAAATTATCAAGCGTATCAAAAAGGCCGCCGATAAAACAAAATCGGACATTGTAATTATCGAAATCGGCGGTACTGTGGGCGAATACGAAAATATTTTGTTTTTAGAAGCGGCCCGCATGATGAAACTAAAAGCGCCTAACGATGTCGCTTTTGTTTTAGTCAGCTACCTTCCCATTCCTTCGGCCGTTGGTGAAATGAAAACAAAACCGACGCAGCACGCCGCCAGACAACTTAATTCAGCTGGAATTCAGCCAGATTTCATCATCTGCCGTTCGGCAAAAGAAATTGATGCTCCCCGACGAGAGAAATTGGCCATTTTTTGCGCTATTGATCCGGAAAATGCCATTTCTTCGCCTGACGCCAAATCTATTTATCAAGTGCCATTAATTTTTTCCAAGCAAAAATTTGCCGAAAAAATTCTAAAAAAATTAAAATTAAAAAACGGGAAAACCGACCTAATCGAGTGGAGCAAGGTCGTCAAATCAATTGATAATAGTAAAAAAGAAGTACGAATTGCTATTGTGGGAAAATACTTCGGCACAGGCGATTTTGTTTTGGCAGATTCGTATATTTCGGTGATTGAATCAGTCAAAATTGCCGGCTGGCATCAAGGAGTGAAAGTCAAGCTTGATTGGGTGGACAGTGAACAGTTTGAAAAAAATCCCGCTTCAATCGAAAAACTTAAACAATATTCCGGCGTTATCGTGCCGGGCGGTTTTGGATCAAGGGGTATTGAGGGAATTATTATGACCGCTAGATATTGTCGCGAAAATAAAATCCCCTACTTTGGCCTTTGTTACGGTATGCAAATCGCCGTTATTGAATTTGCCCGCAATGTTGCCGGCTTAAAAAATGCCAATACAGAGGAAATTAACCCAAAAACACCCTATCCGGTGATTCACATTATGGAAGATCAAAAAGACAAACTCAAAGACAAAGATTATGGCGGCACCATGCGCTTGGGTGGTTATAATTGCGCTCTTACGACCGGATCAATCTCCGCTAAAGCTTATGGCAAGAAAAACATTTCCGAACGCCATCGTCATCGATATGAGTTCAATAACAAATACCGCGATCAGTTTAAAAAGCTAGGAATGGTTATTGCCGGCGTAAACCCAGAACAGAATCTAGTAGAAATCATCGAGCTTAAAAATCATCCGTTTTTTGTTGGCGTGCAATTTCACCCCGAATTTAAAACAAGATTTCTCAAACCTCAACCGTTATTCAGCGCTTTCATTAAAGCCGCTGGTGGCTTGAGATAATTATAATTTTAGGATAAAATCTTGACTGTATCGTGAAAATGTTTCGCGAGATTGTTTGATTAAAATTCTCCGGGATCGTCTAACGGCAGGACAGCGGCCTTTGAAGCCGTCAATCTTGGTTCGAATCCAAGTCCCGGAACCAACGCAAGAACACCATGAAGTGGTTTTTTTATGTTGGTTATTGGATTCGAACCTGAGAAGGGGTCGGGAAACGGGAGCTTTTTGCTATGAATTTTTTTGCTTGAGATCTTTGGGACGAATGAATTTGAGATAGCCCAAAATCAAAGCGACGATCAGACCCACAGAAACCAATAAGAAGCGAAATTTATTGTCGTCAGAACCAAAACCGCGAATTATGGCATAAAGCAAAGTTAAGAGACCTCCAAGCAAAAAGCCGTCGGACAAAATATTAATTTTATGCAATACCGTCAGACTCAAAACCAAAACTATTACGCTAAAAGCCACGGCAATCATTGAGGTATTGCGCGAATGGACGCTGTTTTCCTTTTGCCACGCCTTCATATTCTGATCGTAGTCTTTTTGCATCTGTTGCAATTCCAGCGACATTTCCGAAGGCGATTTGCTGTTATATTGCAGTTCCGTGGGATATTCTGGCGATTTGGGCGTAGTATAAAACGCCTCGATACCAAGACCAATAAAAAAAGCCAACATAATGGCTAGAAAAATGGTGTAGAGCACTTTGAGCATAGTGACTCCTTTCTTTATTGTTTTAATTATACGCTTTTATGTCAAGAAAGAAGAAAACGGGAGCGTTTGTTGAATTTCGCCTTAAGGTTTGTTACTATTTGAGCGTATTTTCGTTCTAAATTAATTAATATGAAAAGAATATATACCAAAGATTTGCACGACCATATCGACAAAGAAATTTCACTTTTTGGTTGGGTTGACGTGCGCCGCGACCACGGCAAGCTTATTTTTATTGATCTTCGCGATGTTTCCGGCAAAGTTCAGGCCGTAATTTTACCCAATCACGAGCAAGCTCACGAAATCGCCCAGCAACTACGCCCAGAATGGGTAATTAAAATGTCGGGCCGCGTAAATCGTCGCCCAGAAAAAATGGTTGCTAGCGAACAAGCCAATGGCGATATTGAAATAGAAGTTAACAATATCGAAATAATCAACCAGTCTTTGACTCCCCCATTTTTGATTAACGAAGACACTTCTTTGATTAATGAGGAATTGCGACTTAAATATCGTTATCTTGACCTGCGTAGCGAAAGGATGAGAAACAATCTGATTTTACGCGACAAAGTCATTACTTTTTTCCGCGATTATATGCATAAAAACGGTTTTGTCGAAATTGAAACACCAATCATGATGAAGGGCACGCCGGAGGGTTCGCGGGAATATCTCGTCCCTTCCAGATTAGAAAACGGCAAATTTTATGTTCTTCCTCAATCACCCCAACAGTTTAAACAGCTTTGCATGGTTGCCGGATTAGACCGTTATTTTCAAATTGCGCGCTGTTTTAGAGATGAAGATCAGCGCGGCGACCGTCAGCCAGAATTTACCCAACTTGATTATGAAATGTCCTTTGTCGAGCAAGAAGATGTTTTGGAGTTTACCGAAAAAATGTTTGTCGAATTAATTGAGAAAATGTTTCCCGAAAAACACATTAGCGAGAAACCTTTCCCGCGTCTCACGTACCAAGAATCAATGGAAAAATACGGCTCCGACAAACCTGATTTGCGCCAAAATAAAAACGACAATGATGAGCTGGCTTTCGCTTGGATTGTCGATTTTCCAATGTTTGAGCTAGATGACGACAAAAAAATCACTTCTTCTCACCACCCATTTTGTTCGGTCAAGGCAGAAGATATGGATAAATTCATGTCGGGCGAAGATATTATGTCGGTCAGAGCTAATTCATACGATCTAGTTCTTAACGGATTTGAATTAAGCTCCGGCAGTATTCGTATTCATCAATCCGAGGTGCAAAAGAAAGTTTTCGAGATTTTAAGGATCAGCGAACAGGAACAACAGGCGCGCTTTGGTCACATGCTAGAGGCGTTCAAATACGGTGCGCCACCACATGGCGGTTTTGCCCCCGGTATCGACCGTACCGTCATGCTTTTAGCCGGCGAAAATAATATTCGCGAAGTAATCGCTTTCCCCAAAAACGGCGAAGGAAAAGATCTTATGATGGGCGCGCCATCGGAGGCCTCACCCAAACAACTTAAAGAGCTCGGTATCGAAATCAAGAAATAGATCTAAATCAGTTTAGAATAGATTTTTTCAATGTAATCTCGCAACATGCGTGTCGCGGAAAAATTATCTTTGACAACGCTTCGAGCATTTTTCATTTTATTTTTCCACAAATCGGTGGCATGACCGTCGTCATAGTAAGCCGGAATAATTTCGTTTTCTAAAATATCGTAGATATTGGTCTTTATTTTGGCGCTATCTATTTCCCAACCAATTTCATTCATGTCAACTTCATAAAGCCAACCGTCCTTGGTAGAAAAATTGATCGTGCCGTTTAGTGCCGCCTTCATTCCGCTCGTGCCACAAGCTTCAAATCCAACTACGGGAGTATTGAGCCAAATGTCACAGCCGCTCGTCAGAAAGGTGGCTAATTCGGTATTATAATCATTCATAAAAACTAAATTGCCCTTTAGTTTGGTTTCGGAAAGCTTTTTAACGGTTTCGAGCGCACTAATCCCCTCTTTATCGCTACTGTGATACAGCCCCGCAAAAACAAAATTAACTCGTTTGTTTTTCTTTCGAGCAATTTGCTGAATCCTTTTTATATCGGAAAAAATCGCTAGCGGCCTTTTATAACCAACAACGCGACGCGCCCAACCAATTAGCAATTCATCTTCTTGCCAATTTTGACGATATTCTTTGTTAATAATAGCCAAAAGTTTTTTCTTATTTTTTTCGTGCTCACTCATCAAATCGTCGCCACTCACTCTGTCCCAACTTGGCAAATGGATACCATTAGTGACTGTTTCCATAGGATGTTTTTCCCAAATTTCGATTGCTTTTTCAGCGTGTAATTTGCTTACCGCGTTGATCCCGCCCGATGAACGCAAAGACAACATCGTCATTGAAAAAACATCTGTCCCCTTAACTAAGCCTAAACTGACCAGTTGAGAAACAGGAATTTGGATTTCCGTAGCATACTTTTCCAGCAAAAGTGCTACCGAGTCATCGACAAAATTATCGTGGCCAGCCGCGACTAAAGTGTGGTTGGTAAAAACAATGTTTTTTCGGGCAATTTGCACGGCCTCGTCAAAAGGCACGTTGAGCGTTTTAGCTACATTACTGGCCACTTCAATCGCCAATAGCGCCGAATGGCCTTCGTTCATATGATAAATTGAGGGCTGAATACCAAGCTTTTGTAAAAGACGGAACCCGCCAATACCCAAGACCATTTCCTGTTTAAGACGCGTCTGCAAATTACTGTCATATAGTTTTTCCGTAATTAAACGATCTTCCGGTAAATTTTCTTCCACATTAGTGTCAAGTAAATAGACGGGAATTGTGCCCTTGTCCCACAGCCACGCAATCGCTTTGACATAACGGTCTTGAATCGGAACTTTTATAGTAATGACTTTACCAGCACTGTTTTCAACCGGTTTAAGAGACAAATTTGCCGGTTGGCTGATTTTGGCTAATTGTTCAGGAGTATAAAAACTCTGTCTGGTATATCCCTTGTGATAATAAAGACCGATAGCCACCATGGGCATTTTTTGATCATGCGCCTCCCTTACAACGTCGCCCGCCAACACGCCCAAACCACCGGCGTAAATCGGCATATCTTTTTCCAAAGCGTATTCGGCACAAAAATATGCAATTGGGTGAGCCGAAAAAGTTTTATATAAATGAGTCTTGCGAAATGACTCAAACCATTGGGTGTTTTGATCTATTTTTTTGTCCATAATGAATCCATCATAACATCTCAAAAGAAAAAAGTGAAAACTGCAAAACAGTCTCCTACCGCTCAAGCATCAAGTCAGCACACACTATACAAA
>CAZOJE010000003.1:0-90508 GCA_964580065.1 uncultured Candidatus Saccharibacteria bacterium
CGCTCCCCATACCGCTCGGCTTTGTTTCTAAATTATTGTATGTCGCCGCCGTAATGGTGGTGTTTCCTGCTCCAGAATACTTAACCGTACTGGTTGAAGCGGTGAAAGTGCCGGAGTTGACAAAAGGTGTGCCGGTGCCAGAAAGAGTTAGAGTGTCGTTACTAGCATCAAAAGTGCCGGCGGTAATGGTGAAGACTCCTTTGACAGTAGAGTCAGCGGCTGAAGTGAAGGTTGTGCCAGTATGGTTAAGGGTTAGGTTGTAATAAGTGGTACCGGTAATATTAGTAGCACTGCCTCCAGTATAAGTAATAGTAGAAGTGCCTTCGGTGAAAGTGCCAGTAACGGTGAAGGGGGTGCCGGAGCCGGATAAAGTGATATTTTTATTCGAACCGCTAAACGTACCGGAGTTAATATTCAAAATGCCCGAAACGGTAGTGTCTCCAGCGGCAGTATAGTAACCGGCTGTGGTATATTCTGCTGTTGGCACCGAAAAACCCGAAGTCCAACGCGCCACTCCTTTAGAGACACGAAAATCATCTAAGTATCCTTGCCATGGAGACTGGTGCGTAGCATCAGAGCCGATTTCAAATTCCTGTGTGCCACCAGTTGTAACATCAACCGTCGAAACCGTACCGCTACCGACGCTTGTGCCATCAAGATATATGGTTAGAGTATCGTTGTAGCAAACCACCGCTAAATGGTGCCAAGCATTCGCAATGCTGACCGTTGAAGTCGAAGTGACGGTATTCCAGCTATTTCCAGAAACATGAGACTGAAAATAGAGGTAATTTTGATATATATAAAAAATCCATTGGTGCCCACCGGAATCACTCCAGTTAGCACCGCCGCCGCCAATGCCGGCAATCATTCTCTGATTAGCGCTGCTGTCAGTCGTGTAGGCCCAAGTATCAATGGTAAAATCGCCACTGTCAAAAGCAAAATCGGAGAGATTTTCAGTGGTTTTTAAATAGTCGCCGGTGCCGTCGAAATAACCCGAAGTTTCGCCAAATTTCTTTTGAGTCGTGGACAATTTGCTATCGCCGACCGCCGTATAAGATTTTCCTAGCTCATCCGTGAAGGTTGTAGAGTTATTCGCGCCATTCATATGAAGCAGAGATTTAGTGTAGCTGTCGCTGGGACCGTCCAAGGTTAGATTATTGTAAGTTGTTGCCGCCGTATTCGCCAAGCCACCACCGGTATATTTAATGGTCGAAGAAGAAGCATTAAACGTTCCAGAATTGACAAAAGGAGTACCAACGCCAGAAATGGTCACAGTGTTAGCTTCCGGCGAAAAGGTAGCGGTCGAACGAACCTCCAGATAACTGGCACTGACATTGCCCCCAGGAGTATAGGTTTTGCCGCCTTCAATCCACAGCTCAAAACCAGAGCTGACTGTCACATCGGAACCGGACATAGTGTATTTAATATCGTCGTCAGCGCAGTTATCAGCCGTGGCCAAAAGCGTATTAGTCATAGCGTTGGAAGTTTGCGAGGTTAGAACCACCTTATTGGTGTATAAAGCTAAGCCGGTGATATTAGTTGAGTCATCAACGGCTTGAGTGATTAAGGTTGCCTCCTCGCTACCTTCATCATCTTCAAAGATAGTCACGGTATCATTGGCAGCAACGGTAACACCGGAAAAAGAAAAAGCCCCGCCGGAAGTGGTTTCGACCGTAGTTTTGGTGCCGCCGTTAACCGACAAAGCGATAGTCTTGCTGGCCCCAATATTGGCTGATTTGTCTTCGGCGGTGTAAACATTGCCGGAGACGGTAATGGTAGAAGAATAATTTACGGTAATCCGAATATGATCGATGTAAGAATAGCTAGTAGTCGATTGCAAGGCATAATATTTTTTAACTTCAGCAGTGATACCATTGATCGTGGCTCCGTCAGGAACGGTAAAGCCGAAATTAGTCGCTTTTAAGTAATATGTAGTTTTGTTAGCTGATGTATATCCTGAACCATAAGCCGAAATGGCAAAACCGAAATTTGCGGAGTTGATGTCACTAGCACTCCAGGTTTCGCCCCAAAGATCACTGGAGCTGCCGTATGTAGTATAGGCCGAAGAGCTAGACCAAGCAGTGCCACTGGCACGGTCGGTTGAGCCGATGGTACCGCCTTTGATAATGCGTACAGCATAATCGTAAACTCCTTCATTGTGAACCAACATTCCGCCAGCAAAGAAATTTTGGTTATCGTTTACAGAAATATCCCAGACATTATCAGTGTAGTTATCTTCGATTTCAATTTTAGTAATGGATTGTTTCCCGCCGGCCGTTCCAATTATTTCATCACCCACAGCTAGATCCTTGGCTTCGGTCCAACTGCCATTAACCCAAAAACGGTGATTGTAAGTCGCTCTTACGTCATTACCACCTGCATAGATATGATAATATTTGTTGCCATAATAACTGATTGAGCGGTTGACAATATTGCTGATCCCCTTTAATTCTATCTGGTGTGTGCTCAAATTATAGCTATAAACGCGGTCGCTGGCCTGCAAATCTTTGATATATTTATTGCCGCTTTCAGTCCAAATGATAGTATCCGGAGAAAGACATACACGGGCTGAATTCGTGCCTACCCACGCCGATGTCGCGCTGCCATCTTCCGCTTTGGCGTTATCAGGCGTAGTCCAATCAGATGTCCCGCCCGAGCTACTATCAGTGGCCATTGTCCCCGGGCTATTAGTGCCACTAGTAGTGGCCTGTGTTGGACGGCCGTTCAAAAAAACTCTTACAGTAAAAACAACTCCTATGATATAGGCGAGAAGTATTAACCAGTGCAGGGGATTAGCAATTTTTTTCAAATGCCAGCGGTAGTACCACTTGTACCGCATACGCAAGAAATTATGCAAAAAGGTGAATTGAGGAATGGCTGTCGCAGTTGATCGCTGAATTGCAATAATCTGCTCATCAATCTCTAGGGCCTTCTGGAGGTAGCTATATTCATGTTGCACCAAATCATCAATTCGTTGTTTTTGCAAAGAATCAAAAACCTTCAATCTGGGATCGTTTTCTCTTCTCTTAAAAAGTCTAAACAATTTTCTCCCTCCCTTGAATTCGCTAACTCAAAAATTTAGCGATGTGAGACAGTTGAACCAGATAACAACTTTTATACCGCTATAATTGCAATACAATTATAGATAAAACAAACCTGTTTGTCTAAAAAATTCACACCAAGAACGCAACACTTTATTGCACTAGATCAAAAAACTCTTTTTCAGAAATTACTTTAACAGATAATTTTTTAGCTTTTTCCAGTTTGCTACCAGCGTCTTCTCCGGCAATCACATAATCGGTTCTAGCCGAAACAGAGCCGGAAAAACTGCCGCCAAATTGAGCGATTTTTTTGTGCATTTCATCGCGCGTCATTGTTGGCAACACTCCTGTTACTACAAAAATTTTCCCTTCTAAATAATTCGATTTAACAGGGGAGTGGTAATCACTTACTTTGATGCCGTTTTGAAGCAAGTTCTTAATTAAATCGTGATTTTTTGTGTCGCTGATGAATTCAAAAACGCTTTGGCTGACCTTTTCGCCAACCCCGTACATCCGATCGAAATCCCCTTTTTGGGCTGACAACAGATTTTCCAAAGAAGCAAATTGCTTGGCAATATCAACAGCCATTTGGTTGCCAACATGTCTTATCCCAAGAGCATATAAAAATTTTTCCAGAGGAATATTTTTTGACGCTTCAATTTCGCGAATTAAATTGCTCGCCGATTTGTCGCCAAATCTTTCTAGCGGTTGTAAATCGCCAACTGTAAGAACAAAAATATCAGCCGGAGTAGAAATTAAACCCTCGCTAATTAGCTTTTCTAAAATTTTCGGGCCCAAACCCTCTATTTCAAAAGCGCCTTTTCCGACAAAATGTTCCAAACTGCGTTGTTCACGGACAGCGCAATTTTTACGTGTGCAGTACCAATCAACTTCGCCTTCTTTTTTCGTAATTGTGCCGCCGCAAATAGGACATTCTTTCGGCATAACAAAGTCTTTTTCATCGCCTGTTCGCATTCTCTTAATCGTTTCAACAACCTCCGGAATAACATCGCCGGCCTTATGAACAATCACGGTGTCGCCAATTTTAATATCTTTGCGTCTGATTTCGTCTTCATTATGAAGCGTTGCCCGCGACACCGTCGAACCGTCAACTAAAGTCGGCTCTAAAACCGCTACCGGCGTGAGCTTACCGGTTCGCCCCACTTGGATAATAATGTCTTTGACAACGCTCGTCGCTTCTTCGGCTGGAAATTTATAAGCAATTTGTCCGCGCGGCGCTTTGCCCACTGTCCCCAACCGATTAAATAGTTTCTCATCGTTTATGCCCACGACAATGCCATCAGTTTGATAGGTCAAAGCGCCGCGCTTTTCAGTTTGCGTTTTGATATAAGCAAAAACTTCCTCAAGATTAGAACAAATTTTGTTATTAGGGTTGGTCATAAAACCAAGCTTTTTAGCCAGCTCATGTTCGTCGCTGTGTTTAGCCAAACCCAAATCAGTCGCAACCGCGTACATCATAAACCGCAAATTTCTGGCGCCAGCAATTTTGGGATCAAGCTGACGAATTGAGCCAGCGGCAATATTGCGTGGATTAGCGTAAACCGGCAAGCCCTTTTTGCTTTGCTCGGCGTTTAATTTTTCAAACTCCGATTTGGGCAAATAAACTTCACCCCTAATTTCGATTTCGTCAATTTTTTCCTTTGAAAAATCTTTTAATCCTTCTTCTCTCAATTTCAGCGGAATAGATTCGATCGTTTTTAAATTATTAGTAACCTCTTCGCCGACCGTGCCGTCCCCTCTCGTGGCGCCTTGAATCAATACCCCATTTTTATATTTTAAGCTAACGGCCAAGCCGTCCATTTTCAGCTCGCAATAATAGCCGGCGGCCGTGATTCTTTCCTGACCGACTAAACGAGCCAACCTTTCTTGCCACGCCAACAAGTCCTCTTCAGCAAAAGCGTCGTTTAACGAAAGCATTTTTTTCTTGTGGACAACTTTTCTAAATTTTTCGAGTGGTTCTCCGCCAACTCTTTGTGTTGGCGAATCGCTTGTTACCAAAGAAGGAAATTGCTGTTCCAAATTAAATAGTTCTCTTTTGAGAGAATCGTCAACGGCATCTGTTACGCGCGGTTTGTCGAGCACATGATAATAATAACGATTTTGGTCGATTTCTTTGCGCAAAATTTCGATTCTTTTTTTCGCCTGTTCTATGTCCATATTGATCTCATTGTGCCAAAAAAATTGCCTAAATTAAAGAGAAAGAGAGGGCTCGGGCGGCTTGGAAAGCCGGCCCGAGCCCCAAGAGTTATGGGACGCACAAAAACGGTACAATTTGCATCTCGAGCTGGAACTCCGAGTCCCCGCAGGACTGTGGAAGAATTCGTCCCAACTCAATGTCGACCACATGACTTTCGCCCTCTGTGCCCCGGAAGTAGATACACGAAATAGACAGTTGCGTGCCCTCCAGTTTGCCATCGGCAGCACACAATTCCCCGAAGGAAGTCTCCTTCCCGTCGAGAAAGAGCCTCTGCACGAGAAGATAACCACGCGTACAGGCCTTTTGGATTTTTACCTCCAAGAGCTCCGGAGAACCCAAGAAAGTCAGGGTCATTCCGGCAGTGAGGAGGGACTCGGCGATCAGCACCTGCGCCTCGCCTGAAGCAGGCATGTTCACCGTCAAGCGGCATTCCATGGGTGGCTCGCCTCCCATTTTGTAAACGTCCGGATTCGATCAAAAGTATACCCCGCTAGTTTTACACAATCAAGAACAAAAAAATTTTGAAAATTTAGCGCGCCATTTCCCTCAACCGCTTCACTCTCTCTTTGATTGGCGGATGGGTCGAAAAAACCGTTGTCAGCCATGATTCGCGGGCTGATTTTTTCGTGTCTTCGCGGAAGGGGCTGGCGATAAACAAGTGCGCCGTCGCCCGATTTTTTAATCTGGTTTGGGATTGGTCGGTTGATATTTTTTCTAAAGCGTTCGCCAGCCCCTCCGGATACCTAGTGAGTAAAGCGCCATCAGCGTCAGCTAAAAATTCTCTCCTGCGCGAAACCGCTAGCTGAATCAAAGTTGCTGAAATCGGCGCCAAAATTGCCAGTAGGATTCCAATTAAAACCGTCCATTGTGAGCCGCCTCTGTTGTCATCGTCGCCAAAAAAATAGCCCATGCGCAAAAACCAATCGGCCATTAGAGCGATCGCGCCGACTAACACGACCACCACACTCATCAGACGAATATCATAATTTTTAATATGGCTCATTTCGTGGGCCACCACTCCTTCGAGTTCAGTTTTATTTAACTTTTCTAGCAGTCCCATTGTCACCGCCAAAGAAGCGTGTTGAGGGTCGCGGCCGGTAGCAAAAGCGTTAGGCGCCTTGTCGGGAATTAAATAAACTTTCGGCATCGACAAACCCGAAGTGATCGAAAGATTTTCCACAATTCTAATCAACTCCAAAGCATTTTGTCGGTTAGCCGGAACAGCGCCGGTGGCCATTAAAGCAATCTTGTCAGAATAATAATAAGAAATAAAAGTCTGGATTAAAGAAATAGCTATGGCTAAAATCAAAATCCATTCGTTGTCATAAATCTGGGCAAAAACAAAACCAAGCCCAATTATTAGGCCTATAAATACAAAAATCAGTCCCCACGTATAGCGAACATTGGCGCTAATTTGCTTATACATTTTAGAAAATTATCTTTCGATGATCTTAATGTATGTTAGCGCGTTTTCTTTATAAATTTCAACCATTGGACCGGTATTGTTTTTGCTGGTAACTACTTTAATATCTAAACCGCTGTAAGTGACAGTATTGATTGTCGCACCGGCGCCCAAGGCGCTTTTGTAAAAATCAGAGACTTCGTCAACTGTATCTTTAGTTGAATAAGTGGCAACTTTTGTGTTTTGCCCATTAAAGTTAACCTCTCCGGTATAACTATTTTCACCCGTAATAATTTTAGCGTCAGGATAAGACTCAACGGTGAAATCAAGCTCGTCTTCTTTCATTGGCTTGTAAGTGAACTCTGTGTCGCTATCGCCTAAATTCATATAATCAGTTGCGCTGGTTGTGCTCGAGCTGTTTTTTGATTTCGATTCCAAAATCGATTTACCGCCAAAATACAAAACGCCCAAGGCGGCTAAAGCAACCAAAACATAAAAAATCGTTTTCTTCATCGAAATCAAACCTCAACTTTGGGTGGATTTTTGACAACTTCCTTTTGCGACGGCTCAATATCAAACAAAGTCTTCTTCTCGAATTTGAACATATTGGCAATTATATTGGTTGGAAATGATTGCACTTTTATATTCAAATCACGCACGTTGGCGTTGTAAAACCGGCGGGCCGCTTCGATTTTATTCTCCGTGTCAGTTAATTCGCCTTGTAACTGAAGATAATTTTCGTTGGCCTTCAATTCAGGATACGCTTCAGCCACCGCAAAAACCGATTTTAGCGCACCAGTCAAAGCATTTTCTGCCTTTTCCTGATCCTTGACTCCCTTGGCTTCAATAGCCGCCGAACGAGCTTCGGTTACTTTTTCGAAAACTTCTTTTTCGTGTTTAGCATAACCCTTGACCGCTTGAACTAAATTCGGGATCAGATCATATCTTCTTTTGAGCTGAACATCGATATCGCTCCACGCTTCTTCTGATCGCGTCCGCAGTGAAATTAAGCCGTTATAGGCCGCAATTAAATAAATAATCACTAGGGCTAGTACCCCATACACTATATATATACCCATATAACCTCACTTTTTGTTTTATTATACACTATAACGCAACATTTTCTTCTCCGGGAACAGGGGGATAAGAAATTGTCGAGGAAGCGCTGGTTGAGCTCGCTGTCGGCGTTAAGGTCGTTCCAGCTGATGCCGAGCTCAAGGTCGTGTCCGGTCCCACTGTCAAAAGGGCCGATTCCCCTGAAATTTGAGCATCAGGATCACTCAATGAGTCTAGCACGGCGGTTAGCGAATAGGTCGTTCCGTCGGATTTATAACCGTATTTCTTGGTTGAATCAGGGTCTTGCGGTAAGCTCGATAAATATGTCGGCACCAAAGCTTTTTCTAATGAGTTACCAGATGTATTCAAAAATTCTAAGCCATTTGAGGTTGGGTATTTGCCCTCGCTCGTCCAATAATCGGCTAAAATATTTTGCAATGATTTTAAGTCGGCTTTTCTCGTTTCGTCATCAGTCAAAGCAACCGCCGTTGCCGTAATTGTTTCTTCACTGGCAGTTTCGGAAACTGTTGACGTCGAATTTTTAGTGCCAAAAAGCATGTTGTAACCAAAATATCCGCCACCAACTAAGACAATGGCCAGAAAAGCTAAACCTATGAGCTTAGCGGTGTTATTCCCCGTTGGCGTCGGCGTTTTCTGCATCGCCCCAATAACGTCAGAAGCAACCTGTTCGCCTTGACCGGGAATATTTTGAGCCGTGTCTTGTGAAAAGATGCCGTCCATATTTGTAGCGTCAGTAATTTTTCCCCCGCCGCCAACCTTTGCTTCCGCGCCTGCCATATCCGAGCCCACCGGCGGTTGTTCCGGCTCTGGATTACCGGGCGTAGGAGCTTGATTTAAATCCACATTTAAAGGCGGCTCGGCAGGGGCAGCGACGGAAGAATCTGGTATTGACGTGTCTAAGTCACTCACTGGGGTCGGTTCTGCTGGAGTCGATTCAGGAGAAAAAGATTTTGTCGGCGTTGTTTCTGGCGCAATCGGCGCCGGCGCCGTTGGTTCGGCCGTGGTCGGTTCCGCCATGGGCGAGGATGATTCTGGCGCTTCTGGTACAACCGGGGCTTGTTGCTCCGGCGCCGGCGCCGCAGTTGATTCGGCGGAATCACTTTGGGCTGGATTTTCTTCTAAAATTCTTCTTAAAAATTCATCAGTGTCCGGCGCTTTAACCGGTTCTTCCGGACTAGACACGGTTTCGTTTGGATTTTCGCTTGGCGCAATCGGCGCCGGCGAAGTCGATGGAGCCGTATCTGAAGGATTATTTGTCCCCGAGCCAGAAGATACATTTTCCGAAGAAGCCGGAACATTGACCGACTGCGAAGCTCTGGCGGCAAAAGTTTGCTCTAAAGGTGACTTGTCAGTCGCGTTTAAATTTAAACCACTTCCTTGAGTATCACTGGAACCAAAATTTTGTTGATTGTTTAAATCGGCCATTGCCCCTCCTCGTAAATAATCATATCATATTCCGGTTTTTATTTTAATTTATTTATTCAATTCTTCTATGGCGCGTGAAATTAATGGATCGTTTTCACTAAAGAGTACATTGTCCGGTTCGGTCATTTCGATATCCGGAGTAATGCCATTTTTGTCAATGCTATTTCCGTTTGGTGTCAGCCATTTAGCCACGGTAATTTTTACCGAACTTCCGTCTTCCATACTTTGCAATTCTTGCACCGTGCCCTTGCCAAAGGTTTTTTCACCAATCAATATTCCTCGGTTGTTTTCTTTGACAGCGCCAGCTAATATTTCCGATGCCGAAGCGCTACCACCGTTGACCAACACAACAATTTTTGTGTCTTTTAAAATTCCCTCCCCCGAGGCCACCGAGGGTTTTTTGCCACTCTTACTTTCTTCAATCACCACGGTTTTGCCAGATTCTAAAATTTCGCCGGCCACATCAATGGCGCTGTTGAGCAAGCCACCCGGATTATTGCGCAAGTCCAAAACAATTTTATTAATTCCCTTGTCTTTGAGCGATTGGGCTTCTTTGACAAAATCGCTTGTTGTATCAACGCCAAATTCGGTTAACTCGATTACGGCAACGTCCTGAAACATTTTGGTTTCAACGGTTTTAACGTTGATTTGCTCACGCTTGATTTCAAAAACTCTTGGCACACTTTCACCTTCGCGGATAATTTCTAGTTTAACGGTCGTGCCCGCTTTGCCTCGAATCAAGGAAACAGCTTCGTCTAATGATATTTGTGTTGCATCTTTATCGTCAATTTTGGCAATTTTGTCCTTGGCTTTCAGCCCTGCTTTTTGCGCCGGAGAGTTGTTGATTGGCGCAATAACGGCCGGATAGCCGTCCAAGGAGCCAATTTTAATGCCAATTCCTTCAAGCTGGCCGCTTAATTCGTCGGAAAATTCTTTTGACACTTCCGGAGACAAAAAGACGGTGTAGGGATCATCAAGAGAAGCAAACGCTCCCGAAATCGCTCCGTATAAAAGTTTTTTTGCGTCAATATTACCTAGATAATTATCTTTTAGTCGACTGTAAGCATCCCAAAAAAGCGAAAAATCAATGTCGCTCGGCTGGCCCACGTCAGTTTTGATCAATTTAGGGCCTTGCTGGGTAAGAGCAAGATTTTTATTGCCCAGCAGATAGCCAACAAAACCAGAGAGGAAAATGCTTACTGCGAAAAAAATCAAGAAGAAACGCTTCGAGCGCCGCAATTTTTTATCCATGTAATTAGAATATCAGAAAAAAGAAAAATCGAAAAATTTACTCAAAAAAATTTCTAAGTAAGAGGGCCACTGTCAAAGGGCCAATGCCACCCGGAACAGGAGCAAGATCAATATCATCTGGCCAGTCAGTTTTGTCAACATCACCAATAATTTTTTTATTTTCACTCATCGTACTAGCGTCAATCACCACAGCGCCAGGTTTAAAATCACGATACGAGAAACGTCGACCGCCGCCAGTTGCTACCACTACCAAATCGTTTGTTCGAAGTTTTTGCTCATATTGAGAATCGTCTTTTTTAAGAATTTGGATATTTAATCCCTTGTCGCGCCAATAGCGATAAAGTGGCTGGCCCACGAGAAAACCGCCACCAACAATTAAAATATTTTTGTCTAAAGCTTCGGGGCGATAATATTTCACAATTTCGTCAATAGCCAAAACGGTGGGCGGAATATGATTTCCACCGCCAGCTAAAATATAATGAAAACCGTCGATATCTTTTTCCTTGGCCACTTCCAAAGCAATTTTATCGCGGTCAAAGCCGGCCGGAAGGGGCATTTGCACCACAATAGCGCCAACGGTTTCGTCAAAATTAGCTTGATGAATGGCCTCGATTAGCTTGGCTTCGGAAATCTCATTAGGAAATTTTTGCAGCTCTAATTTGACGCCAAGCTCGCTCGCCAATTCACTTTTTTTTCGAATATATAAATTGCTGGTTTCGTCATCGCCAACTTGAATCACCAACAAATTCTTAGGAGATTTTTTCTTCTTTAAACCACCTTCGATTTTCTGCGCAATCGGCCGACCCAATAAGATCATTTAGATTTCCTATAATTAGCAATAGCGGCCCGTAAAGCTTGGTCGCCCAACACCGAACAATGGATTTTTCTCTTTGGCAAGCCGCCTAATTCTTCCATAATGTCTCGAGGCGTGATTTTAGCCGCTTCATCAATCGTTTTGCCAATCGCCATTTCCGACAAAATACTGGTTGAAGCAATCGCTGAAGCGCAACCGAATGTCTTCCATTTAAAATCTAAAATTTTCTCCGTTTTTGGATCTATTTTGAGCCAAACTTTCATCAAATCGCCGCAGGCAGGCGAACCAATTTCGCCAATTCCGTTGAATTCATCTTCGCTCATACCTTCGCGCATAACATTTCGAGGACTAAAAAAATGATCTTCGACTTTTTGCGAATATAGCCAATCATTTCCGTCTATATCTTTAACTGTCCCTGTCATAGAATTCCTTATTTGCTCTCTATCGAGCTAATTTCGCGCAACGATTTAATAATGGCTTTAGTTTTTGCCAGCGCAATATCTATATCTTTTTTACCAGTTTTTCTCCCTATCGTAAATCTGATTGACTCATGAGCGCGTTCCGGCGAATTTTCTAAAGCCGTAATTACATGCGAGGGAGTTAATGATTTCGAGCTACAAGCCGAGCCGGTTGAGGCGGCAATTCCTTCTTTGTCTAATCGCAAAACAACCGCTTCCCCTTCAACCGCCGCAAATGAAACATTGATATTGTTCGGCAGGCGCTTCTTAAGTGAGCCATTCAAAACCACGCCCTCAATCTCAAGCAATTTTTTTATAAAATAGTCGCGCAATTTGGTTTCTCTTATAGCTTCTTTTGGATCAATCAATTCGATCGCTTTAGCCAAACCGACAATTCCCGCCACATTTTCCGTGCCAGAGCGGAAGCCCATTTCTTGTCCGCCACCAAAAATTATCGGATCGATTTCGATACCTTCGCGTTTATAAAGTGCGCCGATACCCTTTGGACCATAAATTTTTGAACCGTTCAGTGAAAGAAAATCGACGCAGAGATTTTTAACGTTCATCGGCAAATAGCCGGTTGCTTGACAAGCGTCGGTGTGAAACAAAACATTTGCTTTTGTTTTTTTATTAAATTGGGCAATTATCTTGGCGATTTGTTTGATCGGCTGAATTGTGCCGATTTCGTTATTAGCATACATAATACTAACCAAAATAGTATCTTTGGTGAGGGCTTTTTCGAACGCTTCTAAATCAAGCAAACCGTCGGAGCTAACCGGCAATTTCGTCACCTTAAATCCTTCTTTTTCAAGCTGGTCGCAAGAGTGTAGCACAGCGTGATGCTCAATTTGAGAAGTAATGATTTCACCTTTGCCAATTTTTCGGGCATAGCCCATAATCGCTAAATTAATTGATTCTGTGCCACCATTAGTGAAAATTACTTCTCCACTGTCACAGGAAAGAAAATCGGCCACCACTTGTCGGGAACGTTCCAAAGCTGCTTTGGCCTTACGACCCAGTCGATGCAAACTCGAAGGATTGCCGTAAATATCAGAAAAATAGGGTGACATCGCTTTGACGACCTTTTTATCCGTTGCTGTTGTCGCCGCGTTATCAAGATAAATCATTCTTTTCGCTCCCCAGTGCTTCAAGCACTTGATCCATTTTTTCCATGCATTTTTCGCAATCGCTTTTTTTCTCGTTAAACGCCGTGTTTTTCGGACCAATCACAGCAATCGGCCGCGAATAACGCATGACCTCGTAGATTTCCCCCCCTTCAATATCCTTCATAACGCGTGAAATCTGCGCCTGAAGTTGATTGATATTAATCGTCTTCATGGGAAATCTCCAATTCTCCTCCGTTGGAAGGTGAGTTTTAAAACAAGCGCGAACGCTTGAAAATACAACCACTCCAACATTTAATTGAATTTTATATAACATTATACATAAGTTAGAATTTGTCAAGAGGAGAAAGCAAAAATTTCACCTTATTGGTGAAATTTTTGCTTTTTAATATTTGCAAACGATCCGAAATCTACCGCCCTCACAAGACAAACCCGCCCCAGTCAACAACCGAAAAGCCCTTGCGTTCAAAGTGGCCAAAAAATCTCGTCGTCCCAGTTACCTCACTATCGGTGGCTTTGAAAACCAGCCGTAATCTGTACAAAGAATCAGGCGCGGGGCTAACGGAAAGCGGTTCAAGCTCATCTACCTTTTCGCTCTTTAGTAAACCGACTTTATAATATTTTGCTTCAGGCAAATGCGTCGTCCAATATTGCGCTAAATCGTCCGCCTCCTGCTCATTTAAAGAAAGCCGTAAAGCCAAATTTTTCAATTCATCATAGGCATTAGCTGACGAGATCACCTCAAAATCGCCACTCAACGCCGGCGACGGCAACATCGTTTCATAAAATAAATGGGTGTAACTTTTCCAGCCGCTAAAAATTTTGCCTGACGGCATAGCTAAAACATTCCAGCCGTTCTTGGGATATTGAGGAGCGGATGCCGTCATCCAGCCCTTTGAAGTGTCAACTTTTACTTTCACAAAACTTGGCCATTTCGGGTAAAGATAAATTGCCGGCTTGGATTCCGGCGTGAAACCGCACCACGGATCCCCTTCCAAAACTTTATTTACTGGCTCAAAAGTACTAACACCTAAATTTTCCTTGCCCTTGGTTGAGTTGGTGTAAACATATTCCGTTCGATATTGCGAAGGGCCGTAATAGTAATCTTTCCCCGCTACTTTAATTCTAATCATCGGCGAACCGTAGCTATCAACGCCAGAAACACTGGTTTTAAGAAAAATCATTTTTATTTCCGTCGCATTTTCGAACAATTCACCGGAGCGGATGTTTAAAAGCTGTTTATTTAAATCCACCGATTCGGTTGAACCGCTGGCGTGATTCAAAACAACATTGGAGCTCCGAATAAAAAACGGTTCAAATATCGGATTGTTTTCGTTGTTAAAATTAAAGGTTTGATTGATTAAATTTTCTTTTCCTTTATTAGAAGCAATATCCTTTATTTGCTTGACTGCGGCGGCCGTTCTCGGAATTGCGTTAATACCGTTGGGGGGATTGTCTTTCTTGTATTGAGCTTGTTTTTGCGCCAGTTTAAGGGCAATTTCTTGGGAAGTTTCTCCACTGCCTACCGCGATTGTTTCTTCAACCTTATCTAAATCAACTGTCTTGGTTTCAGATTGACATTCCTGCAAAACTTCCGCAACCGTTGAAAATTTGTCTTGTTTATCGGAACGCAGAAAAATATCAAAATTATACATATTTCCGCCGCTTTGTTTGGATTTAAGCAAAAAGACAACGTCGGCTGGTTCGCTTTTAGGCGTCGAAACAATTTGTCCACCAGCATAATTTTTTCGCAAAATTCTCACTTCGGTATAATCTGGATTCGAGATTTTAGCTTCGAAATCTTCCGTCACACCATTTTTGTAGGTATAAAGTCTGATACGATCCTCTTGGGTAGGCGAACTATTGCCTTCGCCAATTTTCCACGATGAAATTGGCGCGTCTTTCATAATTCGGGTATATTCAACGTCTTTTTTATCTTTTTTCGAGTCGCTTTTATGATAAAAATCAACCTTAACTTTTACCGAATCTTCCAGTTTAGCTTGATAGATATTTTTTTTCGGCGACTCTAAATCATAATTACTCGTTAAATGCGTTGACACCCCTTGTGTCGACGTTGTTCCAGTATTGTTGCTCAACAAATCGCAACCGCACAGCACAAAAGCCAGCCCTGTCAGCAAGCAAATTTTCAAAAGATTTTTTTTCACACCCCTCCGTTTTAATAAAAATCTCTAAATATTAAAAAAATCGTGTGCGTTTTGCGTCGTCTGCCGAGCTACTTCGCTAATATCTATATTTTTAACCAAAGCAAGTCTTTTGGCAACCTCCGCCACAAAGGCCGGCTCGTTTTGCTTGGTTCCTTCCGACCTAATCGGTTCTGGCACTATGTAAGGCGAATCGGTTTCAATCATAATTTTTTCCAGTGGGGTCCGTTCGATCACCTTTTTAAGCTTTTTGTTGCCGTAGGTAATATTGCCCGTAAAAGAAATTAAATAACCCATTTCCAAAACGGTTTTGGCAAAATTATGATCGGTCGAAAAACAATGAAAAACCCCTTTTTCAATTTGAACGTGCGAAATTGTTTCTAAAATTTCGCTGTCAGCGTTTCGATTATGGATAATCAATGGTTTGTGCAAGCGTCCGGCTAATTCAATGTGGCGAAAAAATAAGTCGGCTTGCTCTTTGGCTGTCTTTTTTTCGAGATCATGATAAAAATCAAAACCGGTTTCACCGATAGCCACCACCAAAGGATCTTCCGCTATCGCTTCGATGGCGGAAAAGTCGTCCCGATCGGTGTGTGTCGGGTGAATGCCCACCGCCGCAAAAGCAAAATCTTTTTGTTTGGCGTTAATTTTTTGGCAAATTTCAATTGCCTGCGATGAAGTTGTTGGGTCGGACCCGACAACAATAATTTTTTCTACGCCTTTGGCGGCCGCCCTTTGGGCGGCCGCCAAATAATCCCCCTCAAAGGCCTTAAAATTCAAATGACAATGTGTATCAATAAAATGCATAATTAAAGGTTTAAATTATTAACCACAATTTCCGTAGCCCTCACTCGAGTCCGTCGCAAATAAATCCAATAAAAGCTGTGGGCGGGAATTTTGCTAATAGTTGTTTCGTCATCGGTATCGCCCAGTTTTTTTACCACCGCCGAACCATCGACCGATCCTTCGTTAACCACAACATATATTGCCTCGCTGGCGGCATGAGATTCAACCGAGCTCAATTCCTTAAGCGAGTAAGAAGAATTATTTGAGTATGAAATAGTTGTTTTTTGCTGTAAGTCTTCTTTGGTCGTGGCGTCATTAGGCCAATAAAGTAAATGCCAGCCGCGGCTATAAATTTTTTCGTAATCCGATTGGGTTGTTTTAAGCGCTACCGTCAGAGTAGAACCCGATGAGTTTGGGTTATACAAATAATAAGCTAGCGGTTCGATTGGTTTGATTTTTTTGGCCGACCCAGACTCTTGGGCGTAAGGATAAGTAACCCATTCACGCAAAGGATACAGCGGATCATTAAAAGAATAGAGAATTATTTTTTGTTCATAAACAGACGTTAAATCAATTTGGCTTAAGGCAACGCCCGAAGCCATTGACCAGCCCGCCGGTATCGTAATTTGGCAAGTCTCTTCGCCACAAGATTTGCCTAAATCAATTGGCGTTACCGGTGTCTCGGCGGCCGGCGGGGTGGGCGGCGTCGGCGGCGTCGCTGTTACATCGGTATCAGCTCCAATTATCAGGCCCGATCCTCGCCCCGTAATCATACCGTAGCCCTGATAAAAAATTGCCGCACCAAAAACTAAAAACAGAACCGCAAAAACACTCGTCGCTGTTTTTTGGCGGCGGCCGCCAGAAGAAATGCGCTGTTCTATTTCGACAATTTTTTTCACTCTGAACTGCCCAATACAAGAACCGGTGAAGAAGAGATATCAAAAACTTCTAAGGAAAAAGCTGCACCGGCTATGATAGTTGTGGTTTTGGGGTCTATTTCAACGTAGCTTGAGCCGTCGACAAGGGCTACTCGTCCTACAATACCTAGGTCTTGCAACTCGCCGAGAGAGTACATGCCATCGTTCATTTGGACAATTTTATCCGAAGGAGTTAAATTTATCGCACCCATAGTCAAATAATTGACCCCCAATTTTAGCGGCCAAGTGCTAGCGCTTGTTTCGGTTGCCTTCTGTGAAACAGTATCTTGCGAAACCGTTGCCGTATCGGCCGAAATTATGTCCCCTTCAAAGACAACATAAGCGCCGACAAAGGCAATCGCCATCACCAAGAACCCTAGGGCGACAAGAGAATTCCGTGAATTTTTATCGATATTTGCCATCAAGTACCTTCTTATTTATATAAGTAAATCCAATATGGCGTTTCGGCGGCGATTGACAACGAAGCAAGATTACTCGAGGTTGCTTTAATAGTTTGGAAGGCCTCGCTAGCGCTGGTCGCATCTTTGTCAACGATGAGATAAAGCGTGCCATAAACCCTTTTCTGCTCGAGCAACTCTTTGAGGGTCTTTGTTTCGAAACAAGTTGTTAGGGCACAGCTAGCCGCGGCGTCAGTTTTTAGCACGGAGAAAGATTTTCCTTCCAGAGCTAAAGTCGCTGAATCACTATTGGAAACAAGATTCCAGCCACGGCGTAATGAAGTTTTTAGCCCCGTTTCATCAGGCAAACTGGCACGATACAGGGAAATAGTTGCCTCGCCACTAGGATTATATATATAGTAGCCGACACCCGGATACATGTAAGTTGAATTTTCGCCGGCGGCATAAATCGTCCAATCCTGTCCGCCAGAAATATTATATTCGTAAACATACATGCCAGCGTCTAAAATCGGTGTGGCGTCGATGGCCCCAACGCTTTCAGGAATAACTTGAGCGCTAAATCCTTTTCCAACTGTTAAGCTAAGCGCGGGTGTGGCTGTCGTTGTAGCCGAAGCGGTAACGGTAGCTGTCGTTGTAGCTGTGGCTGAAGCGGTAGGCGTAGCCGTAGCCGAAGCGGTTGCCGTTACTGTGGCCGTCGCAGATGCCGAAGCGGTAGCGGTTGGCGAAGCGGTTGTCGTCGGAACTTCAATTCCCAACATCTTGGCAACATTAAATGCTTTTGAGATACATCCTTGTCGATGCTTTTCACTCCCGTTGACAATCTCAAATGAAACATCTGTATTGTAATTTTTAACTAAGACATTTTTTTGGCCGACCCAGTATTTATTGGGCTGAAGTTTGAGCGTTTTGTTCCAGTCGTAAATATAATCAAGTGGAGTAGAGGACGAGCCAACCCACAGCCAGACCCTCCCCTTCTTGTCGGAAAAATTAGTGTTGTTGAGATTTCCTAGCGCCACCGTGAATTCAACATAGCCGCCATTGTCGGCCGAGCTTAACTGGCGGGCACCAACAATGATTCGAAAAGTTTGATTTTGTTTGGTTTTAATAACCCACGCTTTGGCGTTGTCGCCATAATTAAGTTTTTCCTGATCGGTAACGGTTGATTCGCCTGAAAATAGGGGAGGATTTTTAGCGCAAGTGTTTGCATACTTAGACGAGAAAGTATCGGCCGATATTAAAAGGGAAGAATTGTTTACAAGAACCGTAGCAACGGCTAAAACGCCGATTGCCAAATAACTTAAAATAAAAGACGGCTGCAATCTTATTTTAGATTTCATTAATCCTCCTTAGTATCATTTTCTATTCTTTCAAATTCCTCTTGTCTTGACAAGACCAAGAGCAAACTCGCCTTTTTCACTCAAGGCCGCTAAGGCCTCTTTGTCCGTTAGTTTAAGATATAAAATCTGTTCAAATTTTTTCGTTAATTCCCGACCGATTAAAATATGATATTCGGGCAAATTCTCCGACAAAAGCTGAAGAGTTTTTTTAATTCTGTGACAGGATTCAAAAAAGAAAACTGGATATTCTTGATTTTGAATAGTTTTAATCATAGTTACCCGCCCCTTTTTCTTGGGGAAAAATCCCAAAAAGATAAATCGGCTGCAATCAAACGGCGCCACCGAAATAAGGGTTGTTAAAGCACTCGCCCCGGGAATGGGGCTGACTTCGATATTATGCAAAAAAGCTTGTTCGACTAATTTGCCGCCCGGGTCAGACAGGTTCGGCGTGCCGGCATCTGAAACGTAACAAATATTTTTTCCCTTTTCTAAATCGCTGATAACATCTTTAATCTTGGCTTCGTTAGAATGCTGATGAATGCTTATGAGCGGTTTTTTGATCCCCAATAAAGATAAAAGTTTGCCGGTGTTGCGGGTATCTTCGCTTGCAACATAATCGCAACAATTCAAAGTTTCAAGCGCCCTAGCGCTCATATCCGATAAATTGCCAATTGGTGTTGAAATTAAATAAAGCATCTCGATATAATATCGAAGTAACGAGAAAAAGTCAAAGCTGGCACCCTTGAAATGAAAGGATTATTTGCTAGTATGTTCTCGTTGGGCTGTTTTATGAAAAAAAGTCTTTTTTTTGTTTTGACACTTTACGCAAAGGTCGGAATCGTCACTGCCGCGCCGGCTGTGATTTTAGGCCTTTTAGGAAGGTATCTAGACAAAAGATTTGGCACCAGCCCTGTTTTCATTATTGTTTTAATGGTGCTCGCTCTCGTCTTAACGTTGTATGAGCTTAAAAAAATCGTTGACGAGGCCACCAAAAATTTAAACGACTTTGACAAAAACGATAAATAAATAATATGGAAATATCTTTAGCCGCAGAAAAAATCGCTTACATTGGCAGTTTCGCCCTCACCAACAGTATTTTGATGAGCTGGATTACTTCTATCGTTTTGATTATTATCGCGGTGCTAGTCAGCCGAAAACACGATTTAATGCCCAAGGGTTTGCAAAATTTCGTCGAAATGGTCATTGAATTTCTTTACAATACAGTCAACGACGTCATCGAAGACGACAAAAAAACTAAAAAATATCTCCCAATTTTGGCAACGATTTTTATTTTCATTGTTTTTAATAACTGGATGGGACTTTTGCCGGGGATCGGGCCCATTGGCATCAGTGAGATAAAAGAAGGTGAAAATGTTTTGATTCCCCTTTTTCGCAGTACTAATGCTGATTTAAGCACCACTTTGGCCTTAGCTATAGTGGCCGTAATCGGCATTCAGGTTTTTGGCTGTGCCGCTATCGGCACCCTTAAATACGCCAAAAAATTCATCAATTTTAGTAGCCCGATCAATTTCTTCTTGGGCTTTTTGGAATTAATTGGGGAATTTTCGAGAATGATTTCCTTCTCCTTTCGACTTTTTGGTAATATTTTTGCCGGAGAGGTTTTGTTGATGGTTATTGCTCACCTTGTCCCGCTAGTGGCTTCTTTGCCGTTTTTCTTTTTGGAATTATTTGTCGGATTAATTCAGGGATTAGTTTTTATGATGCTTACACTTGTGTTTATTAAAAGCGCCACAGTCGAAGCGCATTAAATTAACAAAAAAATAAATAATTTTATGGAGGTTCCATGGATACAGGTTTATCACCAGAGGTAGTAAAAACAATTGCTACCGCCGCAACAATCGCTATCGGTGCTATCGCGCCAGCTATTGCGATCGGATGGATCGGTTCGAAAGGTCTTGAAGCCATTGGCCGCAACCCAGAAGCTGCCGGAAAAGTGCAGTCTTCGATGATTCTTGGCATTGCTTTTGCGGAAGCTATCGCCATTTACGCTCTTGTTGTTGCCCTGATCGTTAAATTCGTCTAGGCCGATGGATATATTAGGGAGCTTAGGAATTGACTTTAAGGCCCTATTAGCGCAGATTATCAATTTTCTGCTTCTGCTTTTCATTCTCAAAAAATTTCTTTATGGTCCGGTCGTGCAAATGCTGGACAAAAGAAAAAAGACTATTGCCGAGGGCTTGGAAAACGCTGAAAAAGCCAAAGCAATGATCGAGAAAACCGAGCGAGAAACACAAGAAAAAATTAATCTTGCCGTACAAGAGGCCGACAAGGTAATCAACGAGGCCAAAGCGCAAGCCAAAAAAGAGGCCGAAAAGATTATTCTTTCAGCCAACGAAACCAGCACGATGATGCTGGAAAAAACCAAAAAGCAAATCGAGCTCGAAAAAGAAAAAATCATCGCTGACGCCAAAAAGGATTTATCCGGTTTGGTAATGAGCGCGGTCGAAAAAATTGTTGAATCGAGCCCAAGCAAAGATGACGTTGAAAGGGCGATTAGTAAAATAAATGAATAAAGCCACTATCAAATTGGCTGATTTTGTCGCTGACAGACTAGATAAAGTCGAACCAAAAACTCTCGCTGTCTCCATCTATCGAATTATGGAGAAAAGCAAGAAATTGCGCGAGTTGCCGGAATTAATTAAGCTAATCGAGCAAAAATATGATCTTCTCAAGGGAAGAAAAGTTGTTGAAATAACAACGGCTCGCAGTTTGACGCCGGACGAAATCGACAAAATCAAAAAAGTCCTTTCAAAAAAAATCGGAGGTGACGTTAAGCTCAACCTATTCTTAAGTGAAAAACTAATCGGTGGAATTAAAATCAAATATCCCGATGATGAAGTGGTTGATTTGACGACCAAAAATAAGCTGAAAAAATTAAGGGAAAAACTAGCAGGTACATTATGACAAATTTAGTGGAAGAACTAAAAAAAGAAATTACCGAATTTCAAGATAAGGCCGAAAAGAAAAAAGTTGGGGAAATTGCGGAAGTCGCCGATGGTATTGCCAGAATCTACGGCTTACAAGACGCTAAATTCGGCGAGCTTTTGAAAATTTCATCCTCCGAGGGCGAAGTTTCGGCAATGGCCTTGAGTTTGGAAGAAGGTTTCATCGGAGCCATTATTTTGGGCGATTTTGCCAAAGTTAAAGCTGGTGATGAAGTTTTGGAAACCGGCGAGGTTCTCACAGTGCCGGCCGGCCAAGAAATGATCGGTCGCGTTATTAACGCTCTGGGCGAACAAATTGACGGCAAAGGTAAAATCAAAGCCGAAAAAATGATGGAAGTTGAAAAAGTCGCCCCGGGAGTTGTCACCAGAGAAAAAGTTAACACGCCTTTACAGACTGGTATTCGTGCCATTGACGCCCTTATCCCGATTGGCCGCGGCCAGCGAGAATTGATTATCGGCGACAGAGGCACGGGCAAAACGGCCATCGTTTTGGACACCATTATCAATCAAAAAAATGTCCCTGAAGAATCCCGACCAATTTGCATTTATGTTTCAATCGGACAAAAGCGGTCAAAAATTGCCCGCCTCGTGGCCACTTTAGAGGAAAACGGCGCCATGGATTACACGATTATTGTCAGCGCAACTTCGTCTGATCCCGCCGCCGCCAACTACCTAGCCCCATATACCGGCTGTGCTATCGCCGAATTTTTTATGGAGCAAGGCCGCGATGTTTTAATCGCCTATGACGATTTATCTAAACAAGCTTGGGCCTATCGTGAGATTTCTCTACTTTTGCGCCGCCCGCCAGGACGCGAGGCCTACCCGGGAGATATTTTTTATCTTCACTCAAGATTGCTGGAACGCTCGGCTAAATTAAATGAGGATTACGGTGGCGGTTCAATAACGGCTTTGCCAATAATCGAAACGCAGTCGGGTGACGTTTCCGCCTACATTCCAACCAACGTTATTTCGATTACCGACGGTCAAATTTTCTTAGAGCCGGATCTGTTTTATAAAGGTATTCGGCCGGCAATCAATATTGGTATTTCCGTTTCGCGTGTTGGTGGATCGGCTCAAATCAAAGCGATGAAAAAAGTGGCCGGAAAATTAAAGCTTGATTTGGCACAGTTTCGCGAAATGGAGGCCTTTACCCAATTTGGCGGCGATTTGGACGAAAAAACCAAAACTCAAATCGAAAGAGGCAAACGCTTGACCGAGCTCACCAAACAACAGCAATTTGAGCCGATGTTGGTAGAAGATCAAGTTATTGTGTTGTTTGCCGCCACCAACGGCCTACTCGACAACGTGGCTGTTGATAAAACACTTGAGGTTTCGGCCAAGGCTCTGCAAGCCGTTAAAACTCGGGCGAAACAAATAATTGAAAAAATCAAAAAAACTGGTGACTTTGACGACGATGACGCCAAAAAAATGACCGAAATCATCAAAGAAACCGTTAAACCGTTCGAATCGGAAAACAAAGACAAATAGTATGGCCAAAGGCAGAGAAATAAAAAGAAGGATTAAATCAATTTCCTCGATGCTTCAGGTAACGAAGGCGATGGAATTAATTTCGTCGATCAAAATGCGCAAAGCTCAAGAAGCGGCAATGCGATCAAGGCGCTACGCTTTTGATTCGTGGAAAATTGTCCTTAAAGTCTCCGCGCACGACAAAAGTTTCCAGAAAAATTACGTCAAAGAGCGTCAGGGAAGAACTTTGGCTCTGGTCATAACTTCGAGCAAAGGTCTGGCCGGCAGCTATAATAGCGATGTCTTCAAAAAAGTGATTGAAGTGACTGAAAAATATGGTCAAGAAAATATTGATTTCATTACTATGGGTGATAAAGGCGCGCGTTTTATTCGAAAATTTGGCGGAAACATCGTCGCTGATTTCCCCCTTGGCCAAGAAATTTTCTTTTCGCGTTATTCGCCAATCGTTTACTTTGCTTGGAAATCTTTTATTTCTGGGGAATACGCCCGTTTCATCACGGTTCACACCCATTTTGAGTCTATCTCAAAAATTGCCGCTACCAGTTTGCAGATTTTGCCCTTGGATGTGCAAAGACTAAATGATTTTGGTGAAGGCGAAGACGAAAAAGGCCCCGAATACACTATGGAACCCGAAGCCGAAGAGCTTTCTCGAGCAATTGTCCGCCAAATTGTCCGCGCCTTAACTTATCAAATCATTTTAGAAAGCAATGCCGCCGAACACGCTAGTCGAATGGTGGCAATGAAAAATGCTTCGGATGCCGCTAAAGATTTGAAAGATGATTTTGAATTTACTTTCAATCAATTACGCCAAGCTTCGATAACCCAAGAGCTGGCGGAAATTTCAACAGGGGCAAACGCAATCGAACAATAATTGGAGGTTTATGGAAAAGCAAAACATCGGTAAAGTTACACAGGTTATTGGCGTCGTTGTTGACGTTGTTTTCGACACCGAACTACCTGCCATTTACAATGCGCTCGACACTAAAATCGGCGATAAAAAACTCGTTCTCGAAACTCAACAACATTTGGACACCAAAACCGTTCGCGCTATTGCTATGGGCCCGGTTGAGGGTTTATCGCGCGGCACTAAAGTTATCGACACCGGAAGCCCGATTTCTGTGCCAGTCGGCAAAGAAACTTTGGGGCGAATGTTTAACGTTTTGGGTGAACCAATCGACGGCAAGCCATTCGACGGCGCCAAAACAAAGCGATCCATTCATCAAGAAGCGCCCAGCTTCGTTGAGCAGTCGGTAAAGGCCGAAATTTTAGAAACCGGTATTAAAGTCATCGACCTCATCGCGCCCATCGTCAAAGGTGGAAAAGTTGGTCTTTTTGGCGGCGCCGGCGTGGGAAAAACTGTCGTTATCACCGAATTAATCCGAAATATCGCCGCAGAACATGGCGGTTATTCAATTTTCGCTGGTGTCGGTGAAAGAACTCGCGAAGGAAACGATCTTTTTCGAGAAATGGGCGAGTCGGGCGTTTTGGATAAAACTTCCCTCGTCTTCGGACAAATGAACGAACCGCCCGGTTGCCGCGCCCGCGTGGCTCTAACCGGATTGACCTTGGCAGAAAGCTTTCGCGACGAGGGTAAGGATATTCTCCTGTTCATCGACAACATTTTTAGGTTTACGCAAGCCGGCTCCGAAGTATCCGCCCTGCTCGGACGTATTCCTTCGGCTGTTGGTTATCAACCAACCCTAGCCACCGAAATGGGACAAATGCAGGAAAGAATTACTTCCACCGATAAGGGTTCGATTACTTCGGTACAGGCCGTTTATGTTCCGGCAGACGATATTACCGATCCGGCGCCGGCAACGACTTTTGCTCATCTCGATTCCACTATAGTTTTAGATCGTTCATTGTCGGAACTCGGTATCTATCCGGCAGTTGATCCGCTCGGTTCTTCTTCAACAATTCTCGACCCGAAAATCGTCGGCGAAGATCATTACAATACCGCCCGCGAAATTCAAAGGGTCCTGCAAAAATACAAAGATTTGCAAGATATTATCGCAATTTTAGGTATGGAAGAGCTTTCCGAAGAAGACAAGTTGACTGTTGCCAGAGCCAGAAAAATCCAAAGATTTCTGTCGCAACCTTTTTTTGTCGCCGAGCCATTCACCGGCCGACAAGGACAATATGTTAGTTTGCAAGAAACTATCGACGGTTTTAAGCAAATTCTCGCCGGCAAATATGACGACGTTAACGAACAAGACTTTTATATGAAGGGTACGATTGATCAGGTGAGAAAATAAAATGGCGAAAAAATTTCATTTGCTTTTAGACAGCCCTGAAGAGATGCTTTTCGACCAAGAAGTCGAACAAATTAGCTTACCCACCGCGCAAGGTGAGATCGGGATTATGGCCGATCACACTCCTTTGATTGCCCTTGTTTCTTCGGGTGTCATCACAGTAAACGACGGCCAGAAAGAGTATTTTCTTTCTAGCGGCGGCGGCTTCATTGAATTCAAAAATAATACCGCTAATATTTTTGTGCAAAGCGCGGAATTTGCCGACTCGATTGACGCCGAGCGCGCTCTCGCCGCCGCCGAAAAAGCCAAAAAAGAAATGGCGGAAAATGTTGACGAAATTAGTTTGGCCGACGCCACCGCCGTCCTAGAAAGAAATATCGCCCGACTAAAAACAATCGAAAAAAGAAAACGCCGTTCGGGGACGCGCTAATTTTTTTATCTAATCAGTCTTAAGCGTTCTAAATTATCAGCAATTATTTTGCTGGTGGTATTGCCAGATCCGAAATCGTTGAAGCAATTTTTTTAGGACGAGCCACATTGGTAAAATCGACTTCACGATTCGAGCCGGAGGCCTTTATGATAACCGTGCCAAAACCAAAGATTGCACCCCATAGGGTTTGGTCAACGTCAACGGCTTGAATATCGTCCAGAGAAATTTCCTCTTCGCGGGAGCCGAAAATTCCCACCCTATTTTCAACACGCCTGTTAGTAAGGTGATAAATTGTGTAGTACCAGTTGAAAAAGATCACTACTCCAACAAAAACAATCACCAAAACAATAATTAAATAGACCCACCACGTTCTTAATCCGGCGGTGTATAAAATATAATCGAAAGCAACAAGGAGAACTATGAGGGGCAAAAGCTGGCCGGCAAGAATCAAAAAACTTGGCCTAATCTCAAGAATTGTTTCCTCTCCCGGTATATATTTTTTCATTTTTTGATCTGCCATTTTGTCTCTCCTCTAAAACTAAATATTATATTAACTATAAACAGGACCTTCTTCAGAAGTTTATTTTACCAAAAAGTCCTACAAAAGCACACAAATATTGGTTAATTGAGTTTTTTTGGGTTGGTTTTGGGGTTGATACTATTTAGTGAATCTAAATGTATTTGCGATTTGATTGAATGTCTCAACTATTAAAGCCCCAGGAGAAGCCGGAGTCAATTGGATTGTGTATTCAATCCCATCATTAACAGCAATATAAACTAAATCGTTAATATACCCGCCTACATCGGAAGTTTCATTAGTTCTATCAATCAAGTAAAAGTCAACACCATTTATTGTTTTTTTAGTTTTATTGGCGTAGCTACTTACAATCTGATTGAGAATTTGATCAGTTGGGTTTGTACTAATAAAAATTACTGCCTCACCTGATTTTTTCGAATAACCAGGATCATAGGTAAATTGATAGTTAGCAAGACGAAAAGCAACCCTTTGAGAATCAACGGCATTTTCATCATTATTAAATGGCATCCAACCAGAAGAAGGATATTTGATTGAATACGAGTATTTATCGTTAGCGTAGGTTTTCCAATTAACTGTCGCATCGGCTGTGGCTGAAGTATTTATGGAGACAGTTGAAGTTGCCGTAGCTGACTCTAGGGCAGTGGTTTCGCTGGTAGCTGAATTTTTTCCTGCCATAAAACCAATCGCCAAAAATATTACTGCTGTTACCACGATAAAAATTGTTGTCATGACAATTTTATGGCCGTCAATCTGCTTGGTTTTTCCTTCTTCCATTATTTGTCTCCTTTTATAATATATTTTTTACCTGGTTAACTCAACGAAAGATATTACCCTTGTTCACAAAACTTTGCCAGACTAACTCTTTGGCGGCAAATTCTTTATTGGGTGAATTTAAATGTAGTTAGGATTTTATCGAATTCCGTCAATGGTTGAGTGTCAGAATCTTCCATGTAGAAGAAATACAGATACTCATTTGAGCCCACTGTCAAATTTCCCACTGCCAAAGTCCTACTATCTTTAGAGTTCTCGTCAGATGAAATTGTTTTTGTGGATTTGATCTTTCCTCCAGTATAGTCCATAGCGTATTGAACGTCAGGGAAAAACGGACCAAAGCCGTCAGGGTTTACATAAAGATCCATAGTTGAAGTATTGCTTTTTATGGATAACTTCCTCTCTGGGACCGAGGTAGTATTCTTTTCGAGTTCGTCAGTTGCTGTATAGGTGTTCGGATACTTAAAACTAAACCCATACTTGTCGTTAGTATATGTCTTCCAGCTTGCTGTTTCATCGGCTGCCGTAGCGCTTGTTGATGTGGTAGCCGACGCTGTTGTTTGCAAACTGGTCACTTTACTCTGAAGATCGGTGATTTGGGCATTGAGATCATTTTTCTCTTTTGTGGCCTTGTTATTAACGTAGACGTAAGCACCACCACCAAAAACAACTGCTGTAAGTAAGATTAGCAAAGTAATAGTTACACCAGACATGCCTTTTTTAGCTATTTGCTCGTCCATGAAATCTCCTTCAATTTTTATTTGATAAATGTTTTTTTATTTTTTCCAACTCTTTAAAGGAATTTAAAGCTTGACAATACGTGTTGAAAAACACTGTAATTTATATCACTAGACATTCCTAAGTAAGAAATTTCATACGTCGCAGTGCCATTAGTTACAAGCACCCCAACCCCAGGGTCTGTGCCTGCCCAGACTGCTTCTAGAGCTGACTGTCCAGCAACAGTAATATTTTTTTCGGATAAATGCGGTTGCGGTGTAAACTTTTTTAATTGGTCATACCATTGCGAGGCTGTCTCGTCCGAGGGTTTGTTTGCTAATACTTGAACCATAATCATATTCGTTGTGTCAGTCTTTGGCGGTGAGAAATCAACAAAAACGCCTGCGTCAGTCGGATCGTTACATAATATGCAGCTCGAAATTTCCCAGTCGTGGGGATATTCACTGCTCCAGCCGCTTTTACTCGTAAATAAAGACCATTGCGAGCTGTCGCTTGATAGAGATTTCGCCGAGTTAGCGGACGCCGAACTCGTTGCACTAGCAGATGGACTAATTGACGATCTTGTCGTTTGCAAACTGGTCACTTGGCTTTGCAGCTCGGTGATTTGGGCATTTAGGTCGTTCTTTTCTTTCGTGGCTTTGTTATTTACATAAGCATAAGCACCACCACCAAAAACAACTGCTGTGAGTAAGATTAGTAAAGTAACAGTTACACCAGACATGCCATTCTTGGTTTGCATTTGCTCATCCATAGTGCTTTCCTTTCTAATTTATTTTACTTGGTTAATTGGAAGGTGGAGAGGATTTGGGTTAAGACAGCATCAACATCCGCCTCATTGATATCAATATTATAATACGCCCTTACACTAACGATGTGATTACTATCTTTGTATTCGGCTTCTGTATATCGATCTTTTTCGTAACTCCCAATACCTTTTAAATTGGTAATTTTCCAACTAAGTCCATTATATGAGGGGGTTTTTTCTGAAATTATATTATAGCCCTCTGGTCCGCCAGCGTTATCTGTTATCTCAAAAACTTCTATTGAAACATTTTTATATTTTTCAGACGCAGAAGTTAGTTTCACACCGTCTAGACTGGGTGTATTTATGCTATTTTCCAACCATCCGTTGGGGTATTTGAAACTAAAATTATATTTAGAATTGATATACTTTGTCAATTCAGCCGTCGCGCTTGTCGTGGCACTTGTTGATGTGGTAGCCGACGCTGTCGTTTGCAGACTGGCCACTTGGCTTTGTAGATCGGTGATTTGCGCATTCAGGCCGTTCTTTTCTTTCGTGGCTTTGTTATTTACATAAGCATAAGCACCACCACCAAAAACAACTGCCGCTAGTAAGATCAGCAAAGTGATCATTGCACCAGACATGCCTTTTTTGGTTTGCATTTGCTCATCCATAGTGCTTTCCTTTCTAATTTATTTATCAGTTTATTATAAATATTATCTTACAGCGCCAAGGAAAACGCAACTTTTTATATTACAACCTCGAGAAGTTTGTGGAATTTTGACCTGACTCGAACCTTCCCGTTTAGGCGCAGATAAAGAGAAAGTGCGCAAATAGGTTAGGGTTGGTGCCGGGGCTTTGGCGGGGTGGAACCGCCAAATTCCTGACTCGAACCTAATATTGAGTTTGTGTAAAAATAATAAGTACGCGATAAATTTTGAATTTGGTGCCGGGGCTTTGGCGGGGTGGAACCGCCAAATTCCTGACTCGAACCTCCGCGTTAGGTGCAGATAAAGGGAAAGTGTGCAAACGTTTTAGTGATGGTGCCGGGGAGAGGACTCGAACCTCCACACTTTTGCAAGCGCCAGCTCCTAAAGCTGGTGCGTCTACCAATTTCGCCACCCCGGCATATCAAACATTTGCTATCTCGGAGAGATTATAGAACAAAATCCCCCTTCTGCCAAGAGAAAAGACTATTTTTCAAAAAATTTTGTACTATACTAATATATATGAAAAAAGACGAGAATAATTACGACGTTTCAAAAATTCTCGCCGTGGTAATTTTGGCTATCGTTGGTATTTCTGGCTGTTTTTTTGTTCTTTGGCAAATGTCAAGCCAAAAATCTGCCGCTAACGCCAAAAACACTCAAGCCGTTGCCACCCAAAAAGAAATTGATGAACTCAATCAAAAAATCGACGAACTCAACGCTTCACTGCAAGAGGTGCAAAACAGCAATTCCGACGATAGCTCTGGCACAGTCAAGGGTGATTCAACCTCGTCCGTCACCGACAAAATAAACATTAATACGGCCTCTTTGAGCGATCTCGATAAATTAGACGGAATCGGCCCCACCTACGCCCAGAGAATTATTGATTATCGTTCATCTAACAACGGATTTAAATCAATTGAGGAAATTAAAAACGTTAAAGGCATTGGCGATAAAACTTTTGAAAAACTCAAAAATCAAATCACTATCTAGCTATTCTAAATGATCCGTTTCAAGAACTTTTTCAACCTTTTTTGACATTGCGCTAAATTCGTCTAACCGCCCAATATATTTTTCCGCTGCCGCTTGAGCACTTTTTAAAAGCGCTGTATCTTCCAGCCAAAGAGGGTTAATTTCGCTATAGCCCGATTGTACTAACCCCAAAATTGCCCCCGGCCCGCGCAACTGAAGGTCAATCTTTGATAGCTCAAATCCGTCCGTTGAGCCAACAAAGGCTTTGAGCCGTTTTTTTGTTTTTTCATTTTGAATGTTTTCCGAAAAAATAAAACAATACGATTGCAAATCATTACGACCGACGCGTCCCCTGAATTGATGCAATTGCGCCAGCCCAAATTTGTCCGCGTCCTCAATTATCATCACCGTCGCGTTTGGAATATCCACTCCAACTTCAACGACACTCGTTGAAACAAGCACATCAATTTCACCCTTTTTCATTCGAGACATGATAGCCTCTTTTTCCGACGCCTTCATTTTGCCATGCAATTTTTCTATTCTCGTCGTCCCCAAAATCGTCTTAGCCAAATCGGCAAATTCCGTTTCAACCGCTTTTCGATCATCGAGATCAAAAAGCGAATCGGAATTTTTCTGTTCAATAAAAGGACAGATCACAAACGCCTGCTGGCCAGCTTTTATTAAATTGAAAATAAATTTATAAGCGTCGGCTCTTTTTTGTTCGCTGATCAAATAAGTTTTAACCGGCAATCGGCCCGCTGGCTTCGAACGGATTATTGAAATATCCAAATTACCGAACAAAATGTGAGCCAAGGTACGAGGAATCGGCGTAGCCGATAGCGACAAAAAGTGGGGCGCTATATTTCCCGAAGCTAATTTTGCTCTTTGTTCAACGCCAAAACGATGCTGTTCGTCCACCACCACCAAACCGACCTTTTCCAAGATAATGTCTTTTTGCAAAAGGGCGTGTGTACCGATTATTAAATCTGCATCTTCCAATTTTTCGGCTTGTTTTTTCATTTCTTTTTTCGTTGTAGCCGTTACAAGAGAAATTTTTATTTTCGTATCAGCTAAAAAACGGCGGGCTGTTTCATAATGTTGTTGAGATAGAATTTCGGTTGGCGCCAGCCAAACCGCTTTTAAACCATTAGAGGCAACCGCCACCGTGCCGGCAAGCGCCACCACAGTTTTGCCCGAACCAACATCACCTTCAATGAGGCGGCTTGCCGGCACCTCTTTTTGCAAATCAGTTTTAATTTCGTCGATAACATTTTTTTGATCCTGTGTCAGTTTAAACGGTAATTTTGCAATAAAATCGTCCATTGCATCAAAATTTTTGATTTTATAAGCTGGCGACTGCTGATTTTTTTGTCTTTGCAAAAGATTGGCCAGCATAAAAATAAAAAGCTCACCAAAAATCAGCCGTCTTTTAGAAAGCCAAAATTCTTCCAACAAGCGCGGAAAATGCATCATTCGAATAGCTTGATTAATTTCGGGCAAATTATTTTTTTTCAAAACTTCCGCCGGAATAAATTCCTCAACTTCATAATTCATTTTAAGAGCATTTTTCACCGCCCGAGAGATAATTTTTTGCGACAATTTGCCTGTTAGGGGATAAACCGGAATGATCGCGGCCGCGGCGTGCATTTCGGGGTTCGAAATAAAAATTTGTTTTTTTATAAAATCAAATTCTACTTGGCCGTAAAAAATCAGCTCCTGAGCGACTTTTAAAGATTGTTTTAAAAAAGGTTGGTTAAACCAGCGCGCCGGTATTTCACCAGTTTCATCAGACAAAGTTGCTTCAGTTAACCAAATTCTTTTACGCGCTGTTTTTGTTTGATTGACTTTTTCGATTGTCGCTTTAACCGCGACTTTTTCACCCCGCATACGCGGCAGATTCTTAATTTCGGTCGTTTTGGTTAAATCGATAAAAGTACGCGGTTTGTATAAAAGCAAATCTTCGATCGTCACAACAGAGCATCGGGCAAAATCAGCTGCTAAGCGTTCGCCAATATAGGGGATTGCGCTAACCCGAGGCGGCCTATTTGTTTTTTCCGACATGGGCGAGAACATATTTTATCTTTTCCTGAACTGTTTTTTTGTCTTCAGGAATTTTACTTAAATAGGGGATAATTTCTTGGCGTTTATAACCCAAACTGGTTAACGCTTCAAGCGTTTCGTCGTTTTCTCCCATTAAATCAGCTATATCGCCAGACGCCTTGCCTTTAAGCTCAACAATAATTTTGGCCGCAACCTTTGTTCCTACGCCGCTAACTGCCCGAAAAGCATTTGAATCAGATTTGGCTAAAGCGGTCGTAAATTTTTCTTGGCCTAGTGTACCGATAATCGCCAAAGCCACCTTCGGACCAACCCCTGAAACCCCCAAAAGAAGTTCAAAAATTTTTAGCTCGCTAGGGGAGTCGAATCCGTAAAGATCGTCAGTGTCTTCTCTTATAAGATGATAGATAAAAAACTCCGCCTCGTCGCCCTCTTTTTTTCGCTCAATTAAATCGGGTTTGGCGAAAACCTTATACCCCACTGCGCTATCCCCTACGGCCACATAATTGGCCCCTTTATAAATAATTTTTCCCTTAAGATAAGCTATCATGTCTTGTCCTGCTAGTTGCGCGCATTTTTAAATTGTTTATGGCATTATATCCGGCAATCGCCGCTCCCACTGCCGGACCGATTTTGCCCAATGGCGATTTTTTGACCTTTACACCGAGCTCGATAAAAGACGGCTCAAAGGCCGAAAAATTTTCTAAAATGTCGCCCGAAAGAATAAAAATCTCCGGATCAAAAAGCATTTTTATATTAACCAAACCCGTCAACAAACTTTCTTTAAGATCTTTTAAAATCTGCTTTGAAACCAGTTCGCTTTGCGGATTTTCTTTGAGAATTTGATAAATCGATCGGCCGGTTAGCGCTTCAATCCCCTCACCCGAAACCAACGCACCAAAACTGCCCGCGCTGTGCCGCTTTTCGCGAGTAATATCTAAAACCATTTCGCGGATATTGCCCGAAGCATTGTGCTTGCCGCGATAAACTTTGCCGCCAACCACAAAGGCCGCCCCAACATCGCGGCCAATTTCCACAAAAGCAATGTCGCCAAATTCTTTGGCCGCTCCGAATGCCCTTTCCGCCAAGATCGAGCAAAATTCTCGTCTTTGGATAAAAATCGGTAAATTTAGCTTACGCGAAAGCATTTGATAAATATCCGCCCCTTCGAGTTCTTTGATCGGCGAGCTGACAACTTTTTTACCGCTAGAATCAAAAACCGCCGGCAAAGCCACACCCACCGCTATCGCTTGATGGAAATTTGGCAATGAAGTAACAGTTTTTTCGATTTTAGAAATAATTGATTCGCGTCCCAGTTTGGGAATATAAGGACGAGCCAGTTTTTCAACCGTGGCAAAATTCCCGTCCAAAAGAACGGCTTCGATCCCGCCAAGCCCATAGCTGACACCCGCAATATATTTGTTCATATGCTTAAAATACTACGCGCTAACCTTAAACACAACCCTAACCCTTAAGGGTAATCTTGTATTCAAGAAACAAAGTCCTGTGTCGCTCGAGCCAAAATAATTATTTTTTGAGATTTTCGTAAATTTCTCTTATTCCGTCTTCTAGCTCAACGGTCGGACTGTAACCAAGTTCGGTGGAAATTTTGTTGATATCGGCTAATTGCGATCTAACGTAGCCCTCTTTGACTGGATTAGGAATAAAATTCGGCTCGATATTCTTGCCCATGACTTTATTAATCACACCAACCAGATCAATTAAATTGATACATTTATTGGTGCCGATATTAAAGACTGTAAAGCCATATTTTTTTTCATTCAACATCGCTTTTTCAATACCTTGAACGACATCTTTGACGTTAGTAAAGTCGCGCTCTTGCTTTCCGTCGCCGTACAAAACTGGCTGTTCGTCTTTAGCCATAAGCCAAATAAATTGCGAAACAAGATTAGCAAAAGTGCCCTTATGGTTTTCGTTCAAACCATAAATTGACATAAAACGAAAAGCAATTATTTCTAATTCCTCCGAGGAAGAAAACACGCGCGATGCGCCTTCTTGGGCAAATTTTGTGACCGAATAATGATTCGGCGGCGTGACTTGCTGATCTTCAGTCAACGGCGTGGGATTGTTACCGTAAATCGAACTGGTCGAAGCAAACAGCATTTTTTTGGCGCCGATTTCCTTAGCAAACTGCATCACGCGAATGTGGCCAGCGACGTTATTTTGATAGGCCCAATACATATCATTAGCAAACATCGGCGCCGAGGAAGAGGCCGCCAAATGAACAATATAATCAAAGCTGTTGCCCGTTCGCTCAAGATCTTCTTTTTTATTTACGTCACCCTCAACAAATCTCACTTTATCCGAAAGATTTTCTGTTTTGCCCAAAGACAAATTATCAATCACAACAACTTCATGGCCTTTTTCAGCCATCATGTTAGCAAGATTACTGCCGATAAATCCCGCCCCGCCCGTTACTAAAATTTTTGCCATATTTTCCTCCATTTCAGGCCGATTAGCAACCAGCCCAAAATCTCATTTACGTTTTTATTTTTCAATTAATTCTTTAACTTCTTGCGTTTTTGCCTTCAATAGTTTTTCATTTTTTGCTTCCAAATTCAACTTGGCCGCTGGCTCGGTGTTGGAAGCGCGAAAATTCATTCGCCAGTCGGGATATTCTATTGTCAGACCGTCAAGATCATCTTGTTTGGCATCAGTATACTTGGTTTTTAGCTTACTGATAATTGCCGAGGGGTCTTCAATTTTGAATTTAATTTCGTCAATCATGAAATGATCTTTTTGAAACGGCGCCACCAATTCGGAAATTTTTTTGCCCGATTTAGACAACAACTCCCAAATCAACAAAAACGGAATAATGCCATTATCCATGAAATGTGTTTCTTCAAAAAAATAATGGGCGGTCATTTCAGCGCCAAATGAAGCCCCAACCCGCCCCATCGTTTCTTTCATAAAACGATAGCCCGATTTAGAAGTCACCATTTCAACCCCTACTTTTTGGCAGGCGTTTTGTAGCGGCCAAATAATGCGCGGGTCGCAAACAATTGGTCTTTTGCCATGCTTAGACACAATCGTTTCAACTAAAGCGGCTGTGATATAGGGAGCATTGATGAAATTGCCTTTTTCGTCCAAGAAAAAAACCCGATCGCCGTCGCCGTCCCACATTAAGGTAAAATCATAATCACCCGCCGCCGCTTTTTGCAAAGCTTCCTTTTGAATTTCCGGATTTAGAGGATTTGGTTCACAAAGACCGCCGAATTTGAAATCGGGCTGTTTGTGAATGAAATCTGCCTCAACCGGCAAATCTTTCAAAATTTTATCAATAATCAATCCGACCGATCCATGCGTCGTGTCAAAAAGAAGTTTTTTTCGGCTAAGCTTTTTTTCATCAATCAAAGAGCGGACAAAATTAACGTAATCGTCAAAAATATCAACTTTCTTCACTGTACCTTTGGGCCCATCATACGGCTCCACACCCTCGAGAGAAAATTTTTTCAACTGCTCGTCATTACCAGCAATCGTAACAGCGTCCTCTCGCATCATCTTCATACCGCCATAGCCGACCGGATTGTGCGAAGCGGACAAAATAATTCCACCATCAAGGCCGTAATTAAAAACGGCAAAACCAATCATCGGGTTAGTCATTTGCCCCGCGTCTTGAACATTTACACCACGATCAGTTAAGGCCTTAACCACCGCCGCAAACATTTTGTCGCTAGCTTCGCGCAAGTCCCGTCCCACCACCACCATTTTCGGTTTTATTTTTTCCGCATAAGCCGAGGCGATTTTGTAAGCCACCTCTTCATTTACTTGATCCGGGTAAGTGCCCCTGATGTCATAAGCGCGAAATATTTTTTCGTCCACTGTACCCTCCGATTTTAGTTTTATCAAAGATATAAATGCTTCCCTTCGTCTTTGAGTTTTTCAAGCAATTTCTTTACATCTTGGGCTTTGTTTCTGTTGGCAATTAATATTGCATCGGGAGTATCTATCACAATTACGTCCTCCAGCCCCAATGTTGCAATCATTTTGTCGCCGGCATAAATGAGAGAATTCTGACTATCAACATCGAGATGGTAACCTCGCGAAATCATTTTTGTGCTGTAATGCTCGCTTAAAACATCAAATAATGTCCCCCAGTTGCCAATGTCGCTCCAACCCAAATCAGCCGGAATAACTAAAATCTTCTTAAAATCAGGTTGCTCGATAATAGCGTTCTCGAACTGTTCCGATTCTAACGAACCATAAAGGTTCTTTATTTTGATTTGGGTAGCGCCGTTCCCCGTTCCAGTCAATTTGCCGATTTCGCTTATGACTTCGGCCATTTCGGGACGATATTTTTTGATCCAGCCGCTTAACTTTGCCGCTTTGAAAAAGTAATAAGCGCCGTTCCAGAGATATTCCCAGCTCTGCAAATATTTTTCGGCCGTTTTTTGGTCTGGTTTTTCGACAAATTTTTCCACTTCAAAAATCTTTTCGGAATCAATTTCACACAAAGACGAGCCGATTTTGATGTAGCCCAACCCCGTGTCTGGCTTAGTTGGGTTGATACCAACCGCCACTAAATGATCGGGATATTTTTTCACTGCTTCAAAAGCAATCTTGACGGTGTTGACAAAAATATCAACATTTTTGACAATGTGGTCTGAAGCAATGGTGGCAATGACAGCGTCTTTATCGCGCTTGCCGATAATTTCAGCAATATATGCTAGAGCTGGCGCGGTATTTTTGCCCGAGGGCTCAATGATGAAATTTTCTTCCGGAACATTTGGCAGCTGTTTTTTGACTTCCTCGGCATATTGAGAAACCGTCGAGACAAAAATATTTTTTTCCGCTAAAGCCCTGGATAGGCGACTATATGTCTCCTGAATCAAAGTTTTTTCCGAAACTAAATTATGAAACTGTTTTGGTTTCTTTTTGCGGCTCATCGGCCAAAGTCTGGTACCCGACCCACCCGCCATTATCACGGCATAATTCATATCTCCTCGCTTTCGTTTGCTTAATTTAATTAATTATAAAACTATATTAGCGAAATAACATAAAAAATAGCTTTATTGTTAATTAAATCGATGCTTAATAACTATATGATATTATCATAAAAAGCAAATAGGGCACAAGATTTTTGCCTATTTTTTTGTCTTCGGCGAGACCAAAGAATCAACCAAAGCAACCAGTTTTTTGTAATAGTTTTTAGCTTCCTCTCTCGAGTGGCCAATACAAACCGCGCCGAAACGACCAAGTTCAGTTATCATACCGGGCATAAATAAAATGACGCCCTTCTTTGTATCTTTATTGAAAGAGATTTTGCTAGAAGCAACTGTCTCAATCAAAGTTTTTGGTGTTAATTTTTTATACTTTTCCGATTCTATAAAGTCCATAGAGTAGTAATAAATTGGAGTATCACCGCATTGTAGCAGACCTGTTTTGCGGTTATATTTCGCTCCAGTCAAGAAATAAGTAATCCTAAATGGATGTGTCGTCCCGCCTTTACGCAAATTAATTTCGATGGGATAAACCGTAAAATTGTCTGACTGTTTAACGGCTAGAAAATCTATCGAAAAATTTCCTACCATACCTTTTTTCGACATCCAATTTGCAACTAATTCAGCTTGTTTGATTATCTCTTTTTTATAATTCTCGTTGGCAGGGAATTCACATCCCGCATAGCGCTGGCTACCCGGGCCGCCCAATATTTGCTCATGCGTAGAAACTATATTCACTTTTCCCGATGGCAAAAGCTGGATTTGAACGCTCGGAGAATGATTTTTTCCTCCTATATAAAGTTCGCAAATCCCTCCCAACCTATCAAATTCTTTTTTAAATCCTGCATAATTTTGTTTTTCTGATTGAAAAATGGCATATTTATCAAATCTTTTTTCAAAAATATCAAAAGCTGTCTTACTGGAAATTTTTCCTTGATTATTCAATTCATCCGATAAAAAATCGCCCATATTAAAAATACAGTTTCCCTTGCCAGACGAGCTTTCATTAAGTTTAATCATAATCTTTTCAGATCCAGGAGAATCTTCGTATAATTTAACCATTTTTTCGAAAAGCAAAACGGTGCTTTTGATATAAGCAAAACCATTAATCAGCTTTAAACCGACAAGTTGAAATATTTTCCTAGCACCACTTTTAGTGCCAATATAGTCAAACTTTTCCCGATGGCCAAAAATAGAAATGCCTAATTCTTTAGCTATAGCCCTTTCTTGTGCTGTTGTATTATAACAACGCAACATTGCCATCGCTTTATTCGGAATGCTGTCTGATATTTTTTTCAACGCACCCTCATCCTTCAGCAATCTTTCCGATAAAGATTGAACTGAAGCGGCGCTTGTTTTGTTTACTTCAATATGTACTAATCTTGCAAACGCACTCTTAATTTCGTTTGGCTTGGTAAAAATTGTCGATATGTAATATTCAAAAAGCTCTGTGTTAAATCCTTCAGAAGTAACATATATAATTCGGGTTTTTTTATACTTTAAAAGGAACAAGAAAAACAACATCCTTTCCTCATAGAAGTCGAGTCCTTTAACCAGCGAAAGATTAAAACTGTCAGAATTCAAACCAGACAACACGACAAAGGTACGCTCGTCGCGACAGTCTAAATCGGCTATTTTTTTGGCTATTTTTTTCATTGTAAAAATTGTTTTTACTGTCTTACGGATTGATTATCAGATTAAATATAGGTATAATTTACACTGGAAAACTAAGTTTGGCAACCAAAAATGATTAAAATTGCAATTATTACAACTGATAATCCCAGAACCGACCCCAGTATTACGTTACTAGTGTCCCAGCAGGAGGAGTTTGGGGTACAATTCATTATAATTAATCCATATAAAAAATATGATGGCGGAACTTTCGATGATATAGATATTTTTTACCCCAGAATAACTGGCAGAGACGAAAAAGATATCGAAAACCAAATAAATTTTTACATCAAATTGGTAAAAAAATATCACAAACCGTACATCGGCAATCTTAAATATCTGCCACACCAGAAAGACAAATACTACCAAAGCAAATGGGCAACAGAAACAGGTCTAACAGTACCAGCCACGTTCAAATACTCACCATTTTTTTTATCAAGAAAAATAGAAAAATTAGGTGGTTTGCCAATTGTCTTGAAAGCAAGAGAGTCATTTGGTGGCGCAGATGTTCACCTTGTTGAAAGCATGTCTGACTTCAGAAAAAAAATTGCTCCTGACAAAAAATATATAGTACAGCAATTTTTAAAATCCAAAGACCTAGCTAAAGATTATAGGGTGTACATAGTTGGCAACAGAATTGTTGGAGGGCTAATAAGAACCAGTCAATCAGAAACCGAATTTAGGTCAAACACATCGTTAGGCGCGATAGCAGAATTCAACAACCCGGGGTCAGGCCTTTCCGCTTTGGCAAAAAAATATGTCAAATCGTTTGGATTTGAAATAATGTGTGTTGATTTTATGAAATATAAAGGCCGATATTATTTCGTCGAAGCCAATGATGCATTTTCCGTTAAAACCGATAATGAACCACAAAAAATCGTTGTTTCCCGCTCAATAATAAGCTACCTTAAAAATAAAGTTAATGAGTACAAAAATGGAAAGTAAATTAATCGAACACAAATCACTTGCTTACATTATCGACGAATGTAAGAAAAGGGGCGTAGCTTGCAAGATTTTGTTCATAAACGTCCTCGAGTTAGAGTATGGCGGGAGAAAAGAGATTTTATATGATATTTTGAGTCCTAAAACGTCTGCTACTGCCTATTGTATCTGCAAATCCAAAGATACCGCAAAATATTTTCTCAAAAAAGCCGGTCTCTCAACTCCCAATGGGATTTCGTTCGATCGTAGCAAAGAGGATCATGCTTTGGATTATATCCGAAAAGAGAACTTTAATTGCGTAATGAAACCCAATGATGGTTTGGGCGGCGATTTGGTTTTCACTGACATCGACTCGATCAGCGACTTTAAAAATGCCTGGAAAGAAATCTTAAGTAAATACGAAAGAGTTCTGATTGAAAAAAAAGTGGCCGGAGATGAATACAGGTTCTTAGCCACAAAAAATAAGACCCTGTCTATTACTAAAAGGGTTCCTGCATATATTATAGGAAACGGTAAAAATTCCATCAGACAACTCATAGATATAAAAAATGACCGCGCCATCAGCGAAGGACGTAAAAATATTTCGCCCGACAATCCTATGGCCAATCATTTGGCCAAACAAGGTCTGACTCTTGATTCTATAATCGAAAACAAAAAAACTGTTTATCTAAGACAAAACACAAATACTTCAACGGGTGGTGAAAGCATTAGCTTCGCCAAATATATCAATTCAAGTTTAGCTGATGTAGCAGTTAAAGCAGTCAACGCGATTCCAGGTTTAGAGTGGGCGGGGGTAGATATTATGACAGAGAATATTGATGGTAGTGAAAATTACAATATTATCGAAATAAATGCCAGCCCCGGAATCAATATTCACCAAAACCCAACCGTCGGTGAAAAAGTTAACGTCGCCTCCGACATACTAGAAACAATTTTTCCGGAGTTAAAAAAGAAGTTTTAAAATGAGATTTAGTAATTTTTGCATTGCAGCTCGTCTAATCCTCGAAGAAGCTTATTCAAGAAAAATCATTATTGATGAAATTTCTAGCGGAGAAGTTTGTGAATTAAAGTTTGGCGACCACAAAGAGTATCTTCGTTCTCGATGTAGTTCTAAAACAACCTCTGTAGCTAATTACATATGTAGACACAAGGATATCTCAAAGGACTTCTTAAGTTTAGCCGGTTTATCCCTCGCCCAAGGAAAAACATTCATGAACGACCAATTAAATAAAGCTATTTCTTATTGCGAGAAGGAAAAACTATGGCCCATTGTCGCGAAACCAGTCTCCGCCGGGAACGGAAGGTCCGTGTTTGTAGGTATTAAAAACAAAAAAGAACTCAAGAAAATATGGGGTGAAATTGATGACAAAGAAGGTAAAAATCTAATTGAAGAGTGCCACGAGGGTGTCGAAACAAGGGTTTTGGTAACAAGAGAAAAAGCGCTGGCCGCGATACAGAGGGTACCAGCTAATGTGACAGGTAATGGCAAATCAACCATACAAGATCTGATATATGAAAAAAATCTTGACCCTAGAAGAAAAGAAAGCGAAGATGAGCCAATCGTAAAAATAAAAATAGATGCCGCAATGTTACTCAAATTAGAAAGCGAAGGGCTGAATCTTGACTCTATAGTCGAAAAAGACAAGACTGTTTTTCTTAGAAATAATTCTAATATTTCTACTGGTGGCGACAGTTACGATGTAACAGATGAAGTACACGAATCTGTCAAAGAGATCGCTCTAAAAGCAATAAATTCCATTCCGGGCCTTCTATATGCAGGTGTTGATATATTATCAAAGGACTTTAGAAAACCGCAAACTAAGGACAGCTATATAGTCGTAGAAATAAATTCTAACCCAGGAATTGATATGCATCATTTCCCATATTCTGGAAAACCCAGGAATGTTGCCAAGGACATTGTGGACGTAATTTTTCCCGAGACCAAAACCGACTAAGTATTGATGTGGCAGAGGGCAACCGCGATGGCATCAACTGTGTCGTCTTGAGTAATTTTGCATCCTCGTAAGTGGAGCGAGACCATTTTTATCATCTGCTCCTTGGTGGCGTGGCCATAACCAGCGATAGCAAGTTTGATTGCGTTCGGTTTGTATTCAGAAATTATTAAACCGGCTTTCTTAGCCACCAGCATAGCCACACCGCGCGCGTGAGCTACTGAAATTCCGGTTTTTACATTCTTCATAAAGAATATTTCTTCAATCGCCAACTCGCAAGGCGCGTATTTTTTGATAACTTTTTCGAGTTCCGAAGCAATTAATTCTAATCTATCCGCCAAGGGTGTGTTCGCCTTGGTTTCAACGCAACCGCAATCCAAAAGTTTGACCGCGCTGGCCTGATGCAAAACCGCCCAACCCAGCTTTCCTGTTCCCGGGTCAACCCCAAGCACTATCCGTTCTTTTTTCCCCTGCGTCACTTCCCTCCCTATAAATTCATCCTAAATTGCTGCTAACATTTGTAACGTCATCAAGTTCGTCAAGAGCTTCGAGCAGTTTGATTGCCTTAGCTTCATCAGTTTCAGAAAGAGCAGTGGTGGTTTTGGGCTGCCAAACCAATTCAGCCGATTCACATGTTAGCCCAGCCGCCGCCAAAGCATCTCGAACCGCCGCCAATTCCTCCGGTTTTGAATATATCAGATAATCATTACCGGCCTTTTGGTAATCCTCCGCTCCAGAGTCAATAATAATCAGCTCAATTTCATCGTTAGTTTTGCCTTGGCTACTGATTTTAATTTCCCCTTTTCGCTCAAAAAGATAAGCCACCGAGCCAGAACCGGCTTGTTTGCCACCGTGCTTGTTTAAAACCGCTTTAATTTCCGATGAAGCGCGATTGCGATTATCAGTGAGAGATTCGATTAAAATGGCAATGCCGGAAGGGCCATAGGCCTCATATAAAACTTCTTCAATTTGCGTACCACCCAGCTCACCCGTTCCGCGCTTGATGGCGCGTTCGATTTTATCTTTGGGCATATTAGCCGCGCGGGCTTTATCAATCGCCAGACGAAGTTGAAAGTTCATCGTTGGATCGCCGCCGGTTCGAGCCGCAACCGAAATCAAGTTAGAAATTTTTGTAAATAAACTACTGCGGCGCGCGTCCGTCACCGCTTTTTGGTGCTTGGTGGTTGCCCATTTTGAATGACCTGACATATTCCTCCAATCTATAGAAGTCTTGAATCGCAAGCGATACAGGTTTACATTATAATAAATTAGGCCTTGTTTTCAAGCAGGCAGATCCTTGACAAGGAGGTTATGTCTGTGGGTGCTCATGCGAGCCGTCACGATCCTCACGTCATTGTCGCAGTCGAGAATCTAGACCCCCTTTTAGTCGAGGAAGCCGCTTCCCTCGCCTGTGCTCGCGTACACTTTTTACGCTCTGACCAGCTTGGCAACAAGCCCTACCCTGCCAACGCTGTCATTGCCGATCACGAAGTGTCCCGTTGGGTCGCCCAGCAGATTACTAATGGGCTGATTCCACCGGAAACAACCGTTTTCTGCGTTCATCCGGAAAGTGAGTACGAACCCCAAACTGACCCCAAAGGAGTACACCATTGCAGTCTTCGCGATCTCGTCAACGTGATTCAGAGCGCACACTTCGCTTAGGGGCTTGACTTCTAGGCGGAAAAAGCGCACAATTAGCTGTTTTGTCGCACCTTGCCATAAAAAAAACCAGGAAGGAGGTGGATGGCATGTCCATCCACCAGCAGCCCAGTCGGACGACGGTTCTGGCGGCCGCGATCTTGGTCGCGGCCGTGATCTTCGCATTGTTCCTCCTGCTTGCGCCTCCGGCGCACGCGGGAAGGATCGCTGTCTGGATCGGCGGGCCGCCGCCGTGCCCGCCGCCGTTCCAGGCACATTGCCCACCCCCGTGGGCAATGTGTTCACCTCCACCCCCTTACTGTCCACCCCCGCCGCCGTGCGCCCCGCCATGGGCGGGCCCGGGGCCCTTCGGCCCCATCGAAATGCGGCCCGGCCCGGCGCCTTGGGGCTTTCCGGCCCAAGGCGGTGTCGACTACTACCACCGCGACGAGACGTACTCCCGTCGCGGTGGGCTCACGGTCGACGAGACTATTCGTTTCCGCGATCAGTTCGGAAACTCGGTCCGGATCAACCGATCCGGACCCGTTCCGCCGCCTCCCCGCTTCTGGTAGCTCAACCGCCAGAAGCAAAATGTCCTAAAAGCGGCCAGTCAGTTGGTACCGCCCCTCACCCTCCCTCGCGGGCCAACTGGCTGATCACCGCTTTCAGGGCCCCGGCAGTCTATTTGTCGGGGCCTTTTTCTTTTTATCAGCTATTAGTTCAACGCCGCCCAGCCGTCGCTTTTTAGCCCAAACCTGACCGTGCCCATTTCATCCGTTCGAAAAATTTTAATATTTATGGAGGTCAAATATTCCAGCACTGTTTTGGCCGGATGGCCGTACTTATTGTTGGCGCCAACCGAAATAATCGCCTTTTTCGCTCCCGTCGCCTGAATAAATTGCTTGTTCAAACCATTCGACGAGCCGTGATGCGATATTTTAACAACGTCACTTTTTAGCTCCGTTTTTAACTTTTTTACTACAATTTCACCCTGTATTTCGGTTTCGGCGTCACCCAACAGTATTACATCACCCTCTGGAGTATCAAATTTGGCCACAATCGAACTATCATTCGAAGACAAGCTAGTCAAGTCGCCTTTGGGCGGAGAATAAATATCAATATTATCAAAGTCATTGATCTTAATTGTTGTCCCGTCCGAGACAATTTCATGGGGAATTTTTTTATCACTAATCTTCTTGGCCACCGTTTGGTAAATTTTCGAATCTGCCTGCTTGTCCGAGCTATAAAGATTTTTAATCGAAAAAGAGTCCAAAACATAATTGAATCCGCCAATATGGTCGTAATCCGGATGAGTCATAAAGGCATATTCAATCGTTCGATCGTTAGAAGGCATATATTTTTCTAGCCCTTCTAAGACAGAATTATCCGGCCCGGCATCTACCAAAATTTGCACCGAACCGGGGAGCGAAAAAAGCGTCGCGTCGCCCTGCCCCACGTCCAAAAAAAATGCTTTGGCCAGAATTTGTGAATCAGGGTTGGCCTGAACAGAAGAAAAATAATGAAACCAAATGCCAAAACAAATAATAGTCAGAAGAATAATTGTTGTTTCAAATGTTTTCTGCCCATTTTTTTTCATAGAAAAATTTTATGAAATATGCCGTCGCTATCAGCAAAATATAATAGACAATTGCCCATGGCCACGTTAAAGCGCCAGCGTTAAATTGGCCAAAAGGTAAAAGGGCAAAAAGGTCTATAACCAACTTAACATAACCGACAACTAATCCCAAAAAAACATTCAGCACAAGGGCTAGTTTAATGCTCACAAGTCCAAAGGCCAACGCCAAAGCCGCCAGAAGCATTCCTAAAGGTAAAACAGGCAAAACGAATATATTAGAAATAAAGCCAATCAAGGTGAGGGAGCCAAAATGATACAAAATGATGCCAAAACAAAGAACTTGGGCCGAAAGAGTTTGAGCCAGCATCGCTAAAAGCTCTTTAAGGTATTTATTTTTTGTTTTGGCCAATACCGATAAGCTTTCCGATAAAACCAGCCCAACCGTGGCGGCAAAGCTAAGTTGAAAACCAATATCGTAAACAACAAATGGATTGACCAATAGCATAATCATTGCTGCTAAAACTAAATCGTTTATCAGCAACGCTCTTCGCCCAATCATTTTTCCGATAATTACGACAAGGCCCATAATTGCCGCGCGCGTCACCGAACTAGCGCCGCCGGTAAGAAAAAAGAATGCGACCAGAATAAACACACTGGCGTAAAAAGCAAATTTTTTGCCCGCCGCCGCGCGCAAAGCGCCAAACATCACCACTAATATTATTGAAATATTGAACCCTGACACTGCCGTTATATGAGTCAAGCCAGTTTTTTTTATTTTTTCAGCAAAGGCATCTGAAAAATTTGGGTCGCCTAAAATTAGCCCCTTAGCCAGTTGCCCCTTGTCTCCCGGCCAAATCACGGCAAAAACGCGATCAACACGGAGTCTAATGTTGTTAAAAAAATTCTCGATCGACGGGCGGTGGCCAACAATTTCAAATTGAGGGTTTTTAATAACCTGCACCGTTTTATAGTTAGCCAGATAATATCCAGCCATTTGCGGTTCGGCTTTGATTATTTGTTTGCTTTCAAGACAAATTTTGAGCTGATCGCCAGAACGAATTTCATTAAAATTTTCCGTTTGCGCCACCAAAGCGCCATAGTTCGATTTCAGCTCGACCTTAGCCGCGGTATCTTTCTGTTTTATTTTGCCCACCGCAAAAATATAACAGCCGTCAGCAAAATCAGTTCGAGTAAAATTGCCAAAAACGCTCGCATAACAGAATCCGCTGAAAAACGTTAATATCAAAAAAATTGGCAATGCCTTTTTCCAAAAAGCAAAAATAATCGCCGCGGCTAAGACCGCCAGCAAAAGAGCGAAAATTATTTTGAGATCGATTTGACTAACAAGCAAAACCGCTACCGCCATTCCCGTGCAACTAGCGGACATAAAAAGAAGCGGCCTGTTGATAAATGGAAGCTTTTTTGACACAGAGCTCCTCATCTATCATAATATTAACAGTATTTATGAAGAATCGAAAAAAACTTTTTAATATTCTTTTTTCCTGTTTTTTGGTCGTCGGCGTAACGGCTTTAGGATTATTTGTAAACTCAAAAATCGAAGCTGACGTCATTTACCCCGGCTACGCCACAGTTCAGGTTCAGCTCAAAACAACCGCCGCACAAGCAAAAAAATTTACCGCCGAAGTTAAAATCCTTCCTACCGATGGAACCAAAAAATTCAATTTCAAAAAAAGAAGTTTTTCGGTTAAAGCCGGCCAAACAACGATTAACTGGACGATCAAAAAAGTCATTCCGGGTACAAAAAACATTGTTGTTAGCTCTCCCAACGGCGAATTTGAATCTGTTAGTGCCACAATCGCTTTGCCTTCTGACGCAAAAACCGTCGCCGGCCCGTTAGCCGTTAGTTTGCAATCAACCGGTTACGATGGTTTGCAAGATTCTCTAAATCAAGCTCTTGCAAGCCCTACACCCAATGCTTCAAATAGCACAACCGCCTCCGTGCCTGTGCCACCCGCTCCAGCCGCCCCAACCGAAAGCACTACAAGCACAGCCAGCTTGAACTCTAGCGACAGTCTTTCTCTCCCAGGCGGCTTCTAAGTCTGGACAAAACCGCCAAAATTGAGTAGTTTATTGTCTTAGGAGTTTTGAATGAAAGAAAAAAAGACCAAAGTAAAGCCAGAACAAATAATTGAAGAGATGCGCCTCGGCTGGCAAAGAACCCAAGCCGATTTTGATAATTACCGTAAACGAACCGAGACAGAAAAAGCTAGTTGGGTTCAAGACGGAAAAATCGCCGCTTTCGAATCCCTTTTGCCGGTTTTAGACAATTTGACCATTGCCGTTGCTCATATGGAAAATTGCCAAAATGATGGTTGGGCGCAAGGTATTGTCCATATCGCTAATCAAATAGAAAGTACCCTTGCCGAACTCGGTATTGAAAAAATTGCTCCAAAACCCGGGGATCAATTCAACCCCAATTTTGAGGAAGCCGTTGCAACGCAAAAAAGTGAAAACTTTACAAAAGGGTGTATAATTAGTATCGAAGTGGTCGGATATAAAATTGGCCAAAGACTAATTAGGCCAGCTAAAGTAAAGGTAAGTGAGTAAATATGGCTCAAGAAGTAAAAAAATTACGACGTTCTAAAACAGATCGCGTTATTGGCGGTGTGTGTGGTGGTTTAGGGGAATATTTTGACATTGATCCTCTCATTTTCCGACTGATTTTTGTCATTGCGGTACTTTTTGGCGGCACGGGCGTTGTTGCTTATTTAATTCTCTGGATTGTTATTCCCGAAGAAGGTGAATCGGCCAGAGAAAAAGATCTCGGCGAAAATATTAAAAAAGGTGCCAACAAAATGGCCGAAGAAATTAAACAGGTAGAAACAAAACGGAATGGCCGTTTTCTGGCAGGTGCCATTATCCTAACCGTCGGCATTATTTTTCTGCTTAGCAATTTCTTTCCTTTTCTCGGCCTCGGAATGAAAAAACTCTGGCCGCTCATCATTGTTGTCATTGGGGCCAGCATTTTACTTAATCCGTCAAGGAGGGAGTAATGAACTTTGGCAAATACCTTTGGGGACTAATCCTTATTTTGATAGGGGTGGCTTTTTTATTAGTGAATTTTGGCGCTATCAGCTGGTCTACGCTTGAACAACTCTGGAGATTATGGCCTGTTCTTTTAGTGGCCTTGGGGCTTTCGATTATGAGCCAAAATTGCGGAAAAATTGTCCGTGGCATTATCAATTTAATTATCGTTATTTTTATTTTAGGACTTTTCGCAATTTTCGTTTATCCGGGAACTCGAGAATATTTGACTACGCGCTCGGTCAGCAGCGAAAATACTAACATCTCCGAGCCATTAGGGGCTGATACCGATTCGGCCGATATCACTCTAAATACCGGTGCCGCTAAAATAAATATCGGCGGAGGGTCGCAATTATTAGTTTCTGGTACAGTTGAAAGTAATATTTCTCGGGTTATTACCGAAAGAACAGTTAGAAACAAAACCGATGTCTTATCAATCAAGAGCGAGGAAATAGTTCCTCAAATTTTCTGGAGCCACAAAAACACTTGGAATTTGAATTTAAATGATTCCCTTCCGACTAAGCTCAACCTAAATACTGGCGCCGTTGACACCGATCTCGACCTTCATGAAACAGCTGTCAATGAGCTATCGGTCAAAAGTGGTGCCTCAACATATAAGCTTACTCTTGGCGACAAAGTCAGTTCTTTCAAAGGCGAAATCAGTCTAGGGGCAGGTTCTCTAAAAATAAAAACGCCAGAAAATGTTGGCCTTAGAATAGTGAACGATAGTGGCGCTAGCTCGAACAACTTCGAAAAACTTGGATTAAATAAAAACGACAAAACTTACGAAAGTAAAAATTATCAAACTGCCGAGAAAAAAATCGATCTTACCTTAAAAACCGTTGCTTCATCAATTGAATTGACTTTATATTAAATCTGTTTACATCGTCTGACATATTAATTTGTTAGAGCAAAACAGTGGAAAATCTCGACAAAAAAATTATTGCCGTTCAAAAAAGCACTCGCACCACTTTTTCGTGTTTTAATCCGTTGCACAATAAACTTCGGGCCAAATTCCCATGGTATTATTCGTGGCATGTCAAATCATTTGCTAATTTTGCCCATAAGTTAGTTTTGCTCGCCTACACCTTAAACATTGTCGCCTTCGTCCTTTTTTCCAGTGTGCTTGTTTACAACAAAACGGCCACTAATATTGCTATGAAGGCCGCTTCGGAGCAGACGGGTCTCAACACAAAAACAATATGGGAGGCAGGAACTTTAGACAATATCGACACGACGTCTTCGGTAAACCAAATGAAAATAGCAGATTTAAGCAGTAGCCCTATTGATTTATCTAATAAAACAATCGCTGTGACTTACGATGAGGCAAACAAAGCTAGTGCTAATGACAAAAACGAAAACACTTATTGGTCTGTTACCGATCTTATCTGGCCGAATAACCAATCATGGACTATCGATATAGGAGAAAATTACACTGTTGCGAAAATGAAATCATTAACTTCTACCAGTACAACAGCATGGACCAACCTCATATATTCATATAGCACGGATGGGACAAGTTTCACCCCTACGGCCGACAACTATACTGTAACCACCGGCACCCCCGCGTGGGATGAAAGTGCAGATATAAATGCTACGGCTCGTTATCTCCGAATAACTTTTTCAGGCAACGATCCCGATAATTCGTCTGACGGTTATCTCTACGAATTTCAGGCATACGGGCCGGGTTATGCCACCCACACCACCGCCGCTAATCAATTAGACGGAGGAAGCAATTTTCTGACATGGGAAACTTTTACTCCTACTCAAACGGTCTCGGACAATGCAACGATACAATATAGATTTAGAACTTCTACCGATGGAAGCACTTGGACCGCTTGGACGGCTTATCAATCAGGAACATCATTTGATTTATCTAAATTAGTCACAAACAGTGTTGGAACAGGAGAAGATATTACTTATTATAAATATCTTCAGATTGAAGCTAAACTAACTTCTTTAGATGGGGTATCAACGCCGATCATTACTGACTATACGGTTAATCATCATACCAATCGGGCGCCTACGGCGCCCGCGGAGCCGAGTGCCGCTCTCTAAAGTGCTCTCCAATACCTTTTAGCGAGGCGACATAATCACTAAAATTTGTTAAAATGGACGAGTGAAAAATCTCGACCAAAAAATTATTGCCGTTCAAAAAAGCACTCGCACCACCTTCTCTCGCTTATCGGCACTACACAATAAACTTCGCGCCAAATTCCCATGGTATTATTCGTGGCATGTAAAACCCTTTGCTAACATTACACATCAATTAACTCTTCTTATATATGTTTTGAATATTGTCGTTTTTGTGCTCTTTTCCAGCGTGCTCACCTACCGTCCCGCTACAAATATCGCTATGAAAGCCGCTTCAGAGCAGACAACACTCAACACTAAAGCAGTGTGGGAGGCAGGAACTTCAGATAATATCGATACGACATCTTCGGTAAATCAAATGAAAATGGCTAATTTTAGTAATGGCCCCGTTGATTTATCAAGCGCTGTCACTAGTGTGATTGGCGACACGCCTGTTACTTACGATGACACTAATATTGACCATTACGACACCGCCGCTATTAGCCAAAATGACTATGCCGCTATGTTTGACAACGACCAATCGACTTATTACACAATGTCGGGCATAACGGGTTTGCCCTGGCCATGGCATATTCACGTAACACTTGATTTTGGCGACGATATAAATATCATTTCCCAATCGCATTGTTTGGGCTTCAGCGGCGAAGGATACGGCAATACTTCCTCAATAGAAATATCTGGTGATGGCAGTAATTGGACGACGGTTTTGGAGGCGGCTGATTATGTTACGGACTCTTGTAATGTCGCTTATCCGCTAACCAATGGGCCGGCGGGAAATAATCGTTACGCTCGGCTGACAATATCTTCGCCGATGGAAGGTCAGCAAGTTAATATTAAAGAATTGGGGCTAAACGCTCTTCCGGCTACCGCCACCCACACCACCGCCGCTGATCAATTAGACGGGGGAAGCAATTTTCTGACATGGGAAACTTTTACTCCTACTCAAACGGTCTCGGACAATGCAACGATACAATATAGATTTAGAACTTCTACCGATGGAAGCACTTGGACCGCTTGGACGGCTTATCAATCAGGAACATCATTTGATTTATCTAAATTAGTCACAAACAGTGTTGGAACAGGAGAAGATATTACTTATTATAAATATCTTCAGATTGAAGCTAAACTAACTTCTTTAGATGGAGTATCAACGCCGATCATTACTGACTATACGGTTAATCATCATACTAATCGGGCGCCTACGGCGCCCGCGGAGCCGAGTACTACAGTAGATTCGGGGAAAATGATTTCTCTTCCACCGTCTTAAGTTTCGCCAAGCGGCGAATTACCCTAAAACCAACCCAGCTCTTGACAAAATGTAAAGTTCTCTTTACAATTTCTATTGTAGAAAATAAAAAATATAAATATTTAGAGGAGCGTTATGGGTAAAATAATTGGAATCGATCTTGGAACAACCAACTCTGTGGCCGCTTTCATTGAAGGCGGAAAACCTAAAGTCATCCCTTCAGCCGAGGGCGGAAATATAATCCCCTCCATCGTAGCTGAAACAAAAAGTGGCGAACGTCTTGTCGGTCAATTAGCTAAACGTCAAGCTGTCACTAACCCAGAAAACACAATCTTTTCGGCTAAAAGATTAATCGGTCGTCGCTTTTCCGACAAAGAAGTCCAAGCCGATAAAAAGGCCGTTCCTTTCGAAATTAAAGAAGGTCGCAACGAATCAGTCGAAGTAGTCGCTGGCAGCAAGTCTTATACACCTCAAGAAGTTTCCGCTTTCATTTTGCAAAAAATCAAAAAAGATGCCGAAGATTATCTAGGTGAAAAAATCAGCGAAGCTGTCATTACTGTTCCGGCTTATTTTAACGATTCGCAACGCCAAGCGACAAAAGATGCGGGCGTGATTGCCGGTTTCGACGTAAAAAGAATTATCAACGAGCCAACCGCCGCCGCCCTAGCTTACGGTTTAGACAAGAAAAAAGAAGGTAATATTGCCGTCTTTGACCTTGGCGGCGGAACATTCGATATCACCATTCTGGAAATTGGTGATGGCGTTTTTGAAGTTAAAGCCACCAACGGGGACACTCACCTTGGTGGTGACGACTTCGACCAAAAAATTATGGAATATCTTGTCAGCGAATTCAAAAAAGACCAAGGCATTGATATTTCAAGCGACAATTCGGCTATTCAAAGAGTTAAAGAAGCGGCCGAAAAAGCTAAAATCGAGCTTTCTACTAAGCAAGAAACCGAAATTAATCTGCCATTTATTACGGCTGACTCTAGTGGCCCAAAACACTTAGTCATGAGTTTATCGCGCGCCAAATTAGTTTCTTTGGTAAGTGATCTGGTAAGCAAAACCGAAAAACCTTGTCTATCGGCAATTAAGGATTCTGGCATTAGCACTAAAGACATCGACGAAGTCATTCTAGTCGGTGGTATGACCAGAATGCCTGCTGTCCAAGAAAAAGTTAAAGAGATTTTTGATCGCGAACCGTCCAAGGGTGTCAATCCCGATGAAGCCGTGGCGATCGGTGCCGCAATTCAAGGCGGTGTTTTAACTGGCGACGTTAAGGATTTGCTTTTGCTCGACGTTACTCCCCTTTCACTCGGCATTGAAACTCTCGGCGGCGTTATGACTAAATTAATCGAAAAGAATACAACAATTCCAACCAACAAATCGCAAATCTTTTCGACTGCCGCCGACAGCCAAACCCAAGTCGAAATTCATGTTCTTCAGGGTGAAAGAGAAATGGCCGCCGATAACCGCACTTTGGGAAGGTTCATTCTCGATGGCATTCCGCCAGCACCAAGAGGCATTCCTCAAGTCGAAGTCAGTTTCGATCTCGATGCTAATGGCATTCTCAATGTAAAGGCGGTCGACAAAGCTACAAACAAAGAGCAAAAAATCACCATTACGGCTTCAAGCGGGTTAAGCAAAGAAGAAATCGAAAAAATGACCAAGGACGCTGAAGCTCACGCCGAAGAAGACAAAAAAAGACGTGAAGAAATAGAAGTGAAAAACACCACCGAATCCCTCGTTTACTCCAGTGAAAAAGCTCTCAAAGATGCCGGCGATAAGGTTAAAAAAGAAACTGTCGATCAGGTACAAGAAAAAATCGACGCCGCTAAAAAAGCTCTCAAAGGCGACGATGTAGAAAAGATTAAGTCTGCCGGCGAAGATCTATCGGCCACTATTCAAAAAGTTGGTCAAGAGCTTTATAGCGCCGCTGGTGCAAAAGAAGAAAAACCCGAAGATAAAGAAGATAAAAAAGACGACGAAAAAGACACTAAAGACGAATCGAAAAAGTAAATCAGCTACAACAAAATAAAACCAAGAAAACCCCGACAGATTTCAGCCGTTTTTGTCGGGGTTTTCCATTTTTGCCACCTCTTTTGTGGTAAAATAATGTAGATGAAAAGAAAATTTTTTGTTTTTTTGCTTGCAACATTAGCCATTTCTTTAACCGGCTGTAGCTTCCAAAAGAAATCAGATATCACCACAAGTAACGCTAATTCAAACCAAATTTCCCAAGAGGCCGCAGGCGCTTCGGCTGTGCCTGAAGCCACCGGTTCAGGCACGAGCACGACAGGCGCTTTAGTCCAAGATTCGGCGGGGTCAGTTTTAGATCTCAATTTTGACTCGGACACAATTGACGACACTTTCAACCAAAGCTACCAAGAGGCCTATTCCGATGCAAATTCTACACTCAAAGGACAAGCAAAATTCTGCAACGTCATGGTAGAAATGTCTCCCACCCAAAACCCGGCAACAGCCAAATTAAATTTCTTTTTCACCACCGATAGCCAAAAAGATTGGTATTGGCTCAACCAAAAAGATTTGCTTGAAAATATCAAAAAAAGAATGTTCGCGGCCAAAAGAGATTTTTCCGAAATCAGTTGCGTCAGCACCACTGTCAACAGTATATCTGTGAATTATGCCGATGCTCTTAAAGAAGCCGTTGATTCTGGTGGCGCTTCTTTAAACTCAACCGATATCGCCAAGATAAAAATATATTTAGAAGGCACGAATTGGAAAATAGACGGTTGGAAAAACGACAGCACGATTGCTTCGCAGTCTGTTCCATTTTCCAGCACCGCCGCCGCCAGCACATCGTCTAGCTCAAGCTCCACTAAATCAACCACCAAGTAGTGTAAAGATCTCTTTACTTATGGCGCATAAAATAGTAAAATTTCTCTGTTGTTAATCAGATAATTTATGAGTAAAGATTATTACGAAATTTTAGGCGTAAGCCGCTCGGCCAGCGACGCCGAGATAAAAAAGGCCTACCGTAAACTTGCCCTTGAACACCACCCCGACCGCGGCGGCGATCAAGAAAAGTTCAAGCAGGTCAATGAGGCCTATCAAATCCTTTCCGACCCACAAAAACGCGCTCAATACGACCGTTTTGGCTCGGCTGGATTTAACGGCGGCTATTCCCAAGGCCGTTCTGGCGGTTTTGAAGGGTTTGATTTTTCCGATTTCCAATCCGGTTTTTCAAGCGGCGGATTCAGTTTTGGCGGCGGCTTGGGCGACATCTTCGGCGATTTTTTTTCGCAAGCTTTCTCCACTGTGCAAGCCGAGGTTGAAATATCGCCAGCCCAAGCTGTGCTAGGCGACAAGCTACGCATTAACGTTAATGGACAGGAGATAGATTTAGATATTCCCGCCGGTACTCAAGATGGTACCCAATTTCGTATCCGCGGCGGCGGCCGCGAAATAAGAAACGGCCAAAAAGGCGATCTTATTTTGTCAATCAGAATTAAATTCCCCAAAAAATTGACTCAAGAACAGAAGGAGCTTTGGGAAAAGCTAAAAGATCTCGATCAGAAAAAATCTCGCTGGTGGAAACACTAAAAAGCTTTAAAGCGCGATATGTTATAGTTGATTGTACGTATGATGTGCTATAATTTCTTATAGAACATTCCGAAAGGGGTGTTTAAGGCAAAAGCCGCTTGTCTATGATGTTTTGGCGGCGCAAATTCCATATTTTCTTCCTTTGCGGGAAGTAAAATTCTAAATTGGAGGGGAAAATTCAAGTGGCATCTACTGTACCTACATGGGATTTGTTTTTAGCAATATTCATTGCCATTACTGTGTTGTATGGTTTCATGATGCAACGCGAAAAAATAATGGCAGCCCTTTTAGCTTCGTATATGGGCATAGTCATCGTTAGCGTTTGGTCAAGCCCAATCAAAGATTTTTTCGAAGGTAAAAAAACTGTTGCTAACACCTGGATCCAAGCCGATGCTTCACCCGCAACGATTAAAATAATTATTTTCCTGTTGATTGTTGGCCTGGTCGCTTCCAAGGCAGATCTTTCAATCGGACGTGAAAATACTTTGGCGCCGTTTGAAATCTTGCTTTACTCGGCCGCCACCGGAATTTTAATTGCTGCAACAATTTTTTCTTACTTGCCCTCCGAGGTTCAGGGATCCATTATCGCCCAAACCAAAGTTATTCACTTTTTGAAAGATTATTATTCTTTGTGGCTCATCATTCCGGTTATTTTAATGGTTTTCGTCACTTCTAGGCGGCGAAACTATTAGCTCAACCAGTTGGGTTGATAACAATGAGGATTTTTGTTATTATTTTCCCAGCAAAAATGTTTGCTTTGTTTTTTTGTAATTTTGATGTTTGAAACTTGGGCCAGTAGCTCAGTGGTAGAGCAGGAGCCTTTTAAGCTTCGTGCAAGGGCTTGAGCGGGTAGAACGCTCAAGTGCCGGACCGCGACGGCGGGAGGCGGGGTCGCGCAAAAATTCAGCAGAATTTTATGCGTGACCGATCCCCAAGGAGATCGAACATTATAAATATAGGTTAGTTTGGGCCAGTAGCTCAGTGGTAGAGCAGGAGCCTTTTAAGCTTCGTGTCGAGGGTTCGATCCCCTCCTGGCCCTCCAAGCAAGTACCCCACGCAAGTGGGGTTTTTGCTTGGAGTGATTTTGGCGCGGGGATCGAAGGCCGCAGGGCTGACTGAGTCCGAGGCCCGCCCCGAAGAAATTTCAGCAGAAATTTACTGAGGGGGAGCCCCTCCTGGCCCTCCAAACCTATTTTGCGCAAGCAAAGAGGTTTGTCCTCCGTAGTCCGCCAACTGGCGGACGAAGGATGGACTACCCGTAACCCATAACTTTACGCGACGGGTTGCGAAATAATAAGTGTATGTATTACGTTTATCTTCTGGAACTGGTCGACAGATCAATCTACGCTGGGTCAACTAGCGACATAAAGAAAAGATTTACCAAACATAACAAAGGCGATGTTCTGGCAACCAAAGGCAAAAGACCAATCAAATTGGTCTTTTATTGTGTTTTTCCAACTAAAGAGGGTTATCAAGTTTGAAAAATATCTCAAATTTGGTTCTGGTCAATCCTTTAGGGACAGGCACTTGGTGAAGTAAGCCCAAGTGATACAGCCCGAACTGATAACCGGCTAAAAGCTGGTTTTTGCTTTATAAATTCGCTAATATTTTGAGCAGGAGGAAAATGGTTAATCACCACGAACTAACTGAAACAAGCTTTATTCCTGAAGAAACGACCAACGCGCAAGAGCTAAATTTATCAACCGAAGAATCCCCCAAAGAAGAATCGCTTAAGAATGTAGAAGAGGAAAAGGGCAGAAGGTTTGAAGTCATCGTTTTGCCCAAAATTGCCGAGGATGCAGAAGGAAATGATTATCTAGAACACGCCAAGATTGATCAAGAAAATTTGGCAGACTTGGAAACACTCATTGATTATCTTAAAAGAATACCGCCAAAATTAGTGTCTGAATACTATAGAGGGCAAATAAAATTCATCATTGATCTATACGATGAATATGAAAGACGATTGGCCGGCATCCAAAATGCCAGACAAACAGGAGAGTTGGTTGATGAAAAAATAGCAAAACAAACAAAACTATCCGAGCAAGAGGTAGCGCCCGCAGACGAAATTTACGAAAAACTGTTGCATCATTTTGAAACTTCACCAACAGAGATGATTACCTTGGCTGAAAGTCATATGTCAAGTTATGATTCAATCAGTGCGGCCCAAGAAGCCGCCGAGTTCAGAGAACCACAGACGGCCGTTATCGTGTTTGATAACCATCAAGACACCCTTGGTAGAGACCGTCCATGGAAAGGGAATATTTTCCGACTTTTAAGAGAAAAAGGACAGATAGCCGGCGCCATTTTTTTCGGAAATTTTCAGGACACCGTTACCCTCTATTATTCTAAAAGCGAGGAAAGCTATATTGTGCCAGAGGTTTCCAGCCCAAATACTAAAGGAAAAGAAAGGGTTAAAATTATTGTCCGCCAAGCGTTAGAAGAATTTGCCAAACGCGGCATTACTAATATGGTTATTTCGATAGACATTGACGTTTTAAGAGCTAGGGAAATCGGCTATACTGCCACGGAATACAACCCCCGAACAATTTTGGGATATTTATCTTCGATAGATTTGTCAGAGGTTGGGCTTAACAAAAAACCCGAAGGATTAACCACAGAAGAAGTGACACAATTAATCAAATATGTCTTCAATTTCAGCAATAGGAAAAGATTGCTTAACCCCCTTATAGCTTTAGATCACAATCAGAATTCCATGGATCCCATTGGCGCCAGATTATCCGAAATCGGAACGGCATTAGAAACAATTTATTCAGAATGTAGCCGCATGGGGATAGAAATCGGGATCAAGCTTAAAGGTGGCGGCCGATATATTGGCGATATTGTCGAACTAAGCGGTTATGATTATAAAGGACACACCACCCGAGCCGTATCAGCGCTAGCAAAAAAAATAGAAAATCTCTCCGCTGTTAAAAACCCCAAAGAATCTTCAGAGGGACCCGAAAGCCAGTAAACCGATTTGCGATCTAAACAAATCCTTAAGCAAAATTAATGGCCGAAACAATATTTTCAGCAATGAACACGATCGTCCAAATTAGAATCGAAGGCAAAGACGATAGCGTGGCTGTAGAAAAAGCTAAAGCGACTATTCTAGATTGCGAGAAACGCTTTAATTGTTTTTCCCGACAAAGTGAGGTTTCAAAGCTTTGCCGCCACATCGAAACCAACACGGAATACTCAATTGGCCGTGACTTATATGAGATCCTTCTTATCGCGCAAAAAATCAGTAAAAAAACCAACGGCCTATTTGATGTTGATTTTGAAAATCACGAAAAACACAAACAATATCATTTAGCCAACCCAAATTTAATAAGCTTTGAATCCAAAAAAACCAAAATTAATCTAGGTGCAATCGCCAAAGGGTACGCGGCCGATAAAACAATGGAAAACATCAAAAAATTCAATGTTGGTCGAGCCATGATTAGCATGGGCGGACAAGTGACTTGTTTTAGCCGAACTCAAGCGTGGCAAGTCGGCTTACAAAATCCTAATAAAAAGTTTGGCCAAATTATCGGGTTAATCGCAATGTCAAACGGGTCACTCTCCACCTCGGCGGAAAATTATCGGGGGAAACATATAAAAAATCCCCAATCAACAAATTGGGAAAAAAACATTGATTCTATTTCAGTTTTTTCGGATTCAGGAAGCTTGGCCGATGCTTATTCCACCGCCTTATTTTTAGCCGACCCAAAAACGAGAAAAAAACTGGCGCAAAAAAACAACCTAAATGTTATAATTATTAATGGTGAGATTATAAAAATATCGGCCAATTTGCTAAACAAGTTCGTTTTGGTCGATAAAAAGTGCAAAGTAGAAAAATATTAACTTCGGGAGGGAGGATGAAAATGGCCCTAAAAATTATCGGAGCGATTTTCCTTGTTATAATTATTGCGATTGGAATTGCGGTTGTGAGAACCCTAAATTATCACAAAAAACTTAAAGCCGAGCCCGTCAAAGATATTGATTTTTCTAAAGTTAAAGATGGAGAATATGAAGGCAAGTTTGACGCTAGTTTATGGACAAACAATGTTCAGGTCGTTGTCGCGAACCACAAAATTACCAAAATCACGCTGCTTAAAGCCAACAACACCCCTATGGCCGATAAAGAAAATGAGATTATATCTAAAATTATTAGCCAGCAAAATTTAAAGGTTGACGTCGTTGCCGGAGCCACTATCACGACAAAAACAATCTTAAAATCAACCGAAATCGCCCTAGAAAAGGGATTGAATTAGAGCCGTAAACAGAAAAACCCAGAGAAACGCAACATGTTTTTTCGGCTTTTATTTTCAGTGCATATGCTGCGACATTATCAAACTAAGCGGTTATGATTATAAAGGACACACCACCCGAGCCGTATCAGCGCTAGCAAAAAAAATAGAAATTTTATCAGCTAGCTAAAATTTGCAGATAAAATTTCGCCACAAAAAACTCGCGTTGACATTTTATGTCAAAAACATAATTTGAATGTTATAATTATTAACAAAATATGAGCGATAAAGCACAACCCCAAAATACATCGAAGGGACGAGAGGAAATCGGCTTCAAAATACTTCTTGTTATTATTGAAGCCATATCTATATTCAGAATACTTATTTGTGTTGTTGTTATGGGAAGCAACTATGGCGCTGAGTCTGCGCTTCCCTATATGCTGACAGGGTTAATTATCTTCGTCATTCTTCAAATTATTCTTTTTAAAAATAAGAGGGTCAGACAAAGCACTGGCCTCTCACTGTTAATTTTGATAGGTATATTGTTGACGGCCATTGTTACGTCTAATTCTTCTTTCAGATTTTTTGACTAAATTTAAATATATATTGACAAAACTAGATTGTGGCATCTGGTATAATTGACGTGTACAAGTTTTAATAGGAGAAAAATGACCGCACAAAATGACAATTGTATTTTTTGCAAAATTGCCAAAGGTGAAATGCCCGCTCATAAAGTTTGGGAAGACGAAAATTATTTGGCTTTTTTAAGCATTTTTCCTAATACCGAAGGATTCACCGTGGTGATTCCCAAAAAACATTATTCGAGTTACGCTTTCGCTCAAAGCGATGAAATATTATCAAATTTAATTTTAGCGGCAAAAAAAGTAGCTCGAAAAATTGATAATGCATTTGAAGACGTCGGCCGCACCGGCCTAATTTTAGAAGGGTTCGGGGTTGACCATCTGCACGCAAAACTTTTTCCGATGCATTCGACCAGCGCTGAAAGTTGGCAGCCAGTTGAATCCGACATTGATATTTACTTTGAAAAATACCTCGGCTACATCAGCTCGCATGATTCAAGCAGGGCTGACGATGAGGCCCTCGCCGTTACTGCCAAAAAAATTCGTCAAGCAAAAGGTAACTAAATATGGCCGAAATAACCGAAATTAAACCAAGAAAATCCCGTTGGGGAGTATTAGCGTTTTTAGTGGTTTTGCTCGCCGGCGGATATTTTGGCGTTTTATATTATTTATATTTGCCCAAATGTGCCCTACCAACCGAATACAGCGTCGGTGCGATTGACTCGCGTTTCAAAATATCAGCGGCCGAGTTCTCGGCCGCCGCCGGCGACGCCGGGAAGCTTTGGGACGACCAAACAGCCAAAAATATTTTACAATTAGGCGCAAATGCTCCCATTAAAATAAATCTCATTTACGACGATCGCCAAGCTCAAATTGACAAGATAAACGAGGAGGCGGGCCAAATCGTATCCGATCAAGAAGATCTTGTATCTCTGAACCAAAAATTTGACGAGCTATACGCTCAATATCAACAAAACCTTAAATCTTTTAATGAAAAGGTGAGTTACTGGAATACACAAGGCGGCGCACCCGAACCGACTTACAGCGAGCTGAAAACACAACAAGAGCAGTTAGAAAAAACTCGGCTTACTTTGGTCGCCATGAATAATGTTTTGAATACAAAAATCGATCAGCACAATCTTTCGGTCGACAGCTTTAACCAAACAGTCGAAAAAAACCGCAATAAAATTATCACGCAAGGGGAATATAATCCCACTGATCGGTCAATTAATATTTATACATTTGGCGACGTAAAAGAGCTTAAATTTGTTATTGCTCACGAAATCGGCCACGCCCTTGGACTTAATCATGTCGATAATTCAAAATCGCTCATGTATTATCTTATTCAAGATCAAGATGTCGATAACCCTGTTTTAACCACCGAAGACAAGCAAGCCCTCGGCAAAAAATGCAATCTCGACGCTGACTTTTTCCATCCGAATTGGCAAAACTTGAAGTCTCTCTTTCCCAACAAAGCCACAATCGAGTAAGATAAAACAATGGACAAAATAATATTAGCGATTGATATCGGCGGGGCTACCATCAAAACGGCTCTCGTTAAAGGAACCGAAGTGTTGCAGTACAAAAATTTTGCGACATCATCTAGTTTGAACGAATTATTGGAGATTATAAAATTAACCAGCGGCCAATATCGGAAAATTCATAATTTTGACGGTATCGGAATTGGCCTCCCGGGATTAATCGACTTTGCTAACCAAAAAGCGCTCTTCTGCCCCAACCTCCCCTATTTGAACGGTTTTTCGCCCGACCTTTTGGGTGAAAATGTTAAAATTGCCAACGACGCTGACTTGGCTTTGTGTGGCGAAGTCATCATTAACCAACTAAAAAAAACCACCGCTATGTTCACTCTCGGCACAGGTATTGGCGGCGCGCTCTTTTTTTCGGGAGCTTGGCCTTTCGAGTTACCTTTTGCCGGTGAATTTGGGCACCTCAAAATTGCCCCCAGCGGACCAATTTGCGGTTGTGGACAAAGAGGATGTTTAGAGGCCTTTATCGGAAGCAAATCCTTGCTCGGCGAGGCCAAAGCGAGAATCTCTCCGCAAATCGATTCGGTCAAAGAAATTTTTTCGCTTGCTAGGGACGGCAATCCTAAGGCCGCCCAAATAGTCAGAGAATTTTCCGAATATCTTGGCCTCGGCATTGCCAATGTCGTTAATATTACCGGCGCCGAAGTTATTATTTTGGGCGGCCAAATCGCTAAATCAGCCGACGTTTTTCTATCTCACTTGCCCGCCACTGTCGGCGGAAAAATATCTTTTGCCAAACTTAGATCAATCGAAATAAGATCGGCTTTTGATCCAGAAAAAAACGCCCTCATCGGCGCAACGGCCTTATTTGATTAGTAATTATTTCAGAGCTTTTCGCCCAAGGTACAAGGTATCTTCGCCCAATTCTTCTTCAATTCGCAAAAGCTGGTTGTATTTGCAAATTCTTTCCGAGCGACAAAGCGAACCGGTTTTAATTTGACCCGTGCCCAGACCAACGACAAAGTCAGCAATGGTTGTATCTTCGGTTTCCCCCGATCGATGCGAAACAACCGCCGTATAGCCTGCCTCGTTAGCCATCTTAATGGCCTGAATAGTTTCTGTCACTGTGCCGATCTGATTCAATTTAATTAAAATGGAATTCGCCGCTCCCATTTCAATTCCCTGTTTTAGTCGAGCGACATTTGTCACAAAAAGATCGTCACCGACAATTTGCACTTTTTGACCAAGTTCTTGGGTCATCAGTTTGTAACCGTCCCAGTCATCTTCGGAAAGCGGATCTTCGATTGAAACGATTGGATATTTTTCAACCCATTCACGATAAAATTGCGTCATTCCATTGTTATCGAAAGTTTTTTCCTCTGTTTCAAGCTTGTATTTACCTTCGTGATAAAGCTCGCTGGCGGCGGCATCAATTGCCAAAGCAATGTCTTCGCCCGCTTTAAAACCGGCTTTGGTAATCGCTTCTAAAATAATTTCAATCGCCTCTCTGTTTGAAGAAAGCTTAGGAGCAAAACCGCCTTCATCGCCAACTGATGTATTCAGTGAGCGAGCCGCCAAAATTTTCTTCAAACTTTGAAAAGTTTCTGCCCCAAAGCGCAACGCTTCGGCAAAGCTTTTAGCCCCAACTGGCATAATCATAAATTCCTGAAGGTCGGTCGAGTCGGCCGCGTGCTTGCCGCCATTTAAAATATTCATCATCGGAACCGGCAAGCACATCGGCCGACCGGTTTGGCCAATTTTGGCAAAATAGTTGTAAAGGGGAATTCTTTGCGTTTTCGCTTCGGCTTTGGCAAAGGCAAGCGAAACGCCCAAAATAGCATTCGCCCCGAGCTTGCCTTTATTTTCTGTTCCATCTAAAGCAATCATTGCCTCATCAAGCGATTGCTGATCAAATTCTTTGCCTTCAAGCTCACGCGCAATAATTTCGTTAACATTTTCAACGGCCCGCAAGACTCCTTTACCGCCATAACGCTCCCCGCCATCTCTTAATTCCACCGCTTCATGACTACCCGTTGAAGCGCCAGAAGGGACCGAAGCGCGGGCACAAAATTCACCTTCCGCCTTTAAATCAACTTCAACCGTGGGATTGCCACGTGAGTCCAGAATCTCCCTTGCAACAATTTTCTCAATTTTTGCCATTTAGTCCTCCTAACTACAAATGAATTTAACATTTACCGCTGACAAAATAAATACTACCGGTAAATTTTGCTTTTTTGAACTAAACATACTAAGATCGAAGTAATAATAATTGAGGAGGTCTAATGGAAGAAAAGAAAAAAAGTTTTATAAAAGGAACAGCGACTGGCGTGGCAATCGGCGCCTTGGCTGGAGCAGTAGCCGGGATTCTCTTAGCTCCTAAAAGCGGCAAGCAAACACGCAAAGATATTGCCAAATATCTCGACAAGATGAAAGATGAAGTCGCCGAAGGATTAGAAAAAGCAGGCGATTTTACCAAAGAAAAATATGCCGAAGTTGTTGAGGCAGTCGTAGCAACATACGAAAAGGCCAAAAAAATTACTTCAAAAGAAGCGGCTGAAATTAAAGAAGATCTTAATGCCGGCTACGATAAGGTAAAAAAATCAGTCAAAAAGTAAATAACACCGATCTCAAAAAGCTCCCTCATTGGGAGCTTTTTGATTTTTCCTACTTTTATAATAGGCAAAAATGCCAGCAACTACGCTGATGATAATTGCCAAAATAAATAACTTAGTAAAATTTTTACTACTCAATCGTTCAACCTCTAAATAACCAAAACTAGCAAATCGGTAATCTAAAATAAATTTTCCAACAAGATAAGCAACTGTCGCAATAATGGGCAAGAGATAAAATTTTTCCCGTCTAATTAAATAAGCCCCTTGCAACCCGTAAAATAAAACCCAAAAAATCTGTCCCGTGTCTTGCCAAGCAAATCCTTTGTCTGCCATTAACACTGGGTAGTATACAACCGCCATCGCCCCAAAAACGATACTGCCAATGGTGGCAAAAGCCAACAAATATGGATTGACTGGTTTGTTTTTGGCTTTTTGCCAGAAACAAATTGCCAGCGCCAAAGGATATATCGGACAAATAGGGGCAAAAAAATATGCCCAAACCGGCATAAAGAAAAATTTTGGCCAATCGACTATTAAAGCCGCTACCGACCAGAACAAATCCGCTAAGGATAAAAAATACATTTAATTATTATAGCCAATCGTCCTTGCTTGAACAACAGATATTTGGCACAATGGGACAATGAATCAACATCTAGAAAAAGTTATTAAAATAGTTACTCTGCGATACCAAAAACCCGCCGTCAAGCAAGAAGAAGCCACTGTTAAAATTAACGAGTCTGTGGCTAAAGCCGCTTTCTATTACGAAAAACTACGCAATGTAATTGACTACCAAGATGAGCATCTCTTCCTTAAAAATGCCATTAAGCGGATTTTAAAGCGCTTCAAAGTTCTGCCTTTTGGCGACATTCCTTCAAAACTTTTGCGCGAATTAGTTTGGGCCGGATATTTTAAAAACGATGCCTTGCCCTTGCGATATATCGAAGATATTGACCAAATTTTAAAAAAATACGAATTTATCCAAACACACTTGGGGGACAAAAAAGCCAGTCATAAAAAAGTCCGGTCAATTCTATCAGGTTTGATCGCTTGCGATATCGAAACTTTGCTTTCTCCGGCTGTTGCTCACGATGAATTTATCAAATTCGCCAAGCAAACTATCGCTCAAAATATCCAAATCAGTGAAGCAGAAATGGGTAAGGAAGCGGTTGACATTCAAATTGACATTGCCATTGAACGGCTCCTGTTTAAAGCCGATTACGACCAACTTTTTTTCAAAATGCTCAAACACTTTTACCCTGACTGGCCCGATATCACCAAAGAAGAAGGCGAAGATTTGGCTAAAAATTTCACTAAAATTCGCGGCGCGATTGATTCATGGATTGTTTTTAATAAAAAAACTAAGATTCAAAATTACGTCAAAAAACAACTGCCTGTTTTTTTAGTTTTATGGAATATTTTAGTAAATAACACTAACCCAAATTCGCTTTTTCAGTCCCCCGCTCGGGTGCGAGAAGTTTCCCAATTATTTATTAATTCTCGCAACAAAGAACTTTTTAAAAAAGTAATGCGCGCCCTAGTCAGAGGTGTAGTTTTTATTCTGCTGACTAAAACGATTCTTGTATTATTGATTGAATATCCTTACGAAGCGCGCATAATTCAAGATGTCAATTATTTTGCCCTTGGCGTGAATATGATTTTACCGCCGCTAATTCTCCTTATCGCCGGTTCGTTTATTAAAATTCCCGGCCGGCGCAATAATGAAAAATTAGTTGATTCTATCGAGACAGTTGTTTTTCAAGAAAAACTGCCAGCCAAACCCCTGCTAACTTTAAAGATAAAAAAATCAAAAGGTTACGCCATTTTTAATGTGGCCTACTCTATCCTCTCGCTGGCCATTCTCATATTGGTGGGCTGGGGACTTTACAAAATCCACTTCAACCCTGTTAGCATCGCTTTTTTCTATATTTTTGTTTCTATCGTCAGCTTTCTTGCTTTTCGCACTCGCGCTACCGCCAAAGAACTAGAAATTGAATTTACCGAAGATAGCTGGCTGGTCGGCATTATTAATTTTGTTTTGCTCCCCTTTGTTTCAATCGGCAAATATCTTTCCGATAAGTGGAGTGAATATAATTTTATGCTGTTTTTTTGGGACTTCATTATCGAAGCGCCTTTTAAAACCGTCATTAGCGTCTTTGAGTCCTGGCTCTCGTTTACTCGCGAAAAACGAGAAAAATTCGAGTGATTTTAGTACTTGAGCAGTTTGATAAAAACTTCTGTTGGCAAGCTTACTCGGCCGACCATTGCCATTTTCTTTTTGCCTTTTTTCTGTTTTTCTAGTAGTTTTCGCTTTCGCGTTACATCACCGCCATAAAGTTTTTCGGTAACATCTTTTCTAAATGGCGAAATTCTTTCGCTGGCAATTATTCGGCCGCCAACAGCCGCTTGAATTTTAACTTCAAAATTCTGACGCGGGATAAATTCTTTCATCCTGCTAACAACCGACTTGGCCACCCGATCAGAAAAACCACGATAAACCATGCGGGAAAAAGCGTCGATTTTTTCTCCGGCAATATAAAAATCCAGTTGAATTAAATCGGATTCCCTGAACCCAATAAACTCATAATTGATTGAGCCGTACCCTTGAGTAGCCGATTTCAAAACGTCATAAAAATCAACGATAATTTCACTCAAAGGCAATTCATATTCCAAAATAGTTTTTTCGTCCAGATGGCGAATATTTTTTTGGATGCCGCGCCGCGATTCCAAAATTTCGATAACACGACCTAAAAAATTTTTCGGCGTAATCAGCTCGGCTCTGACCCATGGTTCGAGCGTTTTGCCATCTTCAAAACGATATTCCACCGTCGGCGTTGTCACCACCAGTTCTAAATCATACTCTCTCTCCAGCCGTTCTTTGACAATTTCCAAATGCAATAGGCCCAAAAAACCGCACCTAAAACCAAAGCCAAAGGCCTTGGAATTAGTCGGCTCATAAATAATCGAAGAATCAGACAACTTTAGTTTCGACAAACTTTCGCGCAAGCGGTTGTAATCCTCGCCGCTAGAAGAATAAATTTCGGCATATACCATCGAGCGCGGTTCCTTGTATCCTTCAAGCGGCTCAATATCACCCGCCTCGGTTCTTTTATCTTCAATGGTCACCGTGTCGCCGATTCTCGCTTCAGCCACTTCCTTAAAAGAAGTAACAATGTAGCCAATTTCGCCAGCCGAAATCTTACCAGTTGGTTTCAGACCAAGTTGAATTGCCCCAACATCGCCAGCATTGGTTGCTTTCCCTTGATAAATAAATCTAATTTCGTCATTTTTGGTAATTTCACCGTCAAAAACCCTGACATAAGCCACAACCCCGCGGTAATCATCAAAATAGGAATCAAACACCAAGGCCCGCGGATAACCAACGCTCGAATCTCGTGGCGAAGGAATTTTATTGACGACTTCTTCAAGCAATTCCTCAACACCTTGCCCTGTTTTAGCCGAAATTAATTTCACGTCTTCAATTTCACAGCCCAATATTTCGGCAATTTCAAAAACCGCCTCTTCTACCCTCGCCTCCGGCAAATCGATTTTGTTAATTGCGGGAATTATTTTAAGGCCGACTTTCTTGGCTAATTCAAGATTGGCCAAAGTTTGCGCCTGTACGCCCTTGGTTGCATCGACTAAAAGAATTGCCCCTTCCACCGCCTGAAGACTACGCGAAACTTCGTAAGAAAAGTCCACGTGCCCGGGCGTGTCAATCAGATTCAGCTCAAATTCCGCCCCATTCAGCTTATAGCTCATTCTTACCGGTTGAAGTTTAATCGTAATACCCCGCTCCCTTTCTAAATCCATTGAATCGAGAATTTGCTGATGCATTTTTCTTTGCTCAACCGTGTGGGTAATTTCCAAAAGACGGTCAGCCAAGGTTGACTTACCATGATCAATATGAGAAATAATGCAAAAATTTCTGATGTTTTTGGGCATAGTGTGACTATTTTTTTACTGATACGGTCATAACGCCGTCTTGCAAATATACACTTTCTACCGAGGAGTTGGCAAGATCTGGATAGCTATCCGAGATCACCTTGGAAATGGATCGCGACAATCCCGCCGCCAAAAAATCGGGAGCTTTTATTGTCCCAATCATTACTTCGGTTAATTTAACATTTAATTTTCCGCCATCTGCCTCCGGCTTGAAACAGCTAGTCAGATTAGCGGGGGCTAAATAACTTGTTTTTCCTGATAAATAAATGCCTTCGGGGCTAATACGGCAACCGAAATTCTTTTTTTTCGTTAGTTCGGCCAGCTTGCTACACAATGTTCCTTCCTGAATAATCAGATCGGTTTTGTTTTCTTGACTGATAGCGGAAAAATTAGAGCTGGAAGAAATATTCGGGCGAGTTATGTCTTCTACTGCACCCGAAAAACGTAGTTTACCGGCAAAAATAAATAAGCAAGTTTCAGCCAATATCAAAATCAGCAAAAGGGCCACAGCCATGCTGGCACAACTGCAACCTGAAGATCGCTGTTTATTTTCGTCCAATTCGTTATAGAACTTGTCCGTTTGCACGGTTTTTTTCATTTTTGTCTAATTTCTGACTTCTTTTAATTTAAAAATCCAAGCACACGATAGATAGACCACTGCTCCCACGGTTAGCGAAATAACTGCCTGAAGGAGCAAAAATCTAACGCGATTGATGTCAAACACTCCGGCCACCGCCGTTTTGGTGGCTTGCATAGCCGAAGCCGCAACTAAGGTTAAAACCGAAACAATGGCTGTATGCCAAGAAAGTTCCCTCACACGCAGATGAACCGATTCTTGAATATGATAAAACAGCAAAATTAGGTTTATCCAAGAGCCAATACTGAAAGCCAGGGCCAAGCCCGCTACAGGCCCGCTAGTCAGAAAACCTCCGCGAGAAAAAATATAACCAAAAACAATGCTGGCTAAAATCGAAAAAAGACTAATCGTCATTGGCGTCTTAGTATCATGCATGGCGTAAAAACCACGGGCAAAGATCGGAATCAATCCTTGAGCGACCACCGACAAAGCAAAGAAACCCAAAGCCGCTGAAGCTGATTTAGTATCTGCCCAGCCAAAAAAACCATAGCCCAAAATAAGACGAATAATTTGGGCGCGAAGAACAAAAATCACTGCCGTGGCCGGAATCAGAAAAAACAAGGCCGCCTTAATCGCTTTGACAAAAACATTGCAAAACCTCTCCCTTTCTTCTTTTTCCTTGATCGAGAGCTCCGCTAAAGTTGGGAAAACAGCGGTCGCAAAAGAATTGCCAAAGATTGCCGACGGAACCGTTTGAATATTGTCAGTTAAATTATAAATAGCAATCGCCCCCGGAAAAGCGGAAGCAAAACCGGTGTACGCAAACAGCAATATCTGGTTGGCGCCTAGGCCAATCGCTCGCGGCACCATTAAACGAATAATTCGAATGACATTTTTGTCGAAAAAATTTGGTTTAAATCCTATCTTGAGACCGACCCGCAGTGAAGCTGGAAGTTGGGTCAACATGTGTAAAAACGCGCCGGTTATCACCCCGATAATCACTCCTCGCACGCCATATCTGTCTGATAAAAACAAAATGCTTAAGATGATCGAAAGGTTGTAAACAATCGGTGCCAAAGCATAAGATACAAATCTTTTTCGGGCGTTTAAAACACCGCCCAAAAAATAAGAAACGGTAAAAATGAGTGGTGATATGAGCAACCAGCGTGCCGCTTGAATAGTTTCGGCCATCTTTTCCGGCGAAAAACTTGGTACCAATACATGCATGAGATAAGGCATCAAGAAAAATAACACCGCCAAGGCCGCCGCCACTATAACCACGGCCACACTAATGGTGGTTGTGGCTAATTCATTGGCCTTTTCTTCGCCTTCTTCTTTCATACATTTCGAGTAAACTGGAACAAAAGCCGCCGCTACTGAACCCAAAATTAAAACATTAAAAATAAGATCCGGCCAACGAAAAGCGGCATAATATATATCAAGCCGATCAGTGGGGATTTTTTGGGCCAAAAAATGATCTCGAATGACGCCTAGAACATTTGAAGCGGCAAAAGTAATCATCAAAATTAAACTGGCAGAACGGATAGAGTTCTCTTTTAAGAACATCTTTTTTATTTGACTGAACATATGATGATATTAGCATTAAAGGAAAAAAAACTGAATACTTGCCCGTACATCGCCCATCAATGCAAAAGGACTTGACAAGTTATATAACATTAGCTATGATGAACAATGTAGGATCGAGAAGGAGGGCAAGTTCGGTCAAAAGTACTATCTTCTCACCTGCAAGTCTAGCACCTTAGATCCGAAAAGTTCTCTTTAACAGCCGAAACGAATTTCTTACAAAGACGTTACCCCATTGTAGGATAACAGTTTTGGCCGAAAACAGAGCGCACAGCGAGCGGTTCATACAATAAAAATTTTATAACCGATTACTCGCCACCAAGTGCGCTCTTTTTTGTTGTTATTCCGGAGAATCCTCGCGTTTTTTGTCCAGCGTCAAAAATCGTCTGTATTCCGGATGGAAATAAAGCTCAACGTCGCCAATCGGGCCATTACGGTGTTTTTTAATCAATATTTGAGTAATCCCTTTCCTTTCGGTGTCAGGTTCATAATAGTCTTCTCTATAAATAAACATCACCACATCAGCGTCTTGCTCAATTGAACCGCTTTCACGTAAGTCAGCCAGCTGGGGAATTTTCGGCGAGCGCATTTCCACGGCGCGCGACAGCTGTGACAGGGCAATCACCGGCACGGTTAGCTCGCGAGCCAAGGCCTTAAGCCCTCGAGAGATTTCTGATACTTCCTGAACCCTGTTGGCTTCTCCCGAAGATCCCTTTGAGTCGATTAACTGGAGGTAGTCGACGATAATCATGCCTAAACCATTTTCGGCCTGCAAACGACGCGCTTTAGACCTAATATCCATAACAGTCATAAGCGGCGTGTCATCAATATAAATTGGCGATTCCGAGAGAACGCCCATAGCATAGTTTATTTTGGAAAAGTCATCTTCTCGCAGATTTCCCGTTCGCATGCGCCAAGAATCGATACCGGCTTCAATTGTCAGCAAGGAATCAACCAGCTGATCACGGCTCATTTCAAGAGAAAAAACGCCAACTGGTATTTTGGCATCGCGAGCGGCATTCAGGGCAATATTCAAAGCCAAAGATGTTTTACCCATTGACGGGCGGGCGGCTAAAATTATCAAGTCAGATTTTTGAAACCCCGCTAACAAGTTGTCTAAATCACGAAAGCCACTAGTCACCCCGCGCAATTGGCCTTTATTTTCGTGCAATTCATTAATACGCTCAAAAGTTTCCGATAAAACATCTTTAATCGGCACAAAATCGTTGGAAATAAAGCGTTCCGAAACAGAAAAAAGGGATTGCTCCGACTTATCCAGCAGAGCTGTAACCTCATCTTTTTCATCGTAACTCCGTTCGATTATTTCGGTAGCCGCCTTAATCAAACGTCGCAAAACCGATTTTTGAGCCACAATTTCAGCATGTTCAACAATGTGAGCTGACGACAAAACTTGGTTAGCTAAATGAGCCAAATAAGTCGCCCCGCCTGCCCGCTCAAGCCTTTTGTTTTTTCTTAGCCCTTCAGTCAAAGTGACTAAATCGATTGGAATTCTTTTTTCGCTAAGCTGAAGCATATGGCGATAAATTTCCTGATGGTCGTCGCGATAAAAGTCTTCACCCTGCAAAATTGTTGAAACTTTAAAAATCGCGTCCTTATCGAGCAAAATTGCTCCCAAAACCGACGCTTCCGCCTCAACATTTTGCGGCGGCACCTTGCCCAACTGATCTTTTGCTCTTGTTTCCGGCACTTTTTGCTCCAGTTAAATTAATTATTCGTTTGCAAAACCAAAAACTTCCCCAATCTCCTGCGCCAAATCTTCTTCCTTAATAATGCGACAAGAAATTTGTTTTTTTCCTTCTAGCACAGAATCAACCGCTAGACAAATAGAAGCAAAATTATTTTTATTTGTAATTGTATCTTTGTGAAAAGGATATTCTACCGAAATGACCAACTCGTCGTCTAAAAGCGCCCAAGAGGCCGAACCCAACAAGTTAGCTAACGGCTTGTTTTTTTGGCTGATTTGCTCAATGATGGCAATTTTAGCTTCGCTGGAAAAAACGCTGAATTTTTTAGCATTCGTTGGCGGGGTTTTTTCTGTTTTGATATCTTTAGCGTTTGTTTTAACGGTTTTTTCCGACGGCGAGCCCTCTTCACCCGATAAAGACTTCTCCGTTTCCACTGCTAAACCAGTGGCGCACAATTCGATTGCCGCCAGCTCCAATGGCAAAGCACCAATTGGTGAAAGTTTGCTGTCAGAAACCGCCACCAAAAGACGCCTAATCGCTCTTAATTCAAAGGTGACATCTGATCCGTTAATTGCTCCTTCAACCGCATTTTCCCGCAAGCGAACAATCAGACTGTTTAAAAAATGCTCAAAATCAATTCCCCGAGTGCCCAAGGCCTCAATCACCGTAAGAGACTGCTTCAAATTTTTAGTTTTTATAAGTTCGATAAACTCATCAATTTCCCCACTTTGAGTCAAATTGAGGATCTTTTTGGCCATCTCAATCGAAAAATCTTCTTTGTTAAGGTGGGGCAGAATTTGGTCAAAAACCGATTGAGCATCACGAAATGAACCACCGCTTGAGCGATAAATTAAATCCATCAGCTCATCAGTGATTTTAACGCCCTCCGCTTTAGCAATCTGATTCAAATTTTTTTCGATCATTTCTTTTTTGCCCAAGCGAAAATCAAACTTTTGGCAACGAGAAATAATCGTTTCCGGCACTTTGTGGATTTCAGTTGTCGCAAAAATAAAAATGCTGTGGCTGGGCGGTTCTTCGAGGGTTTTAAGTAGAGCATTAAACGCTTCTTTCGTTAGCATGTGCACTTCGTCGATAATGTAAACTTTTTTCTTGCCCACACTTGGTGAAAAATTAATTTTTTCTCGCAAATCCCTAATATCATCAACGCTTCGATTCGAAGCGGCATCTATCTCAATCAGATCAATGAAATGCCCTTGAGCAATGGCCTTGCAGTTGGCACAAACGCCGCAGGGCTTATTTTTTTCGTCCAAACAATTCACCGCTTTGGCCAAAAGCCGTGCGATACTGGTTTTCCCCACACCACGCGGACCGGTAAAAAGATAAGCGTGACCGACATGGCCGGATTTAAGAGCATTTTCTAGCGTCTTAACCACATGCTCTTGACCGACAACATCTTTAAAAGTTTGGGGGCGATATTTGCGATAAATTGTAGACATAAAAAGATACCCAAGTTAATTTTGCGCCAATGTACAAAGCCAATCTAATAAAAAAACTCTGTAATTATAAATTACACAATGACATATTTAAGTCAAAACTTTTAGGTGTTATTCTATAGTTACAATGTCCAAATCGATTTTACGCCAAGCCCTAGTAAAAGAAATAGCACCGGAGTTAAAATTATCTGGAGCAAAAACCAGATCTCTTGTTTTGGCCGTCGAAAATATTGTTGCTAATGAGATTAAAGACAAGGGGCGCGTACAAATAACTCGTTTCGGCACTTTTTACAAACGAACCCGTCCCAGCCGTGTTATCAAAACTGTTCGCGGCCAAAAAAGCAAACTCTTGCTCGAAAAAGAAGCCCTTAAATTCATCGCCTCCAAGGATTTTAAAGACGTTTTATTAAATAAAACGAGAAAAAAACCGAAGCCAAAAAAATTGTCCGAGACATCTTCAGCGAATGAATCAACCTTTATCCCGATAAAAATAAACGGCCAAATTGTTAAAAAAATTTCTGAAAAAGCGGCGCAACAGATAGAAGAAAATATTGAAAAAATTAAAACCTTAAAGCCGACTCAAAAAATCAAATTGCCGCCTTTAGCCATTCACACTCGAGTAGAAAAAGACAAAATCGTTTCTTCGATTAAAAAAAGGATTGCCGCCGCCGCGCGCGCCAATGCCAAAAGCACCCCCCTTAAAAAAGAGTTATCAGCGGCCGAAAAAATCTTCAGCCGATTCGTCCGGCAGACTGCTCGGTTAGATAAAAAGTGCATGGACTTTTCGATCCCCTGCCAAAAAGCCAATCCGATGGAAAAAACTACTATTTTTGCCGGTCGCCCCAGAATAATCATCGGGCACATTCCCACTGTCAATTTGCAAAACTATTTATTTGACGTCGCCGACTTGCACGAATCCAGTCTGCCTCAAGTAAGGTTTGTCGCCATCAAAAAAGACGGTTATGATAAAAATATCATGCTCGAAATTCACAGTCTTCCAGTCAATAACGGTTTAAGTGTTCACATTAATTTGCGATGAGTAAAAAATCGATTTTATATACTTTCCTTGGCGCCTTAGCAGTCTTTTTTCTGATTACGGCCTTTGCGGCTGCTGTATATTATTCGCGTCCTTCGGCCGACAGCTTTGCCGCCACCGTTCCTTTGCCGCCAAAATGGGCGCCCGAAGCCACTCCGCCAACACCGGCCGAGCCAATCGTTTTAGGCGATTCGACCGATGACGGTATTGTCAACTCAATGGATATTAACGCTCTTTTGGCTCGCTGGAAAACAGTTGACGCCGATTACGATATTGCCTCCAGCGGCGACAAAAACTTGATTAACGGTGAGGACTTAACTCAAATTTTTAAATATTGGCATTGCCAAGAACTCCTAACAGATAAAGATTGTCCTTATAAAACGGATTAAGTTTTAGCCAATTGCCCTTTTTGAAATTAAAATTTTTGGTTTTTTTTCAAAACGTGTACACCGGCTTTAGTCGGTGGTTTTGTCTTATAAAACGGAAAAGGCCACTTCTTTCCGTTCAGCGAATGCTGATTGGATGAAGTGGCCTTGGTGATGCCCGGGATATCCGAGGCGATGATGGCGGGAGGCCCAAGAGGGCCTCCCGATGACCGACCGTGATTTCCCCGCCATAAGGCGGGGTAAACTGTGAGAGGACTCTGGAGGCAATCAGAGTCCCCTCACCAACGGCTCGACATGCCCGCTGCGCTTCCGCCACATTGCTGGGGTGGCGGAAAACTATGCGAGGGTCCTGTTTCTTGGACCGTTAACCTGCACATGCAGGACCCTCGCCGCCCTCCGTAAGGGAACTGTCCCGGTAGCAGAGGGCAAAAAAGGAGATTATGATAGCAGGTTGAACCCGATGAACTGGGCCCAACCCTTCGGCGGCACAACTCAATAAGCTGGCCGTTAGCCCTTCAAAGGGCTAACCTTTTGCGAGGATCTTCCCGACCCTCGCAGGTGTCCTAACAACCGGTTTTTTTGCGAGGATTCCGAATCCTCGCCCGTCTGCTATCTGTCTTTTGACTTCGCTAGGCCTCCCACCCAGCGAAGCTCAAGTTTTCAAATTACTTAGCTAAATTGTATGACAATATAATAAAAATGCAATATCTGTCAAGACCCAAACCCTAATTAAAAATAACGCCGCACCTTAGCCAATACTTTTGGCAAAAAATTACTCAAAAATTTTCTTTAGTTCATCGACCAAATCGTCAGAAAGGGCAATCTTGGTTTTAGTTTTGGCAAATTCAAAATGATTATTCTTTTTATAAGAAAGTACGAGTTCATCCTCACCCATATTTTCATCTACTATCGTTTTTATTTTTAAAATTTTTTCCTTGCCTGTGCCCTTGGGCAAAATAACATACACTTTTCCGTCAAAAGCAAAAGCATACTGTTTTTTCTTCAAGGCGGCATTTAGTTTTTCCGTAATATCTTCCGTTTCAGGCGCCTCATTCAAATCAATTTCAACGATTTTATCCTCGTCTGTGCCAAGCGTTACAACGTGTTGCTCCTGTTGAGCATACTTGCTTCCACTATAAGCTTCAAATTTCAAATCGCGAATTTTACTCGGATCAAATTTTTCCCCTTTTTCGGCCAAAATCTTAATTTCGTTGTCTTTGGTAGAAATTTTCCCCGTTACCAAAACAACATTGTCAGCTTGCCAAACTTCACCGTCTTGCTCGAGTGTTTTGGGAAAAACAAGAACTTCCGTTTTGCCAGACAAGTCCTCGATCGTGGCAAAGGCCATTGTTGAACCGTTTTTCGTGTTTATTTTTTTAACCGTTTGAATTATACCGCCCACTTTGACTTTTTTCCCTTCCATTCCCAACGTCAAAGTGTTAATCGGGTGCGACACGGCTAAATTCAGTTTCGGCCCCAGCTCTTTCAGAGGGTGTTCGCTAATATAAATGCCCAAAAGCTCTTTTTCCCATGCCAGTTTGTCATCACGGCTAGCTTCGGCAACCTCCGGTAAATCAAGTTTACCTATTTCAATATCGGCCGAAAGCACTTCGCCAAACAAACCAATTTGCGACGATTTAATTTGTTTAGCCGTGTCCTGAATTCTTTTTAAAATTACTTCCATACCTTGCAAAACCCGATTGCGTTCCACCAATGAATCAAGAGCGCCAGACTTAGCTAAGGCCTCGAGAATTTTTTTATTTAAAACCGTTCTTTCGCCTGTGCCTTCAACGTCAGTTTTGCTCATACGATCAATAAAATCTTCAAAATTTTTGAAACGGCCATTTTTTTTACGTTCACGAACGATCACCCGAGCCGGATTGGTCCCAATATTTTTAATTGCCGCCAAGCCAAAGCGAATATTACCCGATTCTTTAACCACACCAAAATCAACAAAACTTTCGTTGATATCGGGCGGCAAAACCTCAATGCCCATTCTCTCGCATTCGCCGATCTCAATCGCAATTCGATCAATATCGTCAAGATCATTTGTGAGAAGCGCCGCCATGAAACACTGTGGGTAGTTGGCCTTAAGATAGGCCGTTTGATAAGCAATCATGGCATAGCAAACCGCGTGAGATTTATTAAACCCATAGGCGGCGAAATCCTGCAACATGGCAAAAACTTTCTCGGCATCAGCTTTAGTGACACCATTGTTTTGTGAACCAGCAATAAATTTGACTTTCATTTCCGCCATCAGTTTGGCGATTTTTTTGCCCATGGCTTTGCGCAATTTGTCCGCTTCGCCACCGGTGAAACCAGCCATATCGCGAGAAATCTGCATCACCTGTTCCTGATAAACCGGAATGCCATAAGTAACTTCGAGGGCCTTTTTGGTCATCGCGTGAGGATAGTTGATCGGCTCTCGGCCATTTTTGCGTGCAATGAAGGTGTCGATAAACTGCATTGGACCGGGACGATATAAAGCCACCATCACAGCCACATCATCAAGCGTAGTCGGCTTCAATTCTCTGATATAACGTTTCATACCTGAAGACTCAAGCTGAAATACGCCTGTTGTTTCACCCTTACCCAAAAGTTCAAAAGTTTTTTTGTCGTCCAAAGGAAGATTGTGAATATCCAGTTTGTCGCCCGCCACCGCTTCGATTATTTCCAAAGCGCGCTCAATCGTGGTTAAGTTTGACAAACCCAAAAAGTCCATTTTGAGCAATCCCAGCTCCGCTACCGGATACATCGAATATTGAGTCACCTGCTTCACACCCTCTTTTTGCGCCTGTTGTAGCGGCACGTAGCAGGTTAGCTCGTCCTTAGTGATAACGAAAGCACTGGCGTGTTGGCTGGCGTGACGCACCGTTCCCTCCAACTTAGTCGCCATATTAATGAGACGTTTGGCGCGAGGATCGCTTTCGTAAACGGCACGTAATTCCGGCGCATCTTTGACTGATTTCTCCAAGGGAATGTGGCGGCCCTGCACCGGCGGCGGGACCACTTTAGCGATCGCGTCAACCTCCGCATAAGGATAACCGAGAGCGCGGCCAACATCTCTCACAGCCGCGCGCGCCGCCATCGTTCCAAAAGTAATAATGCCCGCCACCTTTTCTTCACCGTAGCGGCCGACAACATAGCCAAGCACTTCGGCGCGCCGGTGGTCAGCAAAGTCAAGATCGATATCAGGCATTTCGTGGCGATCAGGATTTAAAAATCTTTCAAAAAGTAAATCGTATTTCAGCGGATCGGCATCAGCAATCTGCGTCAAATAAGTCACCAATGAGCCTGCCGCCGAGCCCCTGCCCGGTCCCACCATAATGCCATTTTCTTTGGCCCAGTTAACGTAGTCGGAAACAATCAAAAAGTAGCTCGAAAAACCCATATCATTAATCACCGACAGCTCATAATTCATTCTTTCGGTGATAATTTTCATTTTTTCCGGACTGGCTTTAGGATATCTAACCGGAATCCCTTTTTGACAAAGCTCGCGTAAATATTCAGCATCTGTTTTACCCTTCGGCAAGGGAAAGCTTGGCAAAAGATTAGCTTCAAACGGGATTTCCAAATCGCACTTGTCGGCAATTTCCCGCGTATTCGAAATGGCCTCCGGCGTTTCGGCAAAAACCTTAATTAATTCCTCTGGGTCGCGAAGCGAAAAGTCGCCGTCATAAGTCATTCGGTTAGCGTCATCAACTGTTTTCCCCGTTTGCACGCAAATTAAAATATCGTGCGCCTCGCGATCTTCACGGTTGATATAGTGGGAATCGCAAGTGGCTATCAATTTGGTCTTTGTTTCTTCGGCCAATTTCTTTACCAAATCGTTAGCAATCGCCTGATCGGGAATATCGGAGTGATCCTGCAGCTCCAAATAAAAATCGTCTTCCCCAAAAATATCTTTGTATTCTTGCAAAACTTTTTTGGCCCCGTCAAAATCCTTGCTCATTAAAAGCCGCGGGATTTCTCCGGCCAAACAAGCCGAGCTAGCAATCACGCCCTTGGCGTATTTTTTTAAAGTTTCTTTATCTACTCGCGGCTTATAATAGAAGCCCTCTAATTGGGCAATGCTGTCGAGCTTCATGAGATTGCGATAGCCCTCGACATTTTTAGCAATTAGAACAAGGTGGTGCGGGCTAGAGTCAAGCTTTGAGACTTTGTCGGATAATTTTCGGGGCGCAACATAAATTTCCACGCCTACCAAGGGTTTAATACCTTCTTCTTTGGCCGCTTTATAAAATTCAATTGCGCCATACATTGCCCCGTGATCAGTGAGTGCCACTGCTTCCATACCCAATTCTTTCGCTTTTTTGACAATGGCTGTGGGAGTACCCAAACCGTCTAAAAGCGAAAAATGAGAGTGAACATGCAGGTGGACAAAGTCGGATTTACGCATAAAATATAGTTTTTTATGGAGTCGCGCAACTGTTGCGCGAATCCCATCGGCTTGATATTAACGTATCATCTTCGTTTATAAACGAAAAGGGCCTCGGTTGCGTTGTCGCACCCGAGGCCCCTAGTAGTTCTCCACTATCTTCACTCATCGCCTTTCGGGGAAGCCGATGAGCTCGAGCGCCTCGACAACCGATCTGGCCCACGGCGCGCCCGCCTCTTCGGCGGCCCGCGCCAGCTCAAAGGCCTTCTCGAGGAGATAATCAACGTCTTCCTCCCTCACCTCGAGGAGAAGCTTGGCCGTTACTTCTGGCTGGCCGTTCTTGTCTCTCGCGAGGCAATCAACGGCCCGAGTCACCTTATGGGGCTGCATGCTTTTCGGCAGGCGCTCGACAAGCTCCTCGAGCGCCTTCTCAATCAGCTTTGGGTCATCCGGCCCCACCAAGGCCCCGAAGTCGAGGCCGACACAAACCTTCGCTCCGACATAGATCCTCCCCTTATCAAAGATAGGGGTGGCCTGCACGGCGCTCCGGACAATGTAGGCCGCTCCCGCAAGGTCCATGTGCGGGAACATGCGGCGCAACCCTTGTGTCACGGTCGGCCAGACTACCCCCTCCATCGCTCTCTGAACGACCGCCTCAACGCCTGGGGAAAACCTCACAGTCATCACTCCTTCAAGGTTCTCTCCCGCTAAAGCGGGAGTTAATAGATGCAAAACGCATCGGCAAATAATATCTTTAAACCCCTTGAAAGTCAATCCTTTTTTTGCTAAAATGCTTTCTGTTGAGGTTGTTTAAAGGCAACTAAATGTTTGAGGTTGCATAACTAGATTTTTCAACCAAGGTTAATATGGCTCATACAAAAGCAAAAGGCACCACTAAATTAGGCCGCGATTCCGAATCAAAACGCTTAGGCGTTAAGATTTATGGTGGCTCGCCAATTAAGTGCGGTCAAATTATCATCCGCCAGCGCGGCACCGCTTATATGGCTGGAGAGGGAGTCAAAGTTGGCAAAGACGATACCCTTTATTCCCTGCGCGATGGCATCGTTGAATTTAAAAAAGTTCGCTACGTTAATTTTACCGGCAACACCAAAATCAAACAGAGAGTATCTGTTAACCAGCTAAAAACCAAAACCGCCACGGCTAAAGCTCCAGCCAAGCCAGTTAAAAAACCGGCTAAAGAAAAAGCGGCAACAAAGAAATAAATTTAAAATATTATGGATAGCACTATCACTCACGAACATTTTCAACTGAAAAAAAACGTCCCCAACATCAAACCGGGAGACCGTATTCGCGTTCATCAAAAAATCCACGAAGGCAACAAGGAAAGAATCCAGGTTTTTGAAGGTTTGGTCATCAAAACCCAACACGGTCGCGGTATCAACGGCACTTTCACGGTTCGCCGCATTGCTTCAGGTGTTGGCGTCGAAAAACTCTTCCCCTTACATTGCCCTGCTATTGTCAAAATTGAAAAAATTCGTTCCGCCAAAGTCAGGCGGGCCAAACTTTATTACGTTAGAGGTTTAATCGGCAAAGGCGCTAAGAGATTGAGCAAAGAAAAAGAAGACTTGGGCGTTTGGGAAGATGTCGTTGCTCCAGAAGAGCCGGCCGAAGAAGTTGAAACTGAAGAAACCGAAAATGAAGAAAGTGTTGAGCCGGAAGAAGAAACCGAACCTGTCGAAAAACCTGCTAAAGCTGAAGATAAAACTGAAGACAAAAAAGACAAAGCTGAAAAGCCAGAAAAAAAATAATTCTCAAATCAATTTCAAGTTAAAAAGCGATCTCGAAGGGTCGCTTTTTGCTAAAATTAAAAGATGGCTTATTTCAAAAAACAAACCGGTGCTTGGGGCGAAGATTTAGCCGAGCGTTTTTTGCGGAACAAGGGTTATAAAATTATCGCTCGCAATTTGCGCTCCAAAGCAGGCGAAATTGATATCCTCGCTCGAAAGCGCGACATTCTCGTGGTGGCAGAAGTTAAAACCAAATCCGGCGATGAATTAGGCCAGGGCTGGGAGATGGTTAATTATTTTAAGAGAAAAAAGCTTGTCAATCTTGCGAAATCGCTTCAGATAAAGTACCCTAAATGTGTAATTAGAATTGATATTATTTCCATTGATGCCGCCAGCACGCCACCCGCAATCGAACACTTTGAAAACGCAGTTGAAGAAATTTTAAGCTAAAAAATATGATCATCACACGTTTTGCTCCTTCGCCTACCGGCGATCCACACATCGGCAATATCCGAACCGCTTTTTTTAATTACCTTTTCGCCAAGCATTCCGGCGGTAAATTTTTGTTACGGATTGAAGATACCGATCAAAACCGTTACACGCGCGAATCGATCGAAACAATTAAAGAAGCTTTGCGCTGGCTCAATATTGCTCCGGAAAATATTGATAATCCCATTGTCCAATCGCAAAGATTAGATCTTTACCAAGCTGCAGCTCACAAACTGGTTGACGAAGGCAAGGCCTATGTTTGTAATTGTTCCAAGGAACGACTCGAACAAGTGCGTGCGGACCAAACGGCTAAAAAACTTTCGCCGCGATATGACGGCCACTGCCGCGACCTCAACCTTCCCTTTGCCGAAGGTTGCGTTATTAGAATGAAAATGCCCGAAAATCAAATAATTAAATTTGACGATTTAATTCGCGGCCAGATTAAGGTTAATTCTGACACTTTGGACGACCAAGTTTTACTAAAATCTGACGGTTTTCCAACCTATCATCTTGCCCACGCCATTGACGATCATGAGATGGGCACAACCCACGTTTTTCGCGGCGAAGAGTGGCTTCCTTCAGCGCCCAAGCACATCCTTCTTTTTGAAATGTTCGGCTTTACGCCGCCTCAATACGCTCATTTGCCAGTCATTCTCTCCCCCACTAAAGGCAAACTTTCTAAACGCGACGGTGCCACGACAATTTTAGAATATAAAAAAACCGGTTATCTGCCCGAAGCAATTTTGAATTTTCTGGCTCTTTTGGGCTGGAATCCCAAAACCGACGAAGAATTTTTTTCACTTGAAGAGCTGGTGGAAAAATTCGATTTATCCGGCGTCAATAAGTCACCAGCCATTTTTGACATTAAAAAACTGAATAATTTTAATCGGCATTATCTTAGCCAAAAAGCGCCTGAAGAAATCGTGCTTTTGGCGAAATCGCACGGCTTAGAAGATGTAACAGGCGGCGAAGCAAAACTCATCAGCCGCGGCAGCCAAGATAATCTTAGAGAAGCGATCGAAAGCATCAGACTTCTGCGTCAAGCGCCTCAATTAGATAAAAATCTCTTGGTTTTTAGAAAATCGTCCGTTGAGGCCACTAAATTGGGTCTTAACGAAGCCAAAAAAGCTTTGTCACAGATCGAACAATGGGATTCTGACAATATTCAAAAAGCCCTAACCGAAACAGTCGCAAAAAACAATTTACAAAACGGCGATGTTTTTTGGCCGATTCGCTATGCGTTGTCGGGAGCAGAAAAATCGCCTTCACCCGCTGAATTGGCCGAGGCAATCGGTCAAGATCAAACTATTTTAAGAATTAACGAAGCGCTTAAAATTTTATGATCAAAGTAATTCAAATTTCCGGCGACTCATCTTCCACGGGTGCCCCATCGCATATTTTTCGTCTCTCTAAAGAGCTTAAAAAAAGAAATTTTAATGTCATTATTGTTGCTCCCAAGGGACCCTTACTCAAAAAAGCCCATGGAGCCGGCATTAAAACCTTTGAGGTAAAAATGGACGGTCTTTTTGATCGCAAATCTGATCATGAAATCAGAAATATCATCATCAAAGAGCAGCCGCAAATCGTTCACTGCCACGGCACAAGAGGCGGTTGGCTCGGCCGGTTAGCCGCCCGAAAAGTAAAAAATGTTAAAGTTGTTTACACCGAGCACCTTTGGACAAAATATTTTCATCTGCCGAATTTTGCCCTAGAACAATTTCAGCTCAACGGTCTTAAATTTATGGAGCGTTGGACTGATAAAATAATTGCTGTCTCCAAAACTGTTGAAGAGTTTTTAATTGCCAAGGGTTTTTCTAAAGATAAAGTTGTCATTATTCCTAATGGCGTTGATCCGCAATTTCTATCAGCAGATTTGCTGCAAAAGCCCGACGAAGCTCCGCTCGTCATCGGATCAATTGGATCGCTGAACCAGATAAAAAATCATCGAAATGCCATTCTGGCGGTTGCCAAGATAAAGAAGAAATACCCAAATTTAAATTTTCATTATCAAATTATCGGCGAAGGACCAGAAGAAAAAAGGTTAAAAAATTTAGTTAAAAGCAAAAAAGTCGATCACACGGTGCATATTTACGGTCGAGTAAATTCTGTAGCTGAAAGACTTCAACATTTTTCTATTTTTTTAAATATTTCCCTTTCAGAATCATTTGGTTTAGCGGTTGGCGAAGCCATGGCGGTCGGCCTACCTGTTGTTGCTTCAGATATTGACACACTGAAATGGCTAGTAACAAAAGAATGTGGCGTTTTCGTCAATCCGCGAAGTCCCGATGATATTGCCGCCAAAATCGAAAAATTGCTTTTTGACAAAAATTTGAGAACAAAATTGGGCCAAGCCGGAAAGAAAAGAATTGCCGCCCATTTTACCGAGCAAGCCATGGTTGATAAAACAGTGACCGTTTACAAACAGCTGCTCTCAAGGTAATTTTTTTGCCTTTGGCCTTCGCGATCCTTTGATTCATTCGGCAAAACCTGATAATCTATTGAAGCGAAAAAGATATTCGGAGATCGTCTAGTGGCAGGACACGAGGTTCTGGCCCTCGCAACCTAGGTTCGAATCCTAGTCTCCGAGCCAAATTTTCCGAATCTTCACGAGCACAAATATCCGCTTAAACTGTTTTGGCTATTTTTTCTAGTCAGCGATTATACGAAATTAAAGAGCACTTTTATCGGTTGTTGCAAAAATAATGAATGAATTAAAAATTTTTTTAACAATTCAGGCCGCAATGGTGGCCTTTGCCTACTCTGAATCAGTTTTGGAAGGACCGGAGGGTTGGGCGCGCGACAAAAAAGTTTGGCGTTTTAAAATCGGCAAAAATCACGATTATACTTCTTATCACGTCGTGACTTATTACATTCTTTTTCCTATTCTGCTTTTCATCCTCCCTTTTGTTTTGGTTGGTTTTAGTTGGCATTTGGCGTGGGTTCTTTTGGCCTCCTATCTTATTGGAACAATCATTGAGGATTTCATGTGGTTTGTATTTAATCCTTGCCGCCCATTTTATAAATGGAATCACGTTGACACAACTTGGTACCCTTGGATCAAAATCGGCAAGTTCTCCTTGCCCGCCTCTTACGTTCTCAAAGGCACGGTGGCTTTTTTGATTTTTATTTATCTAGTATATTTACTTTAAGCTGACTCACTGGTAAAATTAAATTGAATTCAAATGGAGGGGAAAAATTCTAAATTAACCAGATTAAAATACTTCCCCGCAATTTTGACGGTGATCATTGCGGTTTTTTTGTGTGGCGGCGGAATTACCTATAAATTTTTGTTTCCCAAAAAACAAGTGTCTAGTGCAAACTTTAAAAATCAGATAGACAATCTACTCGGAGAAAAAAAATACGACGAAGCGGCGGCGCTTCTAGAAAAATACAAGGTTACTTCCGAGGACGCAGAATTTGTCTGTAATGCCAACGGCATCGTTAATTTCGCCCGCAAAAAATATGAACTTGCCGCCAATTCTTATCAAGATTGCGCTAAAATTCTTGGCAATTCCAAAAAAAGCGCTTTTTACCAAAACCTCATCGGCAACTGCTATCGAGAGATGAATGATTATAATAAAGCCATAGCCAGTTATCAGGAAGCGGTCACTAACAACCCTTACGGCCAAACTGCTTGGGTAAATCTGATTAGCACCTATCTTTTATCAGGAGAAAAGGCCGAGGCGGCCGATAGCGCCAAGACAGCTCTCGAAAAAATTCCCGACAGCCAAGAAATTAAAAATTTATTAGCTAAAACCCGTGAATAAACTTTTCAAAAACATTAAGGGAGTCGGCCAAAATTTCAAGCAAGCTTGGACTGTATTGGCTAAACAGAAAAAACTGGCCAAAACCGAGCGCATTTTGTCGATTTTTGAAAAGAAAAGAAAACAAATCGAAAAGGAGCAAGACTATTTCCCCACTAAGCTGGAAAAAATTCAAAAAAGTATCTTTCAGCAAAGAAAAAAAAGTGAAGTTGATTTAATCAAAAAGCAGCAAAAACTTCAAAGCAATTATGAAAAACAACTTAAAAAAGCCCGACTCGAGGAACATCGCCGGATTATTCGATTAAAAAAAGCCGAAATTGCTCTTCGGGCCAAAGAAAATTTCGTGCGACGAGGTGGTACTAAAGTCACTTGGTCGGCTTTTCGCGATATCGATCAAAAGCTTAAAATCAAATTTAGCTGGTACGAGAAATGGCACCTCAACCCTATTTCGCCTAAGGTTCACTCTTTTGCTCTGGCCTCATACTTGGTTTTAATTTCTTTTGTCACCGCTAATTTGATTGAATGGCCCTCTGCTTCTAAAGCTAAAAATATCGGTGAACGCAAATCGGCCGTCATCAGCGAAATTACCGACGGAAATATTTTCAGCAACATTCAAAATAGCGAAAGGGTTTTATCGTCAACGACCGCTAAAGTGACTTTTGCCCCAACCGGCCAAGACGCCAAAGTTGAAATTCAAGCCAAGCCCCAAGACAACACAAAGGCAAAAGCGATCAATTTCACTGTTCTGCAACCCAGCAATCTAGTTGATCAATCGGTTTCAGAAGGCGAAAAAAATTTGTCTTTCAAAAGCCGTCTAATCAATTTATTTTCTAAAGCCGAAGCCCAAGAGCCGGACGAAGCAATTTCGACAACACCAGAAAGCGCTTTAATTTCGCCCACCGCTGCAGCAACATCAAGCGCCACGGTCAGTCCTAACGCCAGCCCCACGGTCGAGCCAAATCAAAAATCGGTTAAAGCCGCTAAAACTGAATCGATTTCCAAAAAAGATAACCTTACGACCGTCAAGGTAAATGATTATCTCGATTTGCAATACGAATTCGTTAGTTCACCGTCTCAAACCAAATTAAAAGAAACGGCTGTTATTAAGGACAAAGCGGCTCTGGTGCTGGATCAGCAATATAATCTTGCCTTCAATTTTGATTTTGGCGACTTAATTGCCGAGGAACAAACTGATAATAGTTTCTTACTTAAAGATTCGGCCGGCCAAACTATCATGCAAATTGCCGCCCCAACCATTTGGGACGCAAACAAAACGGCGGGCAAGGTCAAACTTGCTCTCGACAACACTGCCAAACAAGCCATTTATCGAATTGATTCAAGCTTTGTTGATTCAGCTAAGTTTCCACTTTATCTCGATCCGACGGTTACTATCGATAGCAATGTGACGACCACTAACCCAAATTCTTACGCTAAAGACAAGACTCTTTTTCAAACGACTGATGGTACTTTAATTAAAATTTATTCCGATGGCAGCTCGCTTTATTACCGAACTTCAACCGACACCGGAAGCAACTGGTCTAGCAGCACCAAAATCCTGGACAGCGCAACGGTTGACGATAACGGCTTCTCCGGCTGGATCGACCCGTTCAACAACATTCATCTTGCCTACTCTCATAACGGCACAGATTCTTATATTTTTTACCGCAAAATATCCTATTCTTATAGCGATGGCACGATCAGCGTCGGCAGCGAGCAAACCGTTGAATCGGGTGGCACCAGCCAAATGTATCCTAGCGTTTCTGCCACTGAAACCGGTACGACTTATGTGGCTTATCGCTATTACGACGGCTCGAGTTACTCGATTAAAGTCAAAAGCTACGGCGGCTCTTCGTGGAGCGATTCTCTTCAAACAGCCACCAGCGCCGATTCCGGAGTCTATCCTGTATTAATAAATTGGGATGATAGACCGGCGCTAATTTATAAAGAAGCCAATAGTATTAAATGGAATTATTACGCTGGCGCATGGAAAGCCAATGGCTGGACTAATGAATCGATCACCAGCGAAGTTGACTCCGACACCGGTTTGGAGTTTTCCGCTATTGAATCGGTTGACAATAATTATCTGCATCTGACTTGGCGCGGCAGTGGCACTAAGGGCATACTTTACAAACAAAACACTAACGCTGAAGCCGGCTGGGACGCCAACGCTACCGAAATTACTTCTGATCACAACGACCGCTACCCCAGCATCGGCTCAAATAAAAATAATTTGGTCCAAATTTACTTTACCGATAATAACGGTTCTAACAACGACGTGAAATACGTTCAAAAAGTCAGCTCGGGCAGTTTTGCTTCGGCCGTATCAGTCACTACCGATGGCAGTAACAATATTTATCCCAGCGCCCTGCAGTCGGCTCTTTTTGCTCGTAACAACGCGGCCACTTTCGACGGTACCGATGATTATGTTGATATGCCGGATGACTTCGCTAATTTCACTAACGGTTTGACTTTTGAGCTTTGGGCCTACCCCACGGCCGCCCAAAATTGGGGCAGATTCGTCGATTTGGGAAACGGAGCGCCCAACAATAATATTCTTTTTGGGCGCAACGGCACCACCACGACCCTACTATATGTAGTATGCAACGGTACTGCCACCTGCCCAGCCAACGTATATGCAACCAATGCGCTCGAGTTAAACAAATGGCAGCATTTTGTCGTCACCGAAAGTGCCGCTGGCGCCGTGACTATTTATAAAAATGGCGTTTCCATCGCCACCGGCACGCAAAACGTTCCTAATAATGCAACCCGAACTAATAACTATCTGGGGAGAAGCGCCTATTCCGGCGACTCATATTACAAAGGCAATATGGACGGTGTCAGAATTTATAATCGCGCCATTACTTCCAGCGAGGTAACGGCCCACTATCAAAGCGGTCTTGGCCCCTCCCGTTTTACCAGCGACACTAATCTTTTAGCCGGTTATAATTTTGACGAAATTAGCGGGACTTCCACCACCGATGTTTCTGGTAATGGCTATACCGCCACTTTAACTAACGGCATTACCCGCTCCGCAAACATCCTGCCATACACAAATTCCGGTAATTACGCCACTACTCACAACGACAGTGCCAGCTATATTAATGTGCCGGCCGCTTCTTCAACTAATCTCGATACTACCTTAACTATGTCAGCTTGGGTAAGAGTGAATTCCGATACCGGCTGGCACTGGATTATTGGCAAAGCAGGTGGCGACTGGCTAGGCCTTACTACCGGCGGCTATCTTAATTTTTCGATTGCCGGTGGTACCAATCGAACGTCAACCACTGCCTATGTTATGGATGACAATTGGCATCACGTTGCCGCGACCGTCACTGGCGGCACAATTAAATTATATTTGGACGGCTATAATACCGACACTTGGACAGGGCAAACTTTGACAGCTAAAACCGGCGCCACTTATATTGGCTACAACGGATTTGAATATTTTAACGGAGCGATTAATGAAGCCCGGCTTTACACCACCGCCTTAAGCGACGCGCAAATCCTCGCTCAATTTCAAGTTGGTTTGTTTGCCACCGGCGCGCCGGAAACTGGTTTAGCTGGCGGCTGGTCCATGAATGAAGGTAGCGGCACCACTCTAGCCGACTTTTCCGGCAACAACAACACCGGCAGCGTGGTCGGCACAATCACTTTTGAAAACGTTCTCAAAAATACCTCAAACAACGTTCCGGCTTCATTTATCTCCGGATCGTCCAGTCCTTACGCGCTAAAATTTGCCCCAAAAGCTAAAACTTGGATAGGCGGAACTGACGATAAATGGTCAACGGCCGCCAACTGGTCCGACTCCACCGTGCCGGCCGCCGGCGATTATGTGTACCTGACAAATAGCGGCACGATTATAGCTGACTCGGTCGCTGACGCTATCGATACGATTGAAGTCAGCTCGGGAGGAGGTATTTACTTCAATAAGCACCCTTCGCTGAACGCTGATACTTTCAAAATTAACCTTACCGGCAGTTTGATTCTAAACAACGCTATAATTCGATCTGAAGGCGATGTCACCGTTGCCCATGACGGGGTCACCGATGGTCGCGGCAACGAATTTGCCGCCGCCAATATAATCATCGGATCCTCGGCTGCTATAAATCTTGAAGGGCTTGGTTTTACTGCCAAAAAAGGTCCGGGCCAATCAAGCACTTATGCTAGTGTGGGTTCCAGCCACGGTGGCGAAGGCTACGGAGCAGCAAACACTACCGTTTACGGCGATTACTCCAATCCGGTTAGTTTAGGTAGTGGCAGCACCTTTAATGCTGGTGGTGGAGCCATCGCTCTTACTGCTTCCGGCACCTTCAATCTTTACGGCATCATCACCAGCAACGGAATATCAGGTGAATACACTACTAATGGTAGTGCCGGTGGATCAATTAATATTACCGCCGCGACCATTACCGGCAACGGCACGGTTACGGCTAACGGCGGACCCACTGCTAATTATATCGGAGTCGGTGGCGGTGGCCGTATCAAGTTGACCGCCGACAGTATCTCCAGCAGTTTGACCCTGCAAGCTAAAGGCGGGAAGTATGGCACTTACTACGGCTCGGCCGGAACGATTTATAAAAAAACCACCGCCCAGACCTATGGCGATTTGATTGTGGATAATGGGGATAATACGCCGGGACTCAATGTTCAAAAAATGGCTCACCTCAAAACCTCGGCTGATACCGGAAGTTATCAGTTTGACAATATTACCTTTACCAATTACGGTCTTCTGGCCGTTGACGCCGGTCAGACTTTGGCTTTGAATTCTGGCACCATTACCGGTGATAAGAACTCTGGAGTAGTTAATGCCGGTACCGTCAGTGTGCCGGATAGCTGGACCTTGAGCCATATGTATTCGGATATGAACGGTACAATTACTAATTCCAGTAGCAAATCGCTGACTATATCGTCAACCGGGCGGTTAACCCATTACAACAATATCGACCAGGAAACCTACAAACTCAACCTTACCCTTGCCAACCTCACCGTCCAAAGCGGCGGAGAGATTAACGCTGATTATATTGGCTACACCACCCAAAAAGGTCCGGGGAAATCAACCAGTGACGCTATCGGTGCTAGCCACGGCGGCGAAGGATATGGGGCCGCCAGCTCAACCGTTTATGGTGATTATTCTAATCCGGTTAATCTAGGTTCTGGTGGCACGGACAGTCGGGGTGGCGGCGCCATTATCCTGACCGTTACCGGTGTGGCTGATCTTTCCGGAACCATTAGCGCCAATGGACAGACTATAGGATATAACGGCGGCTCCGGCGGTTCAGTCAACATCACCGCTAGCACTATCACCGGCAATGGCACTGTCGCAGCTAATGGCGGCAGTACATCTTATCGTAGTGGTGTCGGCGGCGGCGGGCGGATCAAATTGGCGGCCGACAGTATCTCCAGCAGCTTAACCCTACAAACTAAAGGGGGAAAGTACGGCACTTACTACGGCTCGGCCGGGACGATTTATAAAAAGACTACCGCCCAAACCTACGGTGATTTGATTATCGATAATTCTACCAATACGCCAGCCCTTTATGACCAATATGCCGCTCACCTCAAAACTTCGGCTGATACCGGCTCATATCAATTTGATAATATTACCTTCGCCAATTACGGTCTCTTGGCTGTTGATGCCGGTCAGACCCTGGCTTTGAACTCCGGCACCATCATCGGCGATAAGAATTCCGGCGTGGTTAATGCCGGTACCGTCAGTGTGCCGGATAGCTGGACCTTGAGCCATATGTATT
>CAZOJE010000003.1:90608-130053 GCA_964580065.1 uncultured Candidatus Saccharibacteria bacterium
CGCCAGCCCTTTATGACCAATATGCCGCTCACCTCAAAACTTCGGCTGATACCGGTTCTTATCAATTTGATAATATTACTTTTGCCAATTATGGTTTGCTAGCCGTTGATGCCGGCCAAACACTGGCTTTGAACTCCGGCACTATCACTGGTGATAAAAATTCCGGCGTAGTTAATGCCGGTACCGTCAGTGTGCCGGATAGTTGGACCTTGAACCATATGTATTCGGATATGAACGGTACGGTTACAAATCTCTCAAGTAAAAGTTTAACGATCTCTTCGACTGGGCGTTTAACCCATTATGCAAACATCGACCAGGAAACCTACAAACTCAACCTTACCCTGACTAACCTCACCGTCCAAAGCGGGGGTGAGATTAACGCTGATTATGTTGGCTACACCATCCAAAAAGGTCCGGGGAAATCTACCAGTGACGCTATTGGTGCCAGCCACGGCGGCGAAGGGTATGGGGCTGCTAGCTCAACTGTTTACGGTGATTATTCCAACCCGGTTAATCTAGGTTCGGGCGGTACAGTCGGTCGGGGCGGCGGCGCCATTATCCTGACCGTTACCGGTGCGGCTGATCTTTCCGGAACCATTAGTGCCAACGGGCAGACTATAACTTACAACGGCGGCGCCGGTGGGTCGGTCAACATCACCGCTGGTACTATCACCGGCAATGGCACTGTCGCAGCTAATGGCGGAAGAGCCATTTATAATGGATACGTCAGCGCTGGTGGTGGGCGTATCAAATTGGCGGCCGACAGTATCTCCAGCAGCTTAACCTTGCAAGCTCAAGGAGGAAAGATCAGTCCTTACTACGGCTCCGCCGGAACGATTTATAAAAAGACCACGGCCCAGACCTATGGTGATTTGGTTATCGATAATTCTACCAATACCCCAGCTACCCGAACGGCTCGGGTCCCTTTGACCTTGCCTTTGAGCTTTGATAATTTGACAGTGACAAATTACGCCAGTCTAGAAATTTCTACCAACGCCGATCCGGCTCAAAACAATTTGGCTATTGGTAATGATTTGGTTGTAGCGGCTAATTCGGAATTGCAGCTTCTGGCTGATCGCGACGGTACACCCACTTCCGGCGCTTGGCCGATTATCACTGTGGGCAATAATGCGACCGTTTCCGGTACAATTAGTGCCACTGGCGCCGGCTTTACTTACAATAGCGGCCCAGGCGCCGGTAATGTTTCAGGTTCTTATGGTTCCGGTGCTGGTTATGGCGGTGCCGGTGGCAACTCTTCGAATGGAGCTGCCGGCGGTGTCGTCTATGGCTCGCAAACCAACAATAATTATCTCGGCTCCGGCGGTGGCTATACGACTGGAGGCACCGGCGGCGGCATGATCAAATTAACCGTTACTGGCACGCTTGATTTAAGCTCAACCGGTTCTTTGACCGCCAATGGTAACGGCGGAACAGCTGGCGGCGGTGGCGGTTCTGGCGGTTCAATCCAACTAGTCGCTGGTACGCTTTCCGGTACGGCCGGTAGTTCAATTACGGTCAATGGCGGCGCCGGTGGTTCAAACGGCGGCGGTGGCGGTGGTGGCCGTATCACTATTTACCCAGCCAATGATTCTTACAGCGGAATCAAAACCGCCACTGGCGGCGCCGCTGGCACAAGTGCCGTTGCCGGAAGCGATGGCACTGTCTTCGTGCAACACTCTCCCTCTTCACTAACCATGAACGCCCCCAATGACGCCGCAACGGGTCAAATTCAAAAAACTGTTTTCCGTATTAATTCAACCGATGTTGAAGGAGATTGGATCCAATACAAATTGCAGGTTGCCACCGACAGCAGCTTCACCCAAAATGTTTCGACTTTCGACCAAACCGTTTCGCAAAATCCAACGGACGGCGGACGCACCGCGATTTTCTCCAATCAGGATAAGACTACCGGTAATGTCGCCGGAACTGATGGTTATTCTAGCGGCCGCGAAGCCATACTGACAATGCAAACTAATTTGACCCAGGGCACTACTTACTACTGGCGTTTCTACGGTTACGATCCGGAAGGCGTTGATTCTTTTGACGGCACCAAGCATTGGTCAAACGCTTCTGCTACGCGCTCCTTTACCATCGCCGCCATCGACCACGTCAGCTTCTCCACTGCCCAGCAAGACATTGTCGTCACTTTCTGCAGTGCCGTAATGACCGTCAACTTGCGCGATTCCGCCAACAACGAAATATATTTAACTAATGATGACGGAGCCAAAACTATTAATTTAGCTACCACTTCATCAACTGGCGTTTTCTATTCTGATGGTAGCTGCCAAAACGCTATTAGCGGTAATAATGTAGATATTGCCGTAGGCGAAAATTCGGCCAGTTTCTATTACAAAGACGCTACTCCTTCGGCCGTCAATAGTTTTTGGAATATTACCGCCGCCGAATCACCCTCGGCCGGTTGGACTGACGCCAGCCAAAATATTCGGGTGCGCCCGGGAGATTTTGGCTCGCTGGAAATTTCCATTGCTGGTAGTCTAACTCAAGTTACCGCCGGTGTGGCTTTCTCCACCCCAGCCAATGACGTCACTGTCACTGCCAAAGATATTTTTGGCAACGTCAAAAGCGACTGGACCGGCCAAGTCTGGTTTTATTCCTCTGATTCCCAAGCCGCTTTTACCTATAACGATAGTAATCGCTATACTTTTACCTCTGGCGATGGTTCAGATAACGGAACACATACTTTTATCGGCAGTGGTTTTGTTTTCAAAACCAAGGGCAGTCAATCGCTGGTCGTCCACAATTCGGTCGATAGCCAATATGATGCCATAACCGATATTACTGTTCTCTGCGCCGGCGCCGACCACTTCAGCTTAGCCGATTATCCCCGTACCGCTTCTAACAAATTTGCCATGAGTTCCTTTGCTTGGGACGTATCCGGTTATTCCTCTGCCCCCTACTCGCCCGCCGCCAGCGTTTATGATGCCTACAATAATTTAATTGATAATTTCACCGGCGAGGTTTGGTTTGAATTATACAAAGCCAATGACACTCCAGGCAATCCGCTGAACTCAACCGCCGATTATGCCTTTGATTACGATCACACCAACCACTACACCTTTACCACCGGTGAAGGAATGGATAACGGTACGCATACTTTTGACGGTAGCGGTTTTACCGTCGTCACCGCCGCCAATGATTTGCGTTTGCGAGTGGCCACCACCGCCAATAGCGGTAAATACACCGATTTCACCATTACCGTTAAACCCCAGGCCATTGATCATTTTACGCTAACCGCCAGTCCCACTCTTTCGCTCAACGGTACCGACTGGGAAAAAGCCAATGACACGGCCTTTACCGAAAGTGTAATTTTGACCGCTTATGATGCCTTTGGCAATGTCAAAACAGATTATGCTTACGACGCCAGTTCTAAATCTGGTATGGTTTATTTTTCTTCTTCCGACACATTCGCCACCTTGCCATACACAAAATCTTCACTCAACGATACTTCTAAATGTTTCAATTTTCCGGCGGAATCGGCTGGTAGTTATACTTTCACACCAGAAAACACTCCAACGGACTATTTCAAATTCTTATCGGGCGGACCGCAAACCATCAGTGTCTCTGAATGTATTGATCCAACTTCAACCTATTATGAGACAAGATATGATCCTAAGTTTGAATCTAATAATCCTCTCAAAACCATTGCTTCCACCGGCCAGCTCCCCGCTGCTAACAGCACGCCAAGCAAGGTATATGTCAGCCAACACATTCCGGGTTCAACCCACACAGCCGCCGATCACACCAACGATAGCAACGATCTAGTCGAAGCCGCTCCCGGTCACCAACAAGCCACTTTGAGCTGGTATAACCCTTTTGATTTTCCCACAGACGCCAATATTGATGCTCAAGTATATATCTATCGTTGCCAAACCGATTGCGATAATAACGCCAATTTTTCTAAACTCACCACCGATCCAGCCAAAGTTACTGCCACACCCTCGACTTGGAGTGAATATACCGATACCGGACTGGCTAATGACAATCTTTATTATTACAAACTGGCATACGCTTATCTTAAGCAAGACTCAACTTATATGGTAAGCGATTACTCGGCCACCGTTAGCGTCACGCCAGCCGATATTGCCCCGCGCGAAGTTACCGCCGACCAGCTTGATCTATCGGAAAACGCCACCGCTGCTGGCAAGGTGAAAATCGACTATAAATTGCGCTGGACCTCAACCGTTTCCATAGCTTATTTCAACCCCACTACTAACACTTGGAAAGACGCTTCTTCAGCCGCTCAATCCGGTGATATTGGTGCCAATATTACCGGCAACGAAACCCCAATTTCTCATGTTGCCTACTTTGATCCTCGCATTGACTTTCCAAATCAAAACCTAACCGAATCATTTAAAGTTAGGATTAAGGTCGTAGTTAATTCAGCCCATGCCTACAGCGATTCATCAGCTATCAATTTAGACAGTGGCGCCCCAACAGGAACCTCCCTTATTATTAATGCAAGCGATGCTACCCTCACGCTCCATCTCACTGCCAGCGACACATCCTCGCCAATCACAATGATGATTTCTAATACCGACCAATTCACGTCAGCTAGCTGGCAGGCCTTTAACACCACGGTTTCTTCTTATGATGCGGGTGATGCCGAAGCTGTCTATATCAAACTTCGCGACAATTATAATAATATTGTCAGTTTATCCAAAGAAATTTTGCCAACGGTGGAAAATGTTCAAATTAAAGATGCTTCTAACTCAAACACAAGTGAATATCGTTTGGCGATAATTTGGTCGGCTGTTTCTATTAATAACTTTAAACAATACAAAATATATCGCGCTACCGACGGCAAAACGTTCTCGCTTTTGGGCAACGCCGACCAAAACGGTTATTTAGATATGAATCTAGCCGTTGGCACTAATTATTCCTATAAAGTCGCTACCGAAGATACCGACGGCAATATTTCCCGCGTCAGTACTGTTGTTACCTCCAGCCCGGGTACTGCTCCCGACGTTACTTCACCACCCAGCGTCGAACTCTTCGGTTGGAAACAAGATGTCGGCGTCCGCGCTAAAATTACTTGGCACACCGATCAACTATCTGATTCCTTCGTTGCCTACTCAACCGAGCCCCTGCTTGAAGGATCTTCGCTAGCCACCGCCAGCGGACAAGAAGATACGGTAAAAGTTGTTGGTTTGCCCGATATGAAATCCGATCACGAGGTAACGCTTTATAATCTCGACCCGTCGGTTAAGTATTATTACAAGGTCCTTTCCAAAAACGAAATTCAGATTACTGGTTACTCGCAGGTCTTCGATTTCACCACACCGGAAAGAATTCTCCTTTTGATCTCCGGCACGAACTTTTCCGATATAACTAACAATTCCGCCATTGTTTCTTGGACAACCTCAAAACTTTCCACCACGGTTGTTGAATATGGCCAAACCACAAATTACGATCAAGAAATCGTTGACGCTACTCTCAACACCGAGCATAAATTTCAGCTGCAAAACCTCAATGCCGGTCAATATCATCTGCGCATCAAGGCCACCGACACCGATGGCAATACCACAATTTCCGATGATTACGTCTTTGAAATTCCGCCCACACCAGTTATTTCTGATGTAACCATTTCTGAAGTTGGCGAAACAACGGCTAAAGTCAGCTGGAAAACCAATATCGAAGCTAACTCCAATGTCGATTTTGGCGAATCGACGCAATACGGTGGATCGCAAGGAAGCGCCCAGATGACCACCGACCACATAGTCACCCTCATTGGCTTATCGCCTAAAACCGTCTATCACATCAGTGCCAGATCAATCGACAAATTTGGCAACGTGGCAAACGGCTCTGATATGACTTTCACTACAACAGCCGACACCGAAGCACCACAAATTTTGAACGCCAAATCAGAAATAACTTCAACCGGCACGGGTGAAAACGTAAAATTCCAATTAATTGTGTCATGGGAAACTAACGAACCTGCAACAAGCAAAGTTGAATATGGCACTGGCATGGGCGACACTTATGACTCCAGTTCCAAAGAAGATCTTTCTCTTAATGTTACCCACACCATTATCGTCAATGATTTAAGACCGAATTCGCTTTATCATTTTAGAATCAAGAGTGCTGATCGGGCCAACAACACCGCCTATTCCGACGATTACACCTTCACCACGCCTCAAAGAGAAAAGAACATTCTCGTTATTATCTACAACGCCGTTGCCGGTCCGTTCGTTCAAATTTGGCAAGGAGTAGTTAACCGCTTCAAATAAAGTTTTGTTATAATAAAAACATGGCTAAAACAAAGGTTATCGAGGTAGAAAATATTACCAAAAGTTACAAATTCGCCGAAAATACCTTTACCGTACTTAAAGAAATCAGCTTCGAGATAGAATCGGGTGAATTTGTGATCTTTTTCGGTCCCTCCGGTTGCGGTAAATCAACTCTATTGAACATTATTAGCGGTCTCGAGGTGATTGACACTGGCAAGGTCAAAATCAGAGGCGAAGACATTTCCAAATTCAACAATCATCAGATGGCAAATTATCGCCGTACCAAAATCGGTATAGTTTTTCAGCAGTTCAACCTACTAAAAAACCTAACCAACGAGGAAAATGTTGCTTTGCCCCTTTTGGCTAACAACGAGCCAAAAGTCCGAAGTATCAAAAGAGCCCAATCGATGCTCGCAATGTTTGGCCTATCAAAACATTTTCAAAAAAAACCGACCGAGCTTTCAGGAGGCCAACAGCAAAGAGTGGCCATGGCCCGTGCCTTGGCCGCTAATCCTTGGATTATTATCGCTGACGAGCCGACCGGAAATTTAGACACTAAATCTGCTAATGAGGTTATGGAAATTTTTAATATCTTAAACAAAAAGTCAAAAAGAACCGTCATTATGGTTACACACAATCCCGATTACACTAAATTTGCTGATCGCATTTTCTTTCTGCGGGACGGCCAAATTGTCAAGGAACAACGCAATCATCACACTGAATCAGTTCAAGAAATTGCCGACTTTAAACTAAGTGAACACGCTTTAGAGGGATAATGCGACCATCACAGATTATTGAAACAACGTGGTCAAACTTAATGGGCAAGAAAAGCCGAACCATATTAACTGTAACCGGCATTGCTGTTGGTATCGGCGCGATCGTTTTCTTAGTTTCGCTCGGTTATGGCTTGCAAGAATTTTCGATCAAAAGAATTAGCTCGATCAATTCCCTTTCTACCCTAGATGTATCGCAAGGCAAAACGGCAAGTTTCAAATTGGACGGCGCAACGGTCAAAAAGATTTCCACCCTCAAAGGAGTGGCCAGTATTAGCCCTGTTCTTTCTTTAGGCGGCAAAGCCGCTATGGGAACAAAAAAGACCGATATTGTTGCTACCGCCGTCGAAGATGACTATTTCGCTTTGGAGGATTTGCGATTATTTAAAGGAAATACCTTCACCGACGAAGAACAAAAAACCGTTATTTCGACAGCCCTTGTTCAATCGCTGGGTCAAGAGCCGACCGATATCATCAATCAAGACCTTAGTTTGACTGTTACTTTCAAAACAAAAGACAAAACGTCTGTGACAAAAGATTTAGTTTTAAAAGTCAGCGGTATAGTTCAAGATAATACCGCCACTTTTGCTTACTACCCCATAAAGCTAATTTCTGAATATACTAATGACGACACCATTTATTCGGCTTTAAAGGTCAAAGTTTCTGAAAAAGATAATATTAGCGCGGTTAGGTCGGAAATCGAGGGCATGGGGTTAACTGTCACCTCCGTCGCCGACACAATCGCCCAAATAGACAAGGTCTTTGGCTACATCAGAATAGGCCTGGTTGCTCTAGGCAGTGTCGCTTTAGTTGTCGCCGCCATTGGTATGTTTAACACTATGACAATCGCCCTCCTTGAAAGAACCCGCGATATTGGCATTATGAAGGCCCTCGGCATCGACAATAGCGATATATATTGGATGTTTTTGTCTGAAGCCATGTTAATTGCCGGCATGGGGGGTATTGCCGGCGCATTTTTTGGCGTTTTCTTATCGTACTCAATTAATTTTGCCATTAATTTCTTGGCTAAACTGGTCGGTGCCGAAACAGTGTTGCTATTTTCTACGCCGTTATGGTTTACGCTCATCATCATTATGTTCTCATTGGTTGTCGGTCTTTCTACAGGAATTTATCCTTCAAAAAGAGCGGCAAAAATCAATCCTCTCGATGCTCTAAGGTATGAGTAATTTTCCCTTTTGCTCTATTTTTTGCTAAACTGCTTTTGTGTTTTAGTTTTAAAGGAGGTACATGGATATTGCTAGTATTCAACAACGGATCAAAATGATTGAGGACTTGGAGGCCGAAAACCGCACCCTCAAAGATATGATTAAATCGGCTCTCGACAGCGATCCTTCATTTAAAGAAATTTCTGAAGAAGCTAAAGCGAAGGCGCTAGAAAAAAAGCGTGTTCGCGATCACATCATGCTTCAAGACGGTAATCAAAAAACAGTTTCTGATGTGAAGGCCAATCTGGAAGAGATTTCGACGCTGAAAGAAATTCTCTCGGCCGAATTGGTTGACTTTTATGGCAAAAATAAAACAGATGAGATAGATGATGGCAGTGGTAAAACCCGAAAATTTAAATTCGCTGTTAAACTGGAACCTAAAAAAGAATTTTAAATTGCAAACCGGACGAGCGGGTTTGACTATTTTTGCTCTGCTGATAATGTTTTTGCTCTGCGGTTGCCAGAATTTGCAAATAAAATCAATCCGCGATTATGGCGCTTCGGCTACAGTAACCGCCCAGCTCACCAGTAGTATAAAAATTGAAAATGGCGCCTTCTCGCCGTCAAGAGCCCAAATGTCTGCCGGACAAGAAATCACTATTATCAATTTGGATTCAACTTCGCATCAGGTTGCCTGCGATCCTCACCCAACCCACGACAGTTTAAGCGATTGCGTTTCGCCAATTCTTTATCACGGTGATCAATTCTCTTATAAAATTAAAAACGAAGGGGAATATGGCTTCCATTTGGAAGATAACCCTTCTGTAACAGAAAAAATTGTTGTAAAGTAATCTTGGAGGTTATTATATGAAAATAAATCATTATCAGCGCGTTGGTATCTTTGTTGACGTGCAAAATATGTATTATTCGGCCAAAAATTTGTACTCGAAAAAAGTCAATTTTGAAAAAATTATGGAGCTTGGCGTTGGCGAGCGTCAGCTGATTCGAGCTATAGCTTACGTTATCAGAGCTGACATTGAGCCGGAAAGTAATTTTTTTGAGGCACTGGCTAAACAGGGCTGGGAAATAAAAGCTAAAGATCTGCAAATCTTTTTAGGCGGCGCAAAAAAGGGCGACTGGGACGTTGGTATTGCCATGGATATTATGCGTACTGCTTCTAAACTTGATGTCGTTGTCTTGGTTTCCGGCGACGGTGACTTCAAAGACTTAGCCGAACATGTTAAATCGCTTGGCTGTCGTGCTGAAGTGATCGCTTTTAAAAAGACTGCTTCGTCCAGACTGATTGAAGAAGCTGACAAGTTCATTGACCTCGACACTCTAAAGGAGACTGTTCTAATATGACGATTCAAGTAGATCCAAATAAACCAAGGATTCTCGTGGCGCTAGGCGGACGATCCAGCGAACGCGAGGTTTCGATCAAATCAGGCGCCAACGTAGTCGCCGCTTTGGAAAATCTCAAATATCAAGTTGGTATTCTCGACACCGGCACCGGCCGTCTGATGCAACCACCGGAAATTGCTAATCTCCAAAAAGATCCGGCTAAATTGCCCAGCGTCATAAATTTCCCCCTGATTGATATTGCCAGACATTTTTCGTTGGTTTTTATCGCTCTGCATGGCAAGTTCGGCGAAGATGGTGGTTTACAAGGAATTTTAGAAGAAATTGGCGTCCCCTACGTTGGTTCAAACCCTTCCGCCAGCGCCGTGGCCATGAATAAAAAATTCTCAAAATATATTTTCCAGGCCAAGCAAATTCCGACAGCTGAATTCGAAATCATTTCCCAAATAACCGGCAGACCCTCTCTTGCCTTTCCTCTTGTCGTTAAACCAGCCGCCAGCGGTTCCAGTTTGGGCGTAGCTATTTGCACCAATGAAGCCGATTATAAAATCGCCATCAAGAATGCCTTGGAACATTCACGCGAGGCCATCGTTGAAAAATATATTGCCGGTCGCGAGTTAACGGTCGCTATTATCGAAAATGAAAAAGGCGAGAAAAAAGCTTTGCCGGTAATCGAAATAAAGCCCCAAACCAAATTCTTTGACTTTAAGTCGAAGTATAACGGTTCCACTCAAGAGATAGTGCCGGCTAAAATCTCCGAAAAATTATCTCGAAGCGCGCAAGATTTGGCCATAAAAACGTACAACGCCCTTGGTTGCCGTCATTTCGCCAGAGTCGATATGATCGCCGACAAAAATGATAAATTATTCGTTCTGGAAGCTAACACTATTCCCGGGTTAACAAGCGAAAGTTTACTGCCAAAAGCGGCCAAAGCTGCCGGTATCAGCTTCGAGGATCTCATCGATCATTTGGTTCAAACGGCCCTACGCCAATCGATTAGCTAAAACTATTTATCTAAATAAAAACGCCATAGTTTGTCGGCCCATTCGCCGGCATAATCAACACCTACTCGTTTACCGGTTTTAATCGACAACGAATCGGCCGCAAAACCGTCGTCTTCAAGATAAAGCATTTTTGAACTGATTAGATCAAGATTATTTTCGCGACGGCTAATATTGAGATAGCGAGTTAAATTACCCGGCCCATATGATTTTAATTTAGGGTCTTTTTCCGTTAAGGGCTCAATTCTTCTGATTAAAACAGCGGCGGGAGATCCTTCCTTGTCAGTAACAATATTTAAAAGCTCGTGAATGCCATAACACAAATAAATATATGCTCGACCCGCTGGAGCATACATTGTTTCGGTTCGTTTGGTCCGTCCAAAACGGGCATGGCAAGCCAAATCGTCCGAGCCGATATAGGCCTCCGTTTCGACAATACGGCCCTTGCGAGTTTGCCCATCTATTTTAGAAACAATTATTTTACCCAAAAGATTTTGAGCAATATCGAGAGTGTCTTGGCTAAAAAATTTTTGGTCAACGCGCGCCATTAGTTTTTAAAATTTGGATGCGGTTTCTGGGTGGAACAAAAACCTAATTGTCCTTTGTTAACTGGTGATCCCATGGGGAGTTGAACCCCAGTTGCCAGGATGCGGTTTTTGGGTGGAACAAAAACCTATTCCTTTTTACTTCATGAATTCAATTGGTGACCCCAAGGAGAGTCGAACTCCTGTTACAAGGATGAGAACCTTGCGTCCTAACCACTAGACGATGGGGCCATAAATTGAATTCATAATAATCTGCCTGGTGCCCTAACCACTAGACGATGGGACCCGAAGATTGCGACCTATTTTAAAAAAAGCGGCAGGAACGGCTTGGCTCATCTCGTGAGACAAGCCGTTCCTGTGAAGGTCATCTCGTTGTCCAACGGCTATTCACTAATTCTGCAGGGAGGAGCAGCGCCCGTAGCTTGGACACTGCACGGCCTTACACTTCTCCCTGTCGAAGATCCCAGGGAAAAGATCCGGCCTGTGGCCAGAACGCTTGTTAACGTGACAGAGCGCCCTCCGCACGTTACAAGGGTTGAACGTTCCGGCCTCCCTTACTCCAGTTGTTGGCGGTACGACATTTTCTGCATACTCCTGCGACGACGTTGCGCTACTCTGTCGCTTTGCCTTTGCCGCCATTTTACCCTCCGGTAAGAAAGTTTTGAAAGGGCAACGAGATGCCAATATTCTATAAAAAATAAGGTATAAAGTCAACGAAAAGGCGCCGACTACTATGAGTTTCGGCGCCTGATGGCACACGCTAGTTAGACAACTAAAATGGAGAACAATTCAGAAAGACCTACTGGTCTTTACATCTGGTGGCATGCCGCGCCCACGTTTCGAGCCACCTTTCACTGATCCCCGCCGGAAGAGCTAGCCCAGCCGTGCACGCCGCGCAATTCGCCGTTTCCGCGGCTTCGTAAAAAGGACAACCTGAAGCTATGCAAACTACCGCTTCCCGGTCCTCCACCAGCTCCTGCATGCGTTCTTGTCTTAACCATTTTGCCGCAGCCCTTGCACCGTCTGAATCGGCGTTCATTTCTGCCTCCTTTGGTGCGTAAACAGCCCTAGTTAACCAGAAAAACCCTTTTTGGTCAATCCCGCCCACTCCTCAAAAACCCTAGAATCAGCTCTTTGTCGTATTTTTGGCCCAAAAATTTTTTTAGTTCAAAAACTGGTTGGCTAAGATTAATTGTGCTTAACCCAACCAAATAATCATCATTTTTATACGAACAAATATATTTATTTTCGCTGCAAAATTCATCAGCAAAATATTTTTCATTAATAAAACCAACAAAGCCCAATTTCAATTTTGGCAACACTTTACTTATAAGCGGCAAATCGTCATTTTGCTCATTGGCTCCAGACATATTCAAACCCGCCGTCCGGCCCGAAGAAGCAGCAAAATGCCAGTTGCCCGGCATAAAAGATTCCGGCAAATTTTGTCTGGTTACCTCGCACAAATCACCCGCTGCGTACACATCTTTGTCAGAGCTTTCTTGCTTTTGATCGACAATGATCCCCTTGCCAACTTTTAAGCCACTAGCTTGGGCTAGAGAAATATTAGGGACGATACCAACCGCTACAATCACCATATCGGCCGCCAGGATTTTTCCGCTAGTTAAAACCACTTTTTCCACCGCTAACCGGCCTTCAAAACGCTCCACCGACGCATTAAATTCAAACTTGGCAGATTCTCCCGTCATAATTTTTTCAACGATTTCAGATCCTTTGGGACCGATTTTTTCTTGCAAGATTCTTTGAGTCCGCGCAACCACTGTGACGTCCTTGCCCGCTCGCGCTAAAGTGCTAACAATATCAATAGTTAAAAAACCACCGCCGATAATGACAATTTTTTTGGCTTTTTCGAGTTCATTTTTAATCTTTTCGGCATCAGAGAGCGAATATAAATTACTTATTCCTGCAAGATTTTCGCCCCTCACATTCAATTTTCTTGGCGTTCCCCCTAAAGCTAGAAGGAGTTTCTCAAAACTAATTGCTTCACCACTTGGAAGCAAAACCGTCTTTTCTTCAAGATTAATCCCTTCAACTTTGGCCGATAAAAGCTCTATTTTATTTTCCTGATACCACTGCGGACTTTCAAGATAAAGCTTTTCTTTTTCAATTTCGCCAGTGATAAATTGGTGCAAAATAACTTTTGAATAAAGCCGCTCGCCTTGATCGTCGATAATCCCTATCGAACCGGCTTGGTCGCGCGATCTAATGGCTTGAGTGGCAAAAGTTCCCGAGGGTCCGCCGCCAATAATTAAATATTGATATTTTTTCATATTAATAATCTTCTGCTTTTTAAAGAGTAGAATAATGGACGAAAAGTATCAAGAACTCTTGATTAAAATTGCCGTTTGTTTTAGAATTCAGCCAACGCGGAGCGCGATCCTTAACAGGGAGAGTGGTCATGCAGATGGCAGCAGTATGCGGAACGCTGATCGGGGCTAGCGCAGCCGCAACGGTGCTGCTGGCGGCGGTCGGGCTCGCTACGTTCTTTCTCTGCAAGCGTCAAGATACTCTTGCAGGAGCACTTATGGCCTCCGGCATGGCGGCCTTCATCGCAATGGCCGTCCTCGTATTCTGCGACCTCTTCGGCGCCGAACTCCTTTGGGTTCGGGATGGGCTGGTGCAATGGCTCATCTTGGTTCCCTGTACAACTGGGCTACTGACGATCGAACATTACGTCAAGAGGCCCCATTGCGTTCTCTTGCTGATCGTGGCTGTCTCGATCAGCACCACCACGACTTTCTTGGTGTACGGGCTAGCCAACTTCGCCCTATACCACTTCTTTGCGCAAGGATGTTCTTCGGTCTTGCGCTACCTGGTCTGAATCAGGCGAGTAACACAAAGGCCCCGCGAAACGCGGGGCCTTCTTCTTTTACTTGGACACAATAATTACCACTTTTTCACCTTCAGCAACATTGCCGTTGTTCCAATCGTGGTTAGCTTCCAAAACCGTCGCGAATTTATAAGGATAATTCTCTCCTCGCTTTGTACCCGCATCATTAGTGATAAATTTATCCGCCGTGTAGCCCTTGATTAAAAGCATGTGATATAAAGGGCCGGGACTGGTGTAAAAAGGATTACCAAGCTGTTGGCCAGCCGTTGGCACTATCACCAATTTGTTTTCGGCCAAAGAGCGCTTAATCGTTTTGATATCGGGCGAAAAAACTAATTCCGCATTTAAGCCATAAAAGCTCTCGATTATTTCGGCTGTTTGCTTGGCCGTTGTCGATTCAAAAAATCCAAGTTTTTTCATTTCAAAATCAATAATTTCCTGAAGGGCCTTTTCAGCATCTTCCGGCCCATTTATTTTGCCTTTGGAAAAATATCTCCCCGCCATTAATATTGCCGCTTCCTCGCAGGCCTCTTCGTGAGTGTGATCCCAAATTGCCCTTGGCGCTTGGGAAGTAAAAGGGATATCGAGATTCAGTTGTTCGGGAATTTCAATATTTACAACCGTCCCAGTAGCCGTGGCCGATGCGCTAGCGCTTTGTGTAGGCGGAAACGGCACGCTTGTTGGCAAATCTTTCTTGGCCACTTCTACCGAAACCGAGCGAAAATAATTCTTTTTGACAATAAAAAAACACGCCAAGCCGGCGGCCAAAAGTAAAAAAATAATTAAAAGACTATTCCTTCTTCGGTTTCTCTTCTTTATCGTTTGTCTCGGCAGCAGATTTTTCATCTTCAGTGTCTTTTTCTGGCTCGTCTTCTAACGCTTCTTTAGCTTCTTTTTCCTCAACTTTAGCTTGTTTTCTCTGCTTATAATAATCCCCCACACCCGCGACTAAACCAATGCTATTCGAGATTTGATCTTTTTTTTCTCTAATAGTTTCAATGCCATCTTCAATCATGCCAATTATTTTCGTTGCCGCGGTTCCCGCCCGATCAAGGGCTTCCGACACCAGCAAAACCTTATCTTTAAGTTCATTAGTCATTAAAGCCGTGTCGTTGGCCGATCGGCGCAAGGATTTTATTAGTTGCATTAGCTCATTAGCTAACCAAACAATCGTAATCGTAATGACGGCAACCGAGACGATTAAAACTATGTAAAGTATTTCGGTAATTTCCATTTATTCCCCCTTGCCTTTTTCCGGACCGGTTTCGTCGCCTACATCGATACCCTTTTGTTTCAAGATTAATAAAAGTTGCTCCCAATCCTTATTAACTGCTGCAAAACCAGCTGCGATCCTCCGGATATTTTCTCCTATCATATCTTCAGTAGCTTCATCTTCCTGCGTATTTGATGCTTCTTCCTGCGACGGTGTTGCTGGTGTCTCGGGAAATATCTCGTCAGCGCCAGCTGGCGGAAACTCGGCTGGCGGCGGATCTTGATTAGTATTAATTTCGTCACTTCCCGGAGTAACACTGCCGTCGGGAGTGATAATAGTCGCGGGTGGCGGGATCTGCTCCTCTTTAGTTTCTTCGGGTGCGGTTGGCTGCGTTGCCTCCGGCGTTTGGTTGGTTGCAGGTGGAGCTGTCGCCTCTAACGGCGAAACAGTCTGATCTGACGCTGGTGCTTCAGCTGGAGGCACTGGCGTTTCAGCAGCATTATCCGCCCCAGCTACCTCTACAATATTTTGTTGGCCTTCCGGTGGAGTGGATGGTGGCACTGTTGGCGGAGTTGGTTGAGCTTCGATGTTTGTTGAACCTATGACACTTTCTAAACCGGAATAGTCACCTCCAAAGGCATTTTTTACCGCTGCAGCTGCTTGCTGTCCTTCGGGGCTAGCTGGCGAAGTATTGGAAATACCAACTGGCACAGACTGTTCCGTTGGGATGGTCGGGCTTGCATCAGGCACAGCAGGCACTTCAGGAGCCGCCGGTGGGGTAAGTGGATCAACCACTGGCACCTCCGATGGAGCTGCTGGCTCAATCACCGGTGGAACTGACGCTTCCGGAACAGCAATATCTGGCGATGCCTGATCGGCAGATTCAGCCACTGGTATTTGCGTCGCCTCGGCCGAAGCCAAAACCTGCTGGCTTGCTTCAGACCCTGGTGTTATATCGCTACTAATCCCTGCCATCTCCCTCCTTAGCTTTTCTTCAGTATATACTATTTTCCGTGATGAAAAAACATCACATCGCCATCACAAACAGCATATTCTTTACCCTCAAGCCGTACTTTGCCTTTTTCTTTCGCTTTTTGCCAGCCGCCCAATGCAACAAAATCGTCATAAGGCACAACTTCGGCTTTAACAAATTTTTTTTCAAAATCAGTGTGTATCACGCCAGCTGCCTCCGGCGCTTTAGCCCCTTTCTTGACTGTCCAAGCTCTCGCTTCCATTTCACCGGCCGTAAAAAACGACTGCAAGCCCAAAACGTTGTATCCCACTTGGACTAAACGATCCAAACCCGCCTCTTTAAGACCTAACTCCGCCAAAAATTCTTTCTGTTCCTCGGCGTTCGTCAAAGCCGAAATTTCACCTTCGATTTTAGCCGATATCACCACTACCTGATCTTTTTCGACTAATCCGTTCAAAGAAAAGCCATCAATTATTTTTTCAGGGGTTATTTTTACTTCATCTTCCGAAACGTTAAAAACATAAATAAATGGTTTAACCGTCAAAAAATTTGCTTCTTGAATCAAATCTTTTTGCTCGTCAGTCAATTTCATACCGCTAATTGGCTTCGCTTCAAGAAGAATTTTTTTTATTTCACCGTAAACCTCAAGAGCTTTAGCCGAGCCCTTATCACCCGAACGCGCCTCTTTTTCCACCGCCGCCAGTCTTTTTTCTAAAGTGTCCAAATCCGCCAAGGCCAATTCCGTCAAAATTGTTTCAATGTCGTTCAGGGGATCAATTTTACCGCTAACGTGGGTAACATCTTCATCGACAAAAGTCCTCACCACCATGGCGATCGCGTCGACTTCCCTAATATGCGACAAAAATTTATTGCCCAAACCCTCGCCTTTGTGCGCTCCGGCAATGAGACCGGCAATATCTACAAATTTGATCGCCGCCGGAACGGTGCGAGCGCTATTTTCCACCACGGCCAGTTGATTAATTCTGTCGTCCGGCACCTCAACAATGCCCACATTCGGCTCAATTGTTGTAAAAGCAAAATTAGCCGCCTGCGCCAGTTGCGACTTCACTAAAGCATTAAACAAGGTGGATTTCCCCACATTTGGCAATCCAACAATTCCAACTTCGAGCATTTTATTTTAAAATTATTTACTAACAGGTTGAATGTATCAGTTTTTGGCCGGAAAGTGAACAGCACTAATCAACCAACTCTTGAGAAGTTGGCTCTTCTTTTGATTCCCCAGTTTCTTCTTCCGGAATTCTTGATTCAAATTCTGGCATAACATTTCTCCGTTATTTAGCAATATCCTTGGTTGCTTTGGAATCAGCAATTTCGGTCATAGTTACAAACAGCGCCATTAAAACCAGCCCAAAAATTAATGCTCCCCGAAAACTAAGCATTGGTTTTGTGCCGAACAAGATCGCCAATATTTCATTAAATAAAATATTGGGCAGAGCTAGCAAAGCCACCACAATCATCGTGTAATTTTCACCTCTTATTTGTGATTTCGGATAATATTTTTTAATAATCCAACCCACTAATTTGCCCGCACCATAAAGGAGTAGCAGCACGACAGGAACCATTTCTAAAAAATAGTTATTCCCAAAAATACTGGCGAAATAGGCATTGAGAGGACTGGCCTCCATAGCTTTTGAGTTATTGTTCAAAAAGAAGAAAGTATAAATTAGGTCGAAACAAATGAGCAGGGCCGAAATCAGATACCACAGCCAAAAAGGTATCTTGGCAATTTTTTGATTAATATTTTCGTTCATTTTTCCTCCATTTAGATCTTACGAAAAAGCTTTGAGATAGAGTTTGTGTCTAATTACAACTTAAGAACTTAAACAAACAAAAAAGCGACATAAAAATCGCTTTTCCAACACTCGCATAAAACCACAAAACTCTTATTTGAGTTCAAATCTAAAATAACCTCTTTTTGCTATTCAACCGCTCAAAGCAAAAGCGGACTTTGAGCTTAAAGCTACAAGAAAAATCCTCCCACAAACCGCTTTTGCAACAAGGTGCGAACTAATCCGAACTCTTAGCCGAGATAGTAAACACGCGATACAGCGCCGCTATACCAACAAGGGTATAGATTATACGCGAGACAGTAGTCATGTCACCGAAGATCCATTTGACCAAGTCCCATGAGAAGAGACCAACCAGTCCCCAGTTAAGGGCACCGATTGCGACTAAAATGAAGGCTGTCCAATCCAGCCAATTCATCTTTTTCATCTCACCCTCCGCGCACTATTTTTATGTTCGACCTACTTTAATCATAGGGCTTCTCAATCCACTAATCAATAGTTTCTTCTGATTCAAAATAGTTCGCTTGATTCAGGCCGCTTCAACCACTTTTTCGGCCGCCATCACTGCTTGTTTCTTTTTAACCTTTTTCTTATCGTCAAAGGTTAAAATTATTTCGTCTTTTTTTATTTCATGAATCATTGATCGTTCGAAAATTCTCTCGTCCCAAAAATATTTTACATATACCCTAATAATATCGCCTGATGTCGATTCAATCACGGCGTCGCTAACTCGTCCAAGATATTTTTTATTTTTAGTCCGTGCTGATAAGCCAATTAAACTAAAACGACTATCAACTAGCTCCTTTATTCGGACAATCTCATTTTCGCTGACGAGATTGTCGCGCGAATTAATCACCAAACCTTGCGTATCTATATCGACAACGTCTTGAAAGGAAATAACTTTTTGACCGCGAAAAAGGCCTTTTATTTTTACCAAAAAACCAATAACTCTAGCCGCTTCCGGCGATATCACCACTTGCTTCACCGTACCAATCAACGCGCCCTCATCAATCGCCCCCGTCGGCAAACCGCGAACTTTTGAAATCTCAATCAGCATAATAAAAAATAATTAAAATTGCTGATTCAATTATAGCACTTCTAAATTATTTCTCGCCTCCGCGGCTATTTTTGATATGTCGATATATCCAATAGACTAAAGCAACGATTATTAAAGTGCCGATGATATAGTCGGCTCCGTGAAAATAAGTTTTTAAACTGTCCCAATTCGCCCCTAATTTGTAACCGACCCAGCCCAAAAAGTAAGACCAAATCACCGATCCGGTAAAAGTGTAAACAGAAAACCACAAAAGATTGACTCTGGCGATTCCGGCGGGGAAAGAAATGAAAGTGCGAATTATCGGCAATAAACGGCCAATGAGCGCCGCCGACATTCCCCAGCGCGAAAACCATCTATCGGCGACATCCAGATCGTGCTTGCTCATCAAAATATATTTGCCGTATTTCTCGATAAGCGGCCGGCCGCCTTTTGCACCAATCCAATACGAAAAAAGAGAGCCGATTAAGCAACCCACTCCTCCAGCCAAGGCAATTCCGATTAAATTAAAGCGGCCAGTCGAAACTAGGTATCCTGAAAAAGGCATAATCACTTCACTGGGCAAGGGGATGTTGGCCGATTCAATTCCCATCAACAAAACAACGCCGCCATAGCCCATTGTAGAAATGGTGTTAATAATAAAATGACTAAGAAACCCCAAAATTGCGCTCATAATTTAAAATAAATTTACTCCAAACAAATAAAAAATAAACGCTGTGACTAAAAACGAAACAACCGCCCCACCCGTCACTTGCCAAAAAGTATGTTTTTTAAGACAAACCCTTGCCCAACCAATAATAGGAATGAGGATGAAAAAAGGCCAGAATTTTAGCCCTCCTAAAATAATAATTGCCGTTACCACGCTGGTCGTCACAGCTGTATGAAAACTGATTTTCCAAAAAAGTGTGATGATCGAAGTCACCAGAGTCATGACTAATCCTGAAAAAGCATAAATAAAAATTCTCGTTGGTACTTTGATCAGATATAAAACAATCGAGGAGACCAAAAGCATGGTGATAAAAACAAACAAAAAAGTTGGCCGCTCGTCTCTTCTGGAAAGATCCAAATCGCTAATCCAACCCAATTTATAAGAAATAATGAAAAAGATAATCGGAATAAATATAAGAAAAGGCGAGATCGTGACAAGCCACCCCAGCCCTTGAGAAAAATCTTTGGAGTACCAAAATATTAAAAAAATAAAAAATACTGTCGCCACAATAGGAGGAAAGAAAAACCAAGAAACAACTTCCGCGGCCAGATGCCTTTTGCCGATACAATCTTCCTTCTTCAAGCCATCCTCACTTTTTTCAAAACGCTAACGATCGGATTATATAAATATTTAATTAAAAATTTAGAACATGCTTTGGCAACTAACGCGCCGATTAAACCGGAAACTGCACCGCCAATAATATCTAGCGGAAAATGCACTCCCAGCGCCACTCTACAGGTACAAATAATAATTGCAAAAAGTAAAAAATAATTTGCTGCTTTGCGCCAATTAAAAAGATACAAGCCGAAAGCCATGCCGAACAAGGCCGTGGCGTGGTCGGACGGGAAAGAATAGTCGGGACGATGAAAGAGAACTTCTTTCAAACCAATTGCCGCCAAATCCGGCCTAGGCCTAAACCAAATCGCCGGCACAACAAACTTAGTCAGCACTAACCAAGCAATGACCGTTCCAGCAAAAGACAAAAAAAGCGCCTTTCTTTTATCGGGAAAAGCAAACCACAAAATAATCATCGCCACCGGCAGACCATAAACAAGATAAACCGCTAAAAATTCGATTATTTTATCGAGAATTGGTGATTTATCTACCAACAAAGAATTTATGGCCACAAGCGCGCTTTGGTCATAGCTTAAAATACTCACGAGCATATCTTAGCAAATAAAACTCTTTTTTGAAAACTTTTTGCTAATGTCGTAAAATACAATTATGGAAAAAGAAATTAGAGAATTTTTGGAATATATTGAGCTTGAACGCGGTCATTCTCAACTAACTATTCGTAATTATGCCTCATATCTAGAAAAGTTTGTGGCTTTTGCCGAGGAAAACGGCGTTAAAACGGCTGACGGAATCGATTTGGAGCTTGTGCGCAAATGGCGGCTGGCACTCAATAGACACACAGTTGACGGCAAGTCTATTTCTAATAAAACCGTTAATTATTACATGATCGCCCTGCGAAGTTTTCTCAAATATCTGTCCAAAACAGATAAAAAGTCTTTGGCGCCGGAAAAGATTGAGTTGGCCAAAAACCCCGAAAGAGTGATTCACTTTTTGGAAAAAGAGGAGCTTGTCCGTCTACTTGAGGCCTTTTCCGGCGCAGATGATCTCGATCTACGAAATCGCGCGATTTTAGAAACACTTTTCTCAACTGGTTTGCGCGTTTCCGAGCTAGCCGGACTAAACCGAGACAATGTTAATTTAAAGCGAGGCGAATTTTCTGTTTCCGGCAAAGGTGGCAAAATTAGGGTGGTTTTTTTGTCGGATAACGCCAGATGCTGGCTGGAAAAATATTTGGCCACTCGTATCGATAACGACAAGGCCCTTTTTGTCAAAAGTCCCGATCACCCTTCGGCCAACAAACTAGAGGTTAAAAAATATGACACGAGCTCCAATAAACTAGCTGAAACGGGTTTGCGATTAACTTCGCGACAAATTGAAAGAGTGGTTAAGGAAGCGGCCAAACGAGCCGGCCTTGTTAAAAAAGTCACGCCTCACGTTTTGCGCCACAGTTTTGCCACCGACATTTTACGCGCCGGCGCCGATCTACGCAGCGTTCAAGGACTGCTTGGCCATTCTTCAGTTACAACTACTCAAGTTTATACTCATCTTACCGATAAACACTTGAAAGAAGTGTATGACAAGTACCATAATAAAAGCTAATGGAAAAAATCCTAAATTATTATAATCACTTTTTGAACCTTATACCGGTTGAATATCGCTTGCCACTGGCGGTAATTATTATCGCTTTTTTATTTATCAGCTTACTCAAGTTTTTACGCAAACATTTGATTTGGTTCGTCGTTTTTTTGCTCCTTTTGCCCGCCGCCTACCCTGCCGGCAAACAAGTTTGGACTATTGTCGAGGGCTGGATAAAAAAATAAACCGGCCAAAGTCCAGGCGGCATACCTTATTGACAAACAACACAAATTTTTATAAAATTTCTTGAACCTTTTGGCGTACATTATTACAAAAAAGAGGTAAAGGAGAAGGCAATGCAGAGACAATGCGTACAACGTGTTGCCATCGGCAACGACATTCATGCTCATGAGGTCGACGAGGGAAGGATCCTTTGCACGGGCCAGCCCCTGGCTGGCTTGTCAAGCAAGCTCAAGGGCCCCGCGCCCAAAGGCGCGCCGCTGTGCGACAGGTGTGCCAGGGTTAGGCAGGAGAGGGGGAAAAATCCCCTTGAGCATTGCCCCCAGTGCAGAAGCCGCAACCGCGTTGACGCACGCATGTGCGTCAATTGCGGTTGCGACCTGATGCATATGTGAGAGTTACAAGGATTGGCCTCTTACGTTAACCCATGTGACATACATGGGTTAGGAGGCCATCTGGCCGGAAGACCCTCCCTTCTGGCCCAAGTTGTCAGAGAGACCACGCCATGGGCAAGCGTGGCTCTGGTGGCAACTTACTTCATCCCAATCGCTGAAGCAAAAGGTATGCCCACCCTTTTTGCTTGTTTCAGCGGTCAACAGCGCCTCCCCGACAGGCGCTGGCCCAGCTCGACCCCGTCGTTTCGCGGCGACGGGTCCACACCGAGGGAGCTTGTGCCCCCTCAAACAAGGGGCGCTCGGGAAAGGCTAGAACCCTTTCTCCCGAGCGCCCTCTTGATTTTTAAAAGCCAAATTAATTTTTTAGCAAAAATCCAAAAATAACGTACGCACCGGCTAAAGCCGGCGCTTTTTCTTAAAACCAAAAGAGCCCTGAAATGAGGGCTCTTTTGGTTTTAAGCTAATTCAAGCGGTTTAGTACATTCCTTCCATTCCACCCGGCATGCCCGCTGGCGGCATCGGTGGATTCTTTTCAGGAATATCGGTAACTGCCGCTTCGGTGGTCAAAATCATCGCCGCCACTGAAGCCGCGTTTTGCAAGGCCGATCGAGTCACTTTAAGGGGATCGATAATGCCAGATTTAACCATATCATCATATTCGTCCTTAGCGGCATTGTAACCCACACCTTTTTCTCTTTTTCGAACCTCCTCAATCACAACCGAGCCATCCTTGCCGGCGTTGGTAGCGATTTGCCTGATAGGAAACTCCAAAGATTTCTTGAGGATGTTCAAACCGACTTTTTCGTCGTCATCATCAACTTTAGTTTCACCAACATTTCTTATGACATCAACTAGCGCCACGCCGCCGCCCGGGACAATTCCTTCTTCAACAGCCGCTTTTGTTGCCGCCAAAGCATCTTCAATGCGATGCTTTAACTCTTTAAGCTCAACTTCGGTAGCCGCGCCTACTTTAATTACACCGACACCGCCAGAAAGCTTGGCTGTTCTTTCTCTTAATTTTTCTTTATCAAAGTCACTGTCTGCCTTAGCTAATTGCGCTTTGATTTGCTCGAGGCGAGTTTTGATTTGTTTGGCTTCGCCTTTACCGTCAACGATAATTGTTTTGTCCTTGTCGGCAACAACACGACGAGCTTTTCCAAGCATATCCAATTCAACACTATCAAGTTTGGTGCCGGTTTCATCTGTAATCAGTTCGGCGCCAACCAACACAGCCAAATCAGCCAGCATTTCCTTTTTCTTGTCGCCATAGCCCGGGGCTTTGACACACAAAGCCGTAAAAACGCCACGCAATTTATTGAGGACGATCGTCGAAAGGGCTTCGCCGTCAACATCGTCGGCCACAATGACCAGCTCCTTATTGCCTGATTGAACAATTTTTTCCAGCACAGGCACAATCTCACTAGCCGCCGAGATTTTTTTATCCGTAATCAAGATGTAAGGATTATCAAGCACCGCTTCCATGCGAGTCATATCGGTAGCCATGTAGGGCGAAGCATAACCTTGATCGAGTTGCATTCCTTCAACCACTTCCTTTTCCAGACCGATCGACTGGCCCTCTTCGACTGTAATAACCCCTTCGCGGCCGACCATATCCATAATCTCGGCAATGAGCTCGCCCACTTCCTTGCTGTCAGCAGAAATTGAAGCTACTTGAGCAATTTCGCCCTTGCCCGAAACTGGTTTGGCGTTTTTCTTTAACGCTTCAATAGCCGATTTGACTCCTTTTTCTATACCGCGACGCAAGGCCATCGGATTTGCTCCAGCAGCAATGTTTTTCAATCCTTCCTTAACCATCGCTTGAGCTAAAACAGTTGCCGTGGTTGTTCCGTCGCCTGCCACATCATTGGTTTTTTCGGCCACTTGCTTGATAAGTTGAGCGCCGATATTTTCAAATTTGTCTTCAAGCTCAATTTCTTTGGCGATCGTTACGCCATCATTGGTGATCATCGGACCGCCATAACCCTTATCTAAAACAACGTTGCGGCCCTTGGGCCCTAAAGTTACTTTGACGGCATTAGCCAAAGTGTCGATTCCCGAATGCATTTTGGCCCGCGCGTCTTCAGAAAATTTTATCTGTTTTGCCATATTTACCTCCGCTTCTATCTTTTAATTATTCGACAATTGCTAAAATTTTATCTTCTTCAATAATGGTGTATTCTTCACCATCAATTTTGATCTCGTCACCCGAATATTTGGAATAAATTACTTTGTCACCAACCGCGACAGTCATTTCGATTTTGTGACCGTCTTTCACCTTGCCCGGCCCAACCGCAACAACCTTGGCTTCTTGTGGTTTTTCCTTAGCCGAGTCAGGTAAAATAATTCCTCCTTTTGACACTTCTTCGGCCTCAATCGCCTTGAGAAGAACTCTATCTGACAGTGGTCTTATCTTTGGCATAACACCTCCGTATTATTTATTTTTTATTTTACAGATATTGCAAGAAACTAATTTAGCAAATGTAAAGTATACTTGTCAACAAGCTAGTTGAAATTTTGAATCAATGAGACCACAAAATAACTAATTTAGTCGCTCGAATAATCTTTTTTGGGGTGAAGTTTAATGGCAAAATCAGTCAAAAAAATCTCATCACCCTCTTTGACACCGGCAAGAATTCGTCTCGTTTGATATTTTTTCATTTTATTTTCGAGATAATCACCAAATTTTCCCGATAAAACTTTTTCGCCAAAATTTGTCGGTTGCATAGGCGAAAAATTTTTTATCTCAAGTGGTTGTTTGGGATATTGAAGCGGCTTTTTAAAAATCCAATCATTTTGCTTTTTAAATTTTTCCGCTATCCCGCCGGCATCAACCAACGGAATGATACAACCATATGCCTTAATTACCTTAGCTTCACTGCTTTTATTTTCCGGTCGGATTGAAAGATTTTCGGTTGCTAAATAACAATTTAGGCAAATTCGACCGGCTATTTTACGACCCCTCCGACGCCAACCGTGTAAACCTAGCAAAATCGTCGCCCAAAAGCGCACGGTGTAGAGGCGATTTTCGGCCGCGATTATCAAAAAATCGATATCGCTTTCGGGTGATGCGGTGCCAACCGCCAGCGACCCATTCAAGCCAACGAATCTGATAAAAGGACTCTTACGTAAAATTTTGGCCGACAATATTGCTTTGTGAAAATATTTTTCCTGCCAATCCATAAAATAACCATAGCATATTTTTCATATCAGATAGGATAATTAGTATTGCATTTGCACTAGACAATTGCTAATCTTGGCTGATCTTTGTTTTTTGACATCTGCCGCACAATCGGTCGTACAATTCGAGGAGGTGCCGGCATGTCGATCGAAGTTGACGTGCTACAGGGCGTTTGGGCCGCTTTGGTGAACAAGGAGACGCTCCTCCTTCTTCTGTTCATTCTCCTTCCTCTGTTGTCGGCGAAGCTGCTGGCCGACGATGCCAACAGCTTTGTTGGAAAGGACGATATCACCTACGGCCTTGGTCGCCGTGCTTGCCGCAACCTTGTTGCGGTCACGATCTTTGGCTGTGCCGTGGAGCTGTTTGTGCTCACGCACAGCGTATTGGACATGCTTATCTGCACCGCAATAGGCACCATCTTGTCCTATTGCGGTGCCAAGCTGTGGTGGGGCACCCAAACCACCACCAAAGAGAGCCCTACGGAAGGAGCGAAGTAATGAACGAACGGCAAGCCAAGCAGTTGATGTGGCTGGTAATGGCGGCTACGGCTTCGCTCTGTGCTTTGCCCGGGTCGCTTTGCCTTGCCCTTCGCCTCATTGGAGGCACCCTGGGCATCGGCATTGTCATGGGGGTTCTGCTGTCAGTCAGGTCCTGCCCCCTGATGATAGCCGCCATCGGCATCATCGGCGGCAGTTACCTTGCCGCCGTTACTGTCGCGGCCAGCCCTTGGACACTCATGGCCGCGACCATCCTCACGCTCACACTCTCGACGGCATTCCGAGAGTGTGCCTAGCACAATAAAGGCCCCGACCAGCGCGTCAGTATTACGCAAAGCGGTTCGGGGCCTGTTTTCTTGAACATCATTCCTATTTTTGTTAACTTAAAATCAGCGCTTTAAAAGCAAGTTTTTAATAAGTGCCTTTATAAATAGTCGGAGCCAAATATGAAAAGAATTTTTTCTGGCGTTCAACCAAGCGGTAACATTCATCTGGGCAATTACCTCGGAGCCATCAAGCAATGGGTCAAACTTCAAGACGAAGCCGACGAAACGATTTTTTGCATTGTCGATTTGCACGCCATTACCGTTCCTCAAGATCCCGCCGATTTGCAAAAAAGAATTTTAGAACTGGCCGCGTTTTATATTGCCTGCGGGATTGATCCGGAAAAATCGCCTATTTTTATTCAATCCTCTCGGCCCGAGCACGCCGAACTGACTTGGATTTTAAACTGTTTTACATACATGGGCGAGCTGACCAGAATGACGCAATTCAAAGACAAATCCATCGGTAAAGGCGAAAATATTTCCGCCGGACTGTTTGATTATCCGGTTTTAATGGCCGCCGACATTTTGCTATATCAGGCCACCGACGTCCCCGTTGGCGATGATCAAGTTCAACACGTTGAAATCACCCGCAACATTGCCGAAAGATTCAATAACCGTTTTGGCGAAACTTTTACCTCGCCAAAACCATATTTACCCAAGCAAACAAAACGCATTATGGGTCTTGATAATCCTTCTAATAAAATGAGTAAATCGGCCGCTTCGGAAAATAATTATATTGCGATAACCGACAGTCCCGATGTTATTCGTCAAAAAATTAAACGTGCCGTGACAGACTCGGGTAATGAAATTAAGGCCGCCTCCGACAAACCGGCCATTACTAATCTTTTGAATATTTTTTCTGGCGTGACCGAAAAATCCGTTGAACAAATAGAGCAAGAATTTGTCGGCAAAAATTATGGAGAATTTAAAGACGCCCTTGCCGAAGCCATCATCGCTCACCTCGAGCCAATCCAAAAAAAATATAATGATTTACTGGCCGATCCAGAAAATTTACGCAATATCTTACAAGAAGGGAGTAAAAAAATCGCCCCCCTTGCTCAAAAAACCCTTGAGAAAGTTAAAAAAAAGACAGGCCTAGGGTCTATCTAAAACGCCTATGTCAGAGAGGGAACCACACGACGAACAACAAGAAAGTCTAGAGCTAAAAAGCCATGAGTTTTTGACTGGAATTTTTGTTGATCGATCCAACCCCACCTCTTGCGAGATTGCTGATGAGATTGAAACTAAGGGTAAGATTCCTTTCTCAAGATTCATGGAAATTTCATTGTATGGTAAACACGGATATTATTCGTCAGGGAAGGTTGAAATTGGCACAGCAGATGAGGCAGATTTTATCACTTCCCCTGAAGCATCAAAGCACTTCTGTGCTGGTCTAGCAAAAGAATTGTCAAAAGTCTGGCAAGCCATGGGGCGACCGGCAAAATTCGATGTTGTTGAAATGGGAGCGGGTACAGGTGAAATGGCTTCTCAAATTCTTGATTGGTCAAAATCGTTTTACCCGGATTTTCATAAATGCATAAATTACAATATTCTAGAGTACGGAAGCGGTTTAATACCTCGTCAGCAGTCGAAGTTAACAGACCAGCGAGTAAATTGGGTTAACGGCAATGCTTATCAGCTTCCTTTCTCTGGCGTTAAAGGCGTATTTATTTCCAACGAACTTCCTGATGCTTTTCCGGTTGAATGTGTTGGCAAACTTAATGGAGAATTAAGACAACGATATATTTCAATCAAAGACGGTCAGTGGGTAGAACGATGGGAAGACGTTCAAGAAGATGTACAAGAATACATCGATAGATATAATATCCAAATAGACGAACTTTCAGAGATTGCGGTCAATCTCCATGCTGTCGAATTACAAAAACAACTCGATGCCGCGCTGGAGGAAGGGGCAATAATAAGCATTGATTATGGTTTTATTAACAAAAGATCTCAACCTACGATCTCCGCAGTCAGACAGGGCGGTAAAAATTATAGCATTGGTTCAAAAATAATCAGCACACTCGCCGCCTTAGAAAATCCAGCGCTTGCCAGTGTCCTTAAAAGCGGATCCTCCACCAGTGTCCTTAAAAGCGAATCCTTCAAAGGCAAGCTTTCTTCTAACCCTATGATTATTTACCAGCCGCCGGGCGATTATGATATCACTAGCGACGTTGATTTCTCGGCGTTAAGGCAAACCGCTTCTTATGACGGTTTGCAAACAGTCTTTCTCGGCAGTCAGGGCGATTTTTTCGCAAATAAAGTCGGAATTGGCGAAATTATTAGAATATTAAATACAAAACCATGGTCCCAATTGCTGACCAAAGATCAGTATTCTAGCAGCCCCTTGAGTCTTAAAAACTTGAATCGTTTTGGCAACTATATCTGTTTAATGGTCGCCAAGAGTCAGGACGGCCGTGTCGAAGAGCAGCTTTCTCGGCCGGAACCACCAATTGACCTAGAAGATTTGGAATATGGATATCCATTTAGAGTGTGGGAAGCAGCAGCATCTAGCAGCATAACAATCGTTCGGTTTTATGATGGTCTTTTTCCTCATCCGCCAAAACTATCTTCAGATGGTGCCCGAAACATCGAAATTTTAAAAAATGCCACTGAATCATTCTTTCTTAGAGACAACATCGACGAGCCCCACCTGAAAGACGGGATTCTATATTTGTTTCCCGACGAGCTAGAAGGGACGGTCATTTATAATGATAAAGGTGAACCGGTTTGGGATTTAAGAGATAAAGAACAATTAAAAAAGTTCGTCGAAGGTTCGGGATATGAATGGGACGTTTAGCTATAATATATCGATGCTTAGTGAAAAATATAAGATCAGCAATAGAAAACGATCGATTTTGACGCAGGTTAATTTTTGATCCTTGAGTAAACCTGCTAAATAAGGTATATTTTTGTCATGAAAGAAATATCTAAAGCTTACAATCCCCAAGACAACGAACAAGATATTTACAAGCTCTGGGAAAACTCTGGCGCATTTAAGCCGAAAATTGATCCCGACAAAGAGCCCTTTGTCATTTCAATGCCGCCGCCCAATGTCACCGGCAAATTGCACATTGGCCACGCTCTTTTTATCACAATTCAAGATATTCTGACTCGCTACCACCGGATGAAGGGCGAGCCAACCCTTTGGCTGCCGGGCACTGATCATGCCGGAATCGCTACTCAAACTGTAGTAGAAAAAGCCCTGCAAAAAAAAGGAATCAACCGCCGTGAGTTGGGACGTGAAAAATTTGTTGAGGAAGTTTGGAAATGGAAGGAATTATACGGCAATGAAATTACCCGTCAATTACGCTCCGTCGGCGCCAGTTGCGACTGGAGCCGAGAAAAATTTACTCTCGATGAAGATCTTTCTAAAGCCGTTAATCACGCTTTTGTCCACTTTTATAACGAGGGTTTGATTTATCGCGGCTTGCGCACGGTTAATTGGTGTCCTAGATGCCATACCGCCATTGCTGACGACGAGGTAGAGTATCAAAAAGAAATCGGCAAGTTTTACTGGATTAAATACGGCCCGTTTATTTTAGCGACGGCTCGTCCCGAAACCAAGCTCGGCGACACGGCTGTTGCCGTCCACCCCTCCGACAAACGCTATCAGGATATGGTTGGAAAAAAATATATGATTCCGGGCGTGCTGGGCGAATTTGAAGTTGAAATGGTCGCCGATAATGCCGTTGACCCGAAATTTGGCACAGGCGCCGTTAAGGTTACCCCTGGCCACTCGCTGATCGACTTTGAGATTTCCCAACGTCATAATTTACCGATCAAACAGGTAATTGATGAGAACGGCCGCATGATGGAAAACACGGGCAAGTATGCCGGACTCAAAACTCGTGAGGCGCGCGAAATGATCATTGAAGATATGCAGAAAATGGGGCTGATCGACCATATTGAAGAAAATTACGAACACAATATTGCCACTTGTTACCGATGTCATGGCCAAATTGAGCCGATTCCCTCTAAACAGTGGTTTGTTAAGATGAAGCCGCTGGCCGAAAAAGCTCGAAAAACTGTCGAGGACGGTCAAGTTAAAATCGTCCCTAAAAGATTTGAAAAAGTTTATTACCAATGGATGGATAATATTCGCGACTGGTGTATTTCCCGCCAACTTTGGTGGGGCCACCGTATTCCAGTGTGGTACAAAAAAGAGGAATTTGGGATTAAGGGTCAAAAGTCAAATATTAAAAATGTTGAAGATATTCCAAAGTTATCCGAAGCCAATGACTATATCAAAGGTCTTAAGAATATGAAACCTGGGGAAGCGGGTTCTCCGGTAAAGGTAAAATCCGGCAAAGAATACAGATATACTTTAAGTGAAGAAGATCTGGCTTGGGTAAATGATAATTTCTCTGAAGAAAGAAACTACGAAATAATAGATTTTTATGACGGCGAAACAAGAATAAGAGTATCGGGCGGGGTCGTGGTTCGAACGCCCAAGAAAACTCAAGTTAAGGGAGTCGTAAAAAAAATTGCTAAAGCCGGGAAAATTAACGGAATTGAATGCTATTTAGAAAAGCGTATAACCGAAGGTTTCTCAAGGTATGAAATTGAATTTAAAAATAATAGGCCGGATTATTTTGAAAATAAAAAAACAATCGCTTCGGATGATATATTACAATATCAAAATTTAACCAACGAAGAAGAAATTTATGTTGGCGTTGAGCCACCCAAGGATATTGAAAATTGGACTCAAGAAGAAGATGTTTTGGACACATGGTTTTCTTCTGGGCTATGGCCGTTTTCCACCCTTGGCTGGCCAGATGAAAACGCCGCCGATTACAAATACTTCTATCCTACCACTGTCATGGAAACGGGTTATGACATTCTTTTTTTCTGGGTTGCCCGCATGATTATGATGGGCGTGGAGTTAACCGGCAAAGCACCGTTTAAGACCGTTTATTTGCACGGTTTGGTTCGTGATGAAAAAAACCGCAAGATGTCCAAATCTCTCGGTAACGTTCTTGATCCACTTGAAATTTCGGCCAAGTTTGGCACTGACGCAATGCGAATGGCGTTAGTTGTTGGTACAACCGCCGGCAACGACATTGCCGTTGGCGAAAGCAAAATCAGGGGCTATCGCAATTTTGCCAATAAAATTTGGAATATTGCCCGTTTTGTTTTAATGTGCCTTGAACAATTCGATCAACAAAACGCTACTAAACAGCAAATTGCCGAGGCCAAATATTCTCCTCAAGACAAAAAAGACTTTGAGCGGCTTGACGAAATTGTCAAAAAAACAACCAAATACCTCGAGAATTTTCATTTTTCGCATGCCGGTGAGTTATTGTACGATTATACATGGCACGAATTTGCTGATAAAATAATTGAAGAAGCCAAAACCCGCATACAAGGCGACAATGAAGAGGATCGCAAGGCCGCTTTGTTCAAGTTATTGGTGATTTTGCAATCAATCCTGAAACTTTTGCATCCTTTTGTTCCTTTTGTTACCGAAACAATCTGGCAAAAATTGCCAAGCGAGCTAAAGGATTCCGATCTTCTGATTACGGCCGAATGGCCCAAATAATAAGCTAACAAATATTTTATGAGTGAGAGAATTAAATCTTATAAACTTTCACCTCAACTACGAGCCGAGATTGGCTACGGTCAAAAAAACACCGCAACAAAAATTAATTTTCAAATCAACTGGTCAAAAATCCCCGTAAAAAGTATTGCTGTGGGTACTTTGACAATCTGTTTAGCTTTAGGCGCATATGTCGGAATAAAAAAATGCTATCAGTCGCTTGCTTATAAAAAACAGCAGAAAGCTATCGTCGTTCAACAGGAAAACGAAAATCGTTTGGCTAATGTAAAGCAGGAAATTGCGGCAAAAGAACTAAGCGCGACAGATTACGTTAAACTTAGTCAAAATTGCCTACAGGATGGTGACACCGAAAAAGCCCAAATAGCCGCTGAATTGGCTATTGAAAAAGACGGCAACTGGCGCGACGGTTATATCAATCTTGGTCAAATTTATTTGTCAACAAATAAATTTGATCTGGCCCGCGAAACATTGCAAAAAGCCATTGCCATTGATCCGATTTACGGGAATGCGCAATATCTGCTTTATCTTACCTGCCAAGAGCTCAAAGACCAAAACGGGGCTAAAGAAGCCCTTGCTAAGGCAAAAAAGTTTGGTTTTAATCTAGAAGTCGGCGGATAAGCCGTTGAATCTGACTGAATTTTAAGATAAAATCTCAAAACGGTGCAGCTTAAAACCGAAAGATAAATTTATGGAGAGGTGCGAGAGCGGTTTATTCGGCTTGTCTTGAAAACAAGAGTATCCGCAAGGGTACCGTGGGTTCGAATCCCACCCTCTCCGCCACGAGAAGTCGGCTGTAAGCCGGCTTTTTTCGTGGCGGAAAGCCGCCCAGGATTCGAAGGCCGGACCGAGCGAAGGCGAGGGAGGCGGGGTCGCGCAAAAAATCAGCAGATTTTTATGCGTGACCGAATCCCACCCTCTCCGCCAAAGCACATTCGCCGACCATAAAGGTCGGCAAACCTGCTTTGGCGGTGTCTTTATGAAAAAGATTATCTATTTGGAAATATTTACGATAGTTGTCGCTTATCTGATTGGAAGCTTTTTTGTTCCGAAAAGCTTTATCCCCTTATTTAGTATTTGCTGGCAATTAGTAGTTATCCTATATCTATTTTTGATAAAAAAGATTCAGCCAAACTTCAACTTAATGCTAACAGTAATATTCTTGGCGGGATTTTCTGTAATAAGTTGGTTTGGGTTAGGTAACCACAGTGTATCCAGCATTGTCCGCTCAATTATTTTGGCCCCTATTATGGAAGAGATGTTGTTCCGCGAATATCTTTTTAATAATCTGACCGGAAAAGCAGGAAGAAAGATAGTATTGTCGTCGGTTGTTTTTGGAGCGTACCATATAAAGAATATATTACTATTTTCACCTTTATATATTTTAAGGCAGATCTTTTCAGCTACCGTTTTTGGATTGATAAATGGATATTTAAAAGCGAGAACTCGTTCATTGACAATGCCTATTATCATACACAGTTTTAACAATGGACTTTTCGCAAGCCTGCAAAAAATCGCCTTCAAATTTTTATTTACAATCAATTAAAAATTAAAGGATAAAGCGGCGCGCCATCTTCGTTGGTACGAAATTCGGTGGCGACGGAAAGCGAGAGTAAAAATTCCTCCCCCAACCCCCTTCCTTTTTGCCCGACCGAGCGTTTCGGTTTTGCGCGCGACTCGCTCGGCGAAGCAAAGATTCACCGCCCCGCTCGTTCAGAGCAGAGGTCAGCAAAAAAGTTTTTTTCTTTTAGAAGAAAAAATTGGACGCGCGCCGATGAATAATTTATTTTTTAAATTAAAAAAAAGTATAATAAAATTATGAAAAACACAACTTTAAAAATTCTGGCCGGAGTGGCTTACCTGGCCATGATCGCCGTAAATGCCCTAGCCAATATTTTACCAATCAATAACCGTACCACCGGAGCAGTTGCGGAAAGTTATCCGAATCTTTTCGCGCCGGCCGGTTTGACTTTTTCCATCTGGGGTTTGATCTATCTTCTTTTGGCCAGCTATGTCATTTATCAATTTACCAAAAGCGCCGGAGGCAGAGAAAATTTGTTTAGTAAAATAAATCCGCTTTTTATTACTACTTCGCTAACCAATTTTTTCTGGGTTTTGGCTTGGCATTATGATTTTATCACCCTTTCGATAATTCTGATCGCCACTCTGCTCGTCCTGCTCATTAAGATTGCCGATATTTTGCGTCAGGAAAAATTTTCTTCCTGGGAAAAATTATTTATCATGGCGCCTTTTAGCGTCTATTTCGGCTGGATTACGGTGGCAACCATTGCCAATATAACGGTTTTTCTGGTGAGTGTCGGCTGGAATGGCTTTGGCATTACCGATTATGTTTGGACAAGCGTTATTCTACTTGTGGGCACACTCATCGGCATATTGCGAATGCACAAAGATAAAAATATCGCTTATGGCTTGGTGCTTGTTTGGGCCTATTTAGGAATATTGCTCAAGCATCTGTCCGCCAGCGGTTTTAGTGGAAAATATCCAAGCATTATCGCTACCGTAATCGTATGTTTGGTTTTGTTTGGATTTTTTATCGGGAAAATTGGTTTTTATTCTAAAAGTAAGCGATAATAAATCTTCCTAAGATTGCTCTCATTTTTTAAATTATAATTAAAAAGTTATTCTAAAAGCATTCAAAACATTTTCATTGAGAGGGAATGCGGTGATTAAGCCAATTAATATGCTTATCGCTCGTTCAAGAAAAGAACCGCCAGCCGACCACCAACCAAGAAATGCAAAGGGTACTTGAGTGAAATTCCGCCCGCCCTCGCCTGTCTGCCGATGAGCATGGCTTCCCGCCGCCGAATTTCGTATTTTGCTTTGCAAAATGCGCTGCCAGAATTGGAGTTGTGTTTGCCCCGCCCACCCGTGCGCACACAACAATTTTTTCCCTTTCTTTTATTTACTAAACACCATCTTGTTTGGTAGTATAAAAACACAGATAATAACCTTATTTGCTCCCAAAATTTTGTTTATATTACAAGCGTTCAAACTATGGCGGAAATTGCCAAAGTGTTGAATGTTTCAATAGAAAAATTATTAAAATAAAAGTGTGAAAATATGCATAAAATTGCTATTGAAATAAAAAATCTTACGAAGAAATATGGCGGCTTAACGGCCGTTGATAATATCAGTTTTTCCGTTGAAGAGGGTGAACTTTTTTCTATTTTGGGATTAAATGGGGCAGGAAAAACCACGATTATAAAAATGCTTTCATGTTTAATAGAACCGACCGGCGGCGACGCTATTATTTTAGGCGATAGCATTATTAAAAATCCATATAAAATTAAACAAAATATCAACATCTCGCCGCAGGAAACCGCAATTGCCCCTAATTTATCCGTCTATGAAAATATAGAAATGATTGCCGGTATTTATGGTTTTAGCAAAACTGAAATTGTTGAAAAAACGGAAGCGATTATAAAAAGGATGAGATTAGAAGAAGTCAAAAATAAAAAAGCAAAAACATTGTCAGGAGGAACACAGCGCCGTTTGAGCATCGCCATGGCCCTGGTAACAGAGCCAAAGATTATTTATCTGGACGAACCTACGCTGGGATTGGATGTGTTGGCTCGCCGTGAACTGTGGTCAATCATTAAGGAAATGAAGGGAAAGACCACTATTATCTTAACTACACATTATATGGAGGAATCAGAAGCCCTGTCTGACAGGGTCGCTGTAATAATTAAAGGCAAGGTTGATATGATCGGGACGGTGGACGAATTACTAAAAAAAACAAAAGCAAATAATTTAGAAGATGCTTTTATAGCAATTAATGAAGCTAAATAGTAAATATGAAATACTTATATTTTTCCTCCCGAAATCAAAAAGAAATAATCCGCGATCCGTTGGCATCAGTTTTCAGCATTATAATGCCGATAGCTTTTATTTTGCTTTTTTCTACGATAGCTAAAAATGCGCCAATAGAAATGTTTAGGCCGATCAACACAACACCCGGTTTGACGATTTTCGGTCTTTCATTTATTGCCATGTTCTTGGCTTCATTGATTGCCAAAGATAAAAGTTCGTCCTTTTTGTCCCGTTTGTTTGTTTCTCCGCTCAAGCCAAAAGATTTTATTTTCGGCTACATCATTCCAATGATCCCCATTGCTTTTTTGATTGCTGTTTGTTGCACTCTTGCCGGTATTGCTGTTGGCGTGCCTTTTTCAATTAATATTTTGTTTGTTTTTCTTTCTTATATTCCATATATCTTTTTTGTTGCAGTAGCAGGAGCACTAGTTGGCATAATCTCCAACGAATCGCAGGTAGTGGTGTTTGGTAATCTTTTTGTCATAGGCGGCGCGTTTTTGGGCGGAATGTGGATGGATGTAGAAGCTTTGGGAGGCACGCTCAAAGCCGTAGCTACCTCTTTACCGTTTTATCACGCAGTACAAGCTTCTCGCTTGGCGCTATCAGGAGAGACGGCAGGCATCTGGCAGCACCTTGGAGTTGTTGGCATTTATGTTTTGATATTATTTGCATTGGCGGTAATATTTTTTAACAAAAAGATGAAATCGGATAACAAATAGAATTGTCGGGCGGCATATTTCGCTTTCAGAAATACAAAATTCGGTGGCGGCGGAAAGCGAGAGTAAAAATTCCTCCCCCAACCCCTTCCGCCCGCCGAGCCAATAGGTCGCAAAATCAGTTCGACATTTTTCAGCGAGCTAACAAAGCACTTTTCAGTAACATTTCTGATGATCTAATGCAAATCATTGATGTTGCGCAAGAAAGCTGCTTATTATAAAAGAAAGGGAGGTTTAATGGGTTCTTTGTATTTAATCTTCGGTTGGGGTTCGCCGATTGGAACTGGGCTTTTTCTGGTTTTTCTGGCCGCATTTATTTTTATACTCTCTAAAGTCGAGCGCCCTCCAAAAAAATAATTAGACCAAAGGGACGACAAGGATTTCTGTTTATATCGCTGATTGCATTTGTCTATTGATATCTGCGAGCAACCTGTTTTTATAAAGTAAAGGAGGTAGCATGGCATGGTATTGGTGGGCCTTAATCATCATAGCCGCCATCTTGCTCATTTGGTGGGCTGTTGCTTCTTCAAAGAAAGACTAAAATTCTCCTGTTTAGGAGATTTTTTGGTTTAGAGGGTGTTTTTCTGTAAAAAGCACCAATGTTTAGGGTATTGCTTGAATTTTGTAATTGAAATACGGTCAGAGAAAAAAATAGTATAATTATATCGTGGCCAATTTTTAAAGCAAAAGGAGCATTTTGGCGCTAAATCACCAGCGCCAAAGAGAGGGTTTTAGATGGCTTACAGTAAGAAACTAGCTAAATGGTTGACCTTAATTTTGCTGATCACCGGATTACTTACTTTTGTCCGGTTTTTCTTTCAGCCCAACGTCTCGACCCTGGCCTCCACCGGCGAAGCCCAGTGGGCAAAATCGGCTTCCTCGGGATCAAGCTATTCAAATTTTCACGATACAGCCAAAGATAGCTCTGGCAATGTTTATGCCGTCGGTTATATCACCACGACCGGTCAATTTAATTTTGGCAACAATATTACTGTCAGTGGTGCTTTTGTATACTTCAATGCCGTTATTGTGAAATACAATTCTTCCGGCGAAGCCCAGTGGGCCAAATCTACCGTGGCCGCTTCAAATACCTCCTATTTTTCGGGCGTAGAGACAGACAGCTCTGGCAATGTTTATGCTGTCGGCTCAATAAGAACAGGGCAGTATGATTTTGGTAATAGCATCACAGTCAGTGGTGCCTATAACGGAGACAATGCCCTCATCGTGAAGTACAACTCTTCCGGTGAGGCCCAGTGGGCCAAATCTACCGTGGCCGCCCAGGGCAAATCAGCTTTCACGAAAGTAACGGTTGATAGTTCTGGTTATATTTACGCTGTGGGCGCGACTGCAGCATTTATCGGCCAAATTGATTTTGGCAATGGTGTGACAAGCAGTACTCCCAATAATTCCTTTAATACTATTATCATTAAGTATAGTACTCTGGGCAACCCTCAATGGGCTGGCTCTGGCACTTCAACGGCTGATCCGTCGTTATCCTATTTTAATAACGTTACTGCAGATAAATTTGGCAATATTTACGCCGTGGGCCGTTTTCTGGGCAGCGGTTTATATGATTTTGGTAATGGTGTGACGGTAAGTAATGGACACCCCAATGATGATCTTACTATTGACAATGTGGTTATCGTTAAATACAACTCATCTGGAAGCGCCCAGTGGGCTAAATCTGTTATAACTCCGCCTGCCTCTTCAGAATTTGAAAATGTAGCCGTTGATGACTCCGGTAATATTTACGCTGTGGGCTATATCGGCGATAATACAGGTCTACCAAGCGGCCCATTCGATTTTGGTAACAGCATCACGGTTAGCGGCGGCAATGGATACGGCCACAACACCATCGTTGTCAAATATAACTCTTCCGGCGAGGTCCAGTGGGCCAAATCTACCCTAGCTCAAGGCAACCCTGGTAATTCTCTATTTTACGGCATAGCCGTTGACTCTTCGGAGAATATCTATGCGGTTGGCTATATCGATGGCGGTACACAAAACGAATATCATTTCGGAAATGAGGTCATGACCCACGGTATCGCTGCCTGCCCTGGAACGGCAATTATTGTCAAATACAACCCTTCCGGTATCGCGCAATGGGCCCAAGCAACCGTCACAGCATCTGATCAATCGCTGTTCGAGGAAGTGACCGTTGATTCAGATAATATTTTTATCGTTGGTCGTATTGACGGTAGCGATCAATTTGATTTTGGCAACGACGTTACGGTTAGCGGCAGTTACGCCGGCTCAAATGTTCTTTTGACCAAATACCTCGAATCCTCCCCGACGCCCACTCCTACGCCCACGCCCACAACAACCGATACTATTACCCAAACAACAACGCCGGAAGCCACAACAACCCCAAGCGCCACCTCAACTGAAACGGCCGCTAATATCCCCGACGAAAGCATTACTCCAGAAGCCGCCATCTCCTCACCAACCACCTCACCTTCACCAACCGCCTCCCCCTCGCCCTCTCCGACTCCCTCTCCAGAGATCTCACCCAGTCCGACGCCATACCCGTCCATCGTTCCCTCGGTCGTTACAATCGGAACAACAGGAGGGGGCTTTGATGACACGGGTGACGTAGCCGGCGCTTACAGCATTGCCGGAGTCGACCCGATTATTCCAAACGTCTTTTTCGTTACCGCAACTTTAATAACAGTCGCCGCCGCGCCGGCTTTTCCTTTAATTCCTTTTTTGGCTAAATTGATTGCCGCTTCGGGAAGGTTTTTCCGCTTACCCGCTTGGCGCCGCCGCAAAACCAAATGGGGTTATGTTTATGATTCCATTAGTAAGAAACCAATCTCTGGCGCTCAAATAAGAATTTATTCCGAACCCGACGGTAAAT
>CAZOJE010000004.1:0-61892 GCA_964580065.1 uncultured Candidatus Saccharibacteria bacterium
TTGCTGAATTCTAGAACGTGCTGCTATATACAGCTATTATTTTAAAAAATTTTCTTTGGCTCATCTTCACCAAACCTACGGAGGGGCAGGAAAAATTATTTAGGCGACAATTTTTCGCAAAAAAAAACGGGGACTTACCAAAAGGTCAGTCCCCGATCAGAACACCAGATTAACCCTTTCGGGTGGCTCCGGCAGGTTCCTAGCTACAAGAAACTTAGGACTAACCCGATGATCAGGAGGGCGCCCCCTGTAATCATGAAGGTATTTCTGAATCCCTCGGATTCCTCGGGAACCATCCTGGCCTGCCTCCGAGCTAGCTCAATTGCCCCTCCACCGCCAAGACCCACCAGCCCCAGGACCACCAGAAAAACGCCCATGATGTGCATAGCTACCTCCTTTCATGCGTGCGACATACGCTCGAGGAGTTGCTGCTGGGCAAACTTGAAGTCGCCCGGGGTATCAACGTCGAAGGCGAGATTGGGGTTGCGAGACGACACAAGCGCCGCTTTGCAACCCAGCAGCTCGCCTATTCGCCGCTCAATATCCCCCAGTTTCAGCCCTCTGGCCAGTGCCTTAAGTGCGTTAGTCCACCCGAGAGCGATAACATCGGCCAACAGCTTGTGCCGATTCATGCACTCAACGACGTCCATGTTGGCCCGGATTGTTCCGGGCATGTACATCAGATGGCTTTGAGCCAGCTGATTCTTGGTACCCGGCATATACCGAGTAACCGCCCCGCTCTGGCGTTCCTGCCAAATCGCACTACGTTCGATGACAGGCCAGATGAAATCTGCCGGACTGTCTGCAACTTCTCCGAGGAGCCCCCGGATGTCATCAGCCGTAATCAGAACCGCATCGGCATTGACAATCAGCAGCGGTTCTCCTTCGGCTTTGCGCTGGGCCAGGGACAGCAAGTCAGACAGATACTTGCCACAGCTTGCGATCTGCTCAACCCCTGGCATTGCCGGCGCTCCATCTGGGACAACCATCATGATAGGCGACGCCGTCAGGCACGAGAGTTCATTGACCATTCGTCGCCAGATTGGGACGCCAACCAACTCAACCAGCGCCTTCGGGCCCATCCTCAAACGACTGCCGCGACCACCAGCAAGTATTCCGATTTTCATACACAGTCGCCTCCTTGAGGGAAAACTAACATTTTCCAAGTAGAAAATCAATCTCGCGGCTAATTCAAACTATTTTATAAAAATTTTCTTTTACTACCCTCACTGAAGCTACGAAGGGTAGATAAAATGATTGATTCGAGCCGATATTTTTAAAAACAAATTCCTTAGCAGTTTTTCTATTTCAGTAAACTTTCGCGGGACACCGCACGCCATTATATTCTGCGAGGCAAACCTCGCATAGCCCTTTTGGGCGACGTGGGGTAGTCGTAGATCATGAGCACACTCCGTCTGTAAAGCAAATAGGAAAATAAAGTGGTCGAATGGCCAAAGACCATGAGCACTCTGTTTGTAAGGCAAATAGGAAAATTAAATGAGCCGAATGACCGAAGACCATGAGCGCCCCATTTGCGGAGCAAATAGGAAGTCGAATGGTACACCCGGCAGGAATCGGTCACAAGTCGGCGCGATAGTTTTTCAAGGAGTGCGCCGCAGTTTCGAGTTCCACCCTCGAAACCCCCGCCTCCCTCATCGCCTAATCGGCGATTCAGTCCGGCCTTCGATTCCACCGAGTCCCAAAGTCTAGAAATAATCTGGCTTGCCATGAGCGAACAAAGTGAGTCGAATGGCCGAAGACCTGCCCACTTCGCTAAAGCTACGCGGGACACCCCGCATAGCCCTTCGGGCGACGTGGGGTGGTACACCCGGCAGGAATCGAACCTGCATCATGGGCTCCGCAAGCCCACATTCTATCCGTTGAACTACGGGTGCATGTTTGTTTGTCACATGGTTATCTTACCCTAGAACGGCCGAACATTCAACCGTGCGCCAACCATATTCTTCACCAATTTTTCTCTCACCCGTAATCTCATTAACAGATTTTTTTAATCATTATAGTTTAATTATTCAAAATATCGGTAGCAGCTATTTGATTGACTTTAGACTTTTTTATAAACACTAAAACCAACCCACCTCCTTTTTTTGTTTCCAATAAAATTTGCCTAAATTTGGGCGTGTATAAAAAAACAAATGAGACGACATTCAATTCTGTATAAGCCCCAAAAAGATAACTCTGGAACGGTTATCTCTTTAAAACTATCGCCCTATTTGCCAAAGAAAAAAATTATTTACAAGACAACTTTTATCCTTAGCAATGAATGTACTAAACTGGGCATGGAGACTTTCATCACGGAATTTTAAGAGCTCATTACTATTATAGCAAATTTTAATTTTTATTTTGCCAGCCGCAAGTTCAAGTTCTAAGTGCAACAAAAAGCATCCGGCCAGCAGTTGAGATTTCCCGATTCCTTTGCTATATTCTATCTGTTGGAGAGGTGTCTGAGTGGTCGAAAGAAGCACACTGCTAATGTGTTGAGCTCGCAAGGGCTCCGTGGGTTCGAATCCCACCCTCTCCGCCACGAGAAGTCGGCTGTAAGCCGGCTTTTTTCGTGGCGGAAAGCCGCCCAGGATTCGAAGGCCGGACCGAGCGAAGGCGAGGGAGGCGGGGTCGCGCAAAAAATCAGCAGATTTTTATGCGTGACCGAATCCCACCCTCTCCGCCATGTACCAGGCCAAAATCTTCGATTTTGTCGCGGTACATGGCGACGCCAACGAGAAGTCGGCTGTAAGCCGGCTTTTTTCGTGGCGGAAAGCCGCCCAGGATTCGAAGGCCGGACCGAGCGAAGGCGAGGGAGGCGGGGTCGCGCAAAAAATCAGCAGATTTTTATGCGTGACCGAATCCCACCCTCTCCGCCAGAGCAGGTTTGCCGACCTTTATGGTCGGCAAATGTGCTTTGGCGGAAAAATGGAGAACGTGGGATTCGAACACGAAAGGGGTCGGGAAAACGATCGTTTCCCTGTTACAGAAAAAAATTTGAAGCCCTTCGGTTTTTAAAAGGCCGCAAAGACATCTTATCGCCCGCAAAAAAGATTTTTATAAAGATCGATTTTATCTTGATTTGTAAGTTCTTCCATCAATCTTTGAGTTTGTAGTAGGTTGCCTTGCCGCGGCCTAACCGTTTGATTAGTCTTAATCCAATCAATCTATTGAAATCTTTATTTCGCGTTGCCTTAGCCCGATCGGTTAACTTAGCATAATCACGGTCAGCAATAAAGCCGTTTTTATTGATAAAATCAATGATTTTTTGATCGTGTGGTTTGATGGCAGTTAAGGGCGAAGCGGATTCTTTGTCTAACAGTTTATTAACCCGCAGGAGTTCGTCAATAATTCCGTCGGTGAAATATTCGAGCCAGACCGTAAAATCAATTTTGTCAACCAGCTCGTAATAATTTCCTCGAATACCGACATTCTCAAAATATTTTGACACATTCTGATTGTAATAATTTTCGAAACTAAATAGATTAAATGTGTTAAGCCCCATATCGGCTAATAAAACTTTCGTTGCCAGTCGCGCCGTGCGGCCGTTGCCGTCGATAAAAGGATGAATAATCACGAATTGCTTGTGAAAAATACCAGCCAAAATTAACGGATCGAGATGACTTCTATTTTTCTCGATAAACCCAATCAAGCCGTTCATTAGTTTGCTAACTTCTTGCTGATCTGGTGGCAAATAGACGGTTTTGCGTGTTCTTGGGTCGTTAACGAAAACCGGGTCTTGGCGAAGCTTGCCAGAATTTTGTGGGTTGACTAAACCGTCCGTAACAATTTTCTGAATTTTTAAAATCAGATCAAGATCAAACCTGACCGATTTATCACGGATTTTTGTATCAAGTAATTGCAGGGCTTGGTTGTAATTGATAACTTCCTTTTCGCTATTGCGAAGATTCTCTGGCCGGTTTTTGATAATTCTTTTAACATCGGTTAGCGGAAGCGGATTGCCTTCGATGCTGGTCGAGGAGTGCGAGGAAATTTCCCGAGCAACCTTTTCAAACTCAACCAAAGTTAGGCGGGGAAAATGGCGATTGTTCAAATCAGCAATAATTATCCCTATTTTTTTAATATTCTCCAGGAGCTTTGGCGTTACTGTAAAATTTGGTTCAAACATTTTCCTCCATTGTTATATACTAATGATAGACGATTAGTAGACGAATATCAAGGATGAGAGAATGCCGAAATAGCTGCAAAAAGTTCTCAATATGGTAGTATTTAAGTAATGAAAATTTCAGCAAGATGTTTTTTATTTTAATCAAACACTGATGGGGGAAGAAAAGGACTTAGGCCTAAAAGTCAAAGAAACTAAACCGGGCAAAAACCAGCCGGATACTTCGAGCGTAGATTCGGACGTAGCAGAAAGGGATACTGCGGAGATTGAAATTCTGGAAACTCCAGATACTGGAGAAGATGGTTTTCGGCAATATTGTCGATCACACTTTGAGCAAATCTTTGACACGAGTGCCGAAGACCATCAGACCGAGAGAAGTTCTTTGCAACGCAATGAAATATGGGAGCTAGAAAAACAGGCCAAACAAGATTTTCAAATCAGAAATCCCCAAATTGCCCAAATTTTTCTCGAGGAACTAATAAATTTTTCACTGGAAAAAATTCGCCAAGGATTGGCTGACAAGCTTGAACCTTTTGTAGAAAATATTTACAATTCCTATTTTTACATTTCGCCCAACATCTCAAATGATGCCTATTTTGAAGAAAAGCTTCGTTTAGCCGCTAAAATGATAAGTATTCCAGAACTAGAATTTCTTATTGGAAGAGATTCTGTCGGAGAAATCATGGTTGATATATCGTTTGGAACCGATAAAACAATCGAAATTATTATCCAGCGGATACTTACTTCACCGATTGATGAAGCAATTGCCATGATCCAAATGATTAGAAATGCGGCAGTTCAGGGGCGTAATATGGGCGACTTCACTTTTGAAGGCATCGAGCGTCTTGAAAAAATTGTGGCTGTCGTTCAAGAAGGTTATTCTTCTCGTCTTGTCAAATACAGCTGTGACATTTGCCTCGAACAAATTGAAAAATTGTGGAATGAGGATTTTTCTCAAAGTACTCGCGAAAGAGAATCGATTGAGCAGAGACGATTGAGCGACGAAATCCTCTCCAAAGTCGAGCTCGACCCCTCTTTGCAACGGCCCATTATTATTAAGGTTGCTGAAGATTTTGTTGCTGCCCTAGACCGCAACATGCTACCGATAAACTATGGCAAAATTGATTTTAAATTACTTGAAGAATCTGATCCTGCCATCAGCGCTCAAACTATCTACGAACTCGAAGAAATGCTTGAAATAGCTCAAAGAGGATATAAGACCAACCTTCATTCTCTCTTGGATTTAATTCAAACAAGAGTTGTCTCTGGAATTCTAGGCCATCAGGCAAGCCGTGAGGAAACAGCCAAATTTCTTTCGCAAAATTTCGATTTTTTCCCAGAAGCAAAATTTTTAGAATTGCTGGAGGCAGATCAAAAAATTCGTTCTTTTTGGGACACGGTCTCCGAGAGATATCTTCTCGCCTACTTGGAGGCAGAAGATAAAAATAAGGCAATTTCGGAAAAAGCGATCGAGTACTATTCCAAATGGCTTGCCGAATTCGCCACCAAAAAAAACAATGGGCTTTCCCCTGTAAAAAGCGATAAATTTTTTAAGTATCAAAAAGAGGGAAATCAGGAAGGGGCTTTTTCTATTGCGCAAAACAACGCTGATTTTTTAGCGTTCCTTCAAGAAAATGAATTGCTTCTAGACGCCAACAATAACGACGTTTCAAATTTAATCAGTTATTTTGGCGAAGTTGAACGGCAGCATGATAGAAACAAAAAAGAGGCCAACGATTCTGCCGAAGAATATATTAAAACATTAAAAGCATCTCACGCGAAATATGCTGATTTGCTGATACTGTACGACGAAATAATTCAGATAAAATTGCCGGAGATTCTCTCCAAATTGCTCGAAAAATGTCTTCAGAGCCAAAAAGAAGCCGCTCAAACCGTTAAACTTAATCGAATTGAGGCCGTTGACTTAGACAAAGGAATAAACCCTTTTGGCAAAAATCAGGAAGAATATGATTTTCTAAAAGTTCTCTGGACACCCGGAATGATCAGAAAAATCAACCTTGAACTAAACGGGGTCGACCAAACATGGCCCGGCCAGGATCCTGAAGGTTCGTACGTTGACATCAGAGACCTGAACGTTGCCTCTCAAGTTCAGCTACTGCGCTTCTTGATGTCTTCTCCTGATGAAACTTTTGATCAGCTCCAAGATGTCCTGCGGAAAAACCAAGACTTTGCTCAACAAATTCTGCAAAGCTTTCTCTCCTGTAGCGAAGATATGGGGCAAGGGCAAAAAATTATTGAAATCGTTCAAACCATCGGCCCTGACTCGCGAATAATCTTTGAAAAATACAGCGAAGTTGTCGAAAGAATAGCCAAAATTGAACAGTTTCTCCAAGATAACTTTTCACCAGAGTCTGCCATCGACAGTCAATCCGTTGTTCGAGAATTGCTGACCGAGGCAAGAAACAGCATTCTTTCTTTCGACGTTTATAATAATCGCGAGATTTTCTTTAAAAAAATCGAAGATCTTAACGTAAGTCTGCTCACCCTCAAAGCCACCTTTTTATACTGTAAAAAGTCGGGGATTCTACCAAAACGTGAAGAAATTCTCCTCCAAGAAACAGTCGTTTCGTCTGGTCAGGAAATACCTGAAGAAGAAAAAGACAAAATGCGCGAAATCGCCAAGAAAAATTGGCAAGAAATATCTGAATCAATCTATCGAGTAGTAGCTGAATATCTCGAGAAAGGATTGGCCGATCCAAACAATCGCTTTTATCGAACAAAATATGATGGCAGAATAATCGCCTTTCAGCAGTTCACTCCCCAGCCCGACGGCTCCCTGTACGCCTCTTCTAACAACATTAACCCTGACATTCGCGGAGCCGGTCTCAACACCGCTATAAATGCTGAAATTTTAGCCAAAGAAGCCGAAAGTGCCCCTGTTAGGGCAGACGTTTGGGCCGCCAACCGTGTTTTTCAGCATTATTTAGCCGGAGATGGTTTTGTGGCCTGCCAGTACCATGAAGATTTTCACGGCACTGGCGAATCGTTTTTCGGAATGCTCTTAGACAAGAAAAACAGGGTAATTAAGGTTGATAAGAGCGAAACCGTTAAAATGGCCTTTGATCCGTCCGATCACGGTACTTTGGAACAAATTGGGCGAATGTTTGAACAGGGTTATGTTATGACCGCCGTCTCCTTCGATAAAAAAACGGCTACTTTAGCCAGGGCCGAAAAAGTCAGCTCTTGGTTCCTGTCTCTTCCGCCGAATTCCAAATAAATTCAAAAATTGATCTTTGGATCTCACAAATTGTGGCATCTTCAATAATTATACCCATCGCAATCCCGGGTTTTAAGGTGTGAAGAGCGTATTTATTGTCATAAATCTGAATGCTAGTGGCAAAATCCGAAGGTTTCAGCTTGGCTATCCTAATCTCGGTTAGCCCTTCGAGACTCCCACCTTGATACCTTTGGCAATATTTACGGGTAAAGGGGCTATCGGGAAAAATCACCCTCTTTTTGATATTCAACATTTTTCTTTGTTTCAGGTAACGTTCATTTTCGGCATGGAGAAATTTTTCCAAGGTTAAGGGGTCGATTATCTGGATTATTTCCGTTTTTGCCGTTAAGGTGTCGTTCATCATTCGGCGCGCCCCTTCTTCTCCTTCAAAAACCTTAACACCGGGTTTGTGATAGGAGAGATTATAGGTTGATAAGATAGCCGACATCGCGCCTGAAAGCTCCTTTTTAACCTGTGTAAGCTCCTTGGTACGGTTTTCAACATATTCATCGAGCTTTCCAGGGTGCTCCAGCTTAAACCGTTTCCAGCCATTTGTGGCGGTTTCTTCCACTAATCCTTTTTTGATTAAGGAGTAGATCTGGTTATAGCCATCACCACGCTTAAGGTTTGCTAACCTGATTATCTCACCCGCCCCTAGTTCGCCTTTTTCAAGCAAAATCATAAAAATCACGGCCTCTTTTTCACTCAATCCTGCTCGACTTAGAAGCTCGCTGTAATGAACTTTGCTAACGCTGGCGGCGGTAGGTCCGTGTGTTTTTGACAATTTTGTTTGCGTTTTTTTCATTGTGAATATTGTAATATTTTTTGCTTATTTTGTCAATATTTTTTGACAACTTTTTGCGAAAATTTATAAATATATGGTTAAAATAGTTTATTCGTCTCCGTAAAAATCAAAGAGGTGAAAAATATAATATGAGCGTGTGGTTTGCATAGTTTGACAAAAACCCTTGACAAATTTACCGGCATTTGTTATAGTACGACGTTACGCTGAAAGTTCAGCCAAACAAAACGGCAAACCGCAAGCGCAACAATCGTACCTTACAAGTTATACACTCCTTCGGCCGGTGATCTTGAATAAAGATAGTCGGCCGTTGAGGAGGGGCAAAGATTTGTAAGAAGAATTTTGACAATAAGGGCCTGAAGAACGATACCGGTTCTATCAGGTTTCGGGGAAACTAATAAAAGTTTCCTTTGACTTACAAAAAGAGAGGTTACGCCGAACGTTAAAAAACGATCTCGCGTAACCAGCCCGGACGGTTTCTATATATAATATACGAAATCGTCTACAAGGGCCTGTAAGCTCTTCTAAGGGGTCGTATTGCTCCCCTGCCGTAAAAAGCAAATGTAATACAAAGTTGCTGTCTGATTACCCTAGCGGTGATTCGGCAGCAGTCCAAGTCTCTCTTTGAGTGGTTTATTTAAGGAGGGACGTCCATAAAGGCGGCTGGTTAAGTTAAAAGCAAAACCAGCCGCTCTATGGGCGAAAAGCCCTAGAGTTTGCTCATTGGCGCTCCATTAGGGGCCGTCAATGAGTAACGCTTGTCCGGAAGCTAAAGCCCGGCATGCGTCCTCCATTAAGGAGGATGCATGACCGGGCCCGGAATAGCTGGGTGGGGTGGCCCTTCCGCGGACCCCATTCAGTGAAAAAGGTGAAATCGGCCGGCAAAAGCCGAGCCGATAACCGCCAACGTGCGCTCAAAAGAGCGCACCGCGGAAGGGCCGGGTCAGTTCAGCGGGAGCTGACTCGGTGTTACACATTCACCCCACTTGCCGCCGTTATTAATGGCGCCAAGTGGGGCATCCCGCTCCCAGGGAGACTCTGCTTCGGCAGAGTCTCCCTAAGACTTTACAATTAGACGAGATGAGTTGAGCCGGATTGAACAATCCGACTTTATCGTGTCGGGTGCTAATTGCATTTCGGCAATATAAGGAATCTGCTTCGGCAGGTTCTGATTGTTTGGATTTATTTGTTTCTGATTCCGACTGTCAAAAAAACAGTAGAAACTTTCGAAGATGGAATTTATTTCCAATCGGGAAAGGTGAAACAGAAACAGTGCGGCACGAGAGCTGGTTTATTTGAAATTCGAATAAACTGGCTTCGTGCCGTTTGTGTTAAAAAGCCCAAAGCGAGTTTGGTAAGAGCGACTAAAATTTAGCGGACATTCGAATTTGTGGCCTATGCGGTGATCGATCCGGCCGTCCTTGGCGAGGATACGCGCGAGCAAATTGCGCGCTGTCTCTCGTCGGGGATGACCGAACCACTAATCTAGGGGCCTCGGCAAGTGGGTTTGGCACAGAAAGATCCAGCCCACCTCCAATATAACCCTGCACGACGGGTAGATCGTGCGGTCCAAGCTTGCGGACCTAAGTGGGGACCAACATATAAGCCAACCTTGATGGCAAGGAGTGAAATTGTTGGCGAGACCGCAAAAAGCAAAGTTCCAGGTCGCCTTCAGGTGACCTTAATCAGGGCCGGTATAAACCCCGGCCCTCCACTCTAAGTACAGCAGAAGAAGTTCGCGAATTGTTTCGTGATTTTCTCTGTCGTACTAGATCGTAGCTTAAAAGCGCGGTCAATCGTTATGCCAAAAAGGAGGGATACCAAATGGCAGATACGCCCTTCCTCGGGCGGCTGGCGGGGGGAGAGGCGGTCTACGACCGCTTCAACTCCCACCTCCACCCGGGGGTGGTCGAAATCCTGCCCGAGGCGCTGGCGCAAGTCAATGCTAACGGCAGGCAGTTTCTGGTCGAGGAGGCGGTTTTTGACCACCCGATCGGCCAGACGATCTGCGTCGCCACTGGGGCCGGCGATCAGGTTGTTTACGCCCAGCGCCCCAAGCGTGCTGGCCTCTCCAGGTTCGTGAGCAATCGCGAACCGGAGGAGAGCTCCAGCGTTACCGTGATCCTCAAGGCGGGGGGTCGCGGTGAGTATGTTCTGATCACCGCCTTCGTCGGGGCGCCGGCGCCGCCGGAGCCCTGGGACAGGAACGCCACCGAGCAATCGGTGCCGTTTTGGTCAACTCACGCCCTCTGTTGGGGCGCCGAGGAGACCATCCCAGGCACCGAGACGCCGGAGTGCCCCTGGTAGTTTGTCTTTCAAGCTGACCTGCAAATTCACCGAGAGAGGCGGGTCAGCGCTTCTCTCCATGGCTGCCGTAAAGGTGATCCGCGGCCGACAAAAACGCGGGCCTCGCAAGGCGTTATCCGCCCCTTAAAGAAGGCGGGTGATGGCGCTAAAGAGGGAAAAAGAAGGGAGGCCCTAAAATGGGTCTCTACGAGAAGATTCTGGCGGCTTTGTCCGCCAAGTTCGTACGGTGCGAGGAGATCGCCCGTATTCTCGCGCTGGCTGTTGCCTCAGGCAGGAACGTCCTGCTTTGGGGCCCCGGCGGGCATGGCAAGTCGGAGATGGTCGCGGCGGCTCTCGAGGTCGTCGCGGCCGAGACCGAAGTCTTCGTCCAGTCCTTCGGTGAGGGCATGGACGAGGCCACCCTCTGGGGTGGCCTGGACTTTGCTGCTCTGGAGGGCGAGAAGGAGCTCCGGTATCATCCGGAAAACTCCTTCCTCGCCAAGCGCTTCGCCGTTTTCGAAGAGGTGTTTGATGCGCCAGCGGTCGTACTGCTTGCGCTGAAGGACACGCTCACTGCGCGCCGCTTGCGAAAAGGCGCACAGAGCTTCCCGATGACCACTCGGGTCGTCATCGGGATCACGAACCGTGACCCGGAGGAAGTCGCTGATCTGGGACCGGCTGCTGCCGCCCTGATTGAGCGGTTTCCCCTCCAGCTCCATGTTCGCTGGCCGTCGTATAAGGCCAGCGATTACAATTCCATGTTCGCTAAGGTCGCGCCGTCACTCCCCGGCGCTGACCTTAATGGCTCGTGCGGAGTGCTCGCCGAGCTGATCGCCAAAGCCGGCGAGGGAGATAGCCCCATCTCCCCCCGGAGCGCCGTGTACGCGCTCGGGGTAGTCAAGGCCGCGGCCGCGTTGCGCGGAGACGGCCAGGTTCACAAGGAGGACCTGGTTGACCTGCGCTTCATCGACGGCCTCGAGGGATTGGCGGATAATATCCGCCAGGAACTCGATCAGGCTTTCGAACGAGCGGCCGCCGAGGGGCGGCTCAAGGAGGCGGAGCGCAGGCTTCAGAGCCTCCTCGGCGAGTACGGGCAGGCAGACAGCCCAATCAAATGTCTGCAGGCGGCCAGGCGTTTTCTCGCCTTCCAAGACGAGGTCGCTAACCTGGCCGTGACCGACGGCCTGACCGACCGCCGGAAATCGCTGCGGGAGACCGCGGCGACTAAGGCGGCCGAGGCGCAAGCCAAGGCCATGGAAACGACCCGCATCTAGCGGGAGAAAGGAGGCGGAAGCGTGTCTTACACCTTCCGCACATCACCTCCCGCCACCTACCTCCCGCCGACGGCGGAGGAGATGCGGGTAGCGGCCGATCGTGTCGAGCTGAAAGGTTTCTCGCGCGACTTGGTCGCCGATCTGTGCAACCTGGCCGCGGGCGGGGTTGTTAACCCCCCGTCGGCCTATCGCGCCGAAGTGACGCGGCGAGCAGAGGAGCAACTGCCAGCTCCTAACTCGAGCAACCAATGGCAGATTTCGAAGCGCGATAGCAAGGGCAAAAAGCAGACCGCCTATACTACGTCCCGCCTTGAGGCGGTCACCGCCAACGCCGAGGAAACCATGAGGTACCACCAAAATGTCTGCGATTTTCTGCAGGCGGTGGACCTTTCGGCCTTCCCCGGCACCTCGCCCCTTGAGCAGGCGATGAGTTTGCTCAAACTCCTGTCCAAGAAGCAAGGAGGACAGGGCGGCGGTGAGGGTGGCGAACCGCTTCCGATCTTCCAGGAGAGCGAGCGGCCGGAAGGTGTGGCCGAGTCGCTCGAGGACACCATGGATATGGTGGACTCACTCTCGGAGGAAGAGCAAGATATGCTCGACCCCGAGGGTCAGAACCACGAAATTGAGTCGGAGGAGAGCGATGGTCAACGTACCGGCCATAAGTCGCTCGACCGGCTCAAGGTCGCCGAAGACCTGGTCGAGGGATGTGATAAGCGGGTGATGCTCGACATCTCCCGTACCCTCGATCAGTTCACCAAGCTGCAGGTCCGTCGCCAGCGCAAGCTGGAAGCGGACCCGGCTGGTGATGAAGTCCGATCGCGGCCGATGCGCCACCTTGGGGAATTGTCCCGGGTGGCCCCGTCAAGCTGGGCACTGCGCCAGGAGGCGCCTTCGTACTTCTTGTACAAGGCTGTCTCCGGACAGCTGCCCGTCCGCGAGCGCGTCACGAGGATTGAGCGCCGACAGGCGATCTTCATCCTCGTTGACGGCTCCGGCAGTATGCGCGGCCGGAAGCACTGGAAAGCGAGCGGGGTTGTTATGAACCGCTTGAAGGCAGTGCTCTCCGGCGATGCCGAGGTCTGGGTGAGTGTTTTTGACACCCAGCTCGGCAAGACCCAACATGCCGGAACTCCGGAGGAGGCCCGCGAGCTGATCAAGAAGTTCGCTGCGCGTAACTTCTCCGGCGGTGGCACGGACATTGCCGCATCCATCCGCGCCGCCCACAAGTACATCGAGGACGCGATCAAGAGCGGGGCAGCATTGTATCGCCCCGAGATCGTCGTCCTCACTGATGAGGACTCCTCCGTGGCAAACCTCCGCAAGGAGGAGCTCCCGGGCACGCGAGTGCACGGGATCGCCATGGGGGTCACCAACCCCAAACTGGTGGAGTTCGCTAAGTCCACCGGCGGGGTTGGCATCGACAAATTCTAGTCCGTAAGGGCGAAAGGAGGTGGCCGCGTGATACGCGGACCGCCCAGTTCGGGTCCAAGGGGTAGGACCGAGTCAAAATAATTACCCCCGATGGCTAGGCATCGATCACCTGAGCAACCCCTGATACCTCCCTAGAACGGTCCAAAGGCAGGGGCGTAACCCACCACGCACGGGGGCACACCGGTCTGGAATTATCCCGAGGTCTCACAGCGTGAGATCGTTGAAGGAGAAATTCTCGGTCAGCCGGTGACCTGTTAAACATGAAACAGGTAATACAAAATTCATGTCCGTAACAGATATTTAAGTGTTTTCATCTGCTACGAGTAGCCTCGAGAATAAAGAGGCAAAAACATTCGGGTCAGTCTAAGCCGGTAACGGCTGGCCTGTACTGCTACCGGTTCCAGGTGACGCCTTTCGGGGCGTCACCGCGCAATATTCCAGGCCGCGACTTAGGTCGTGGCATCATATCAGGGTGGTGAAAGCAATTTCATCACCCTAACCTCTTCGTGAAACTATAAGTTTCTTTTAGAAATTTAAGCTCCCCGAAGAATTCGCGGGATATCCTTAACCCTTGGGAGGATTAAAGATAAGAGTTGTAATGCTGTGGGCGGGGGATGATGCAGGAGGAAGTCGATTTCCTCTTGCAGATCTCCCAAGGCCTGAAAAGAGGTGCTGGGAGATGTTTAGCCCACTCGGTCCGCTCCGCCTTTCGCCCGAGGCGGAGCAAGAACGCCGGAAGGAGGTCCTGATCAAGTTCGCCCGGCAGGTTTGCCGGGCGGAGGGGAGGGATCCCAATTCCCTCCCCAAAGCAGAACTCCTCCGCCTGTTAAAGCAGGTGGAGGATAAGTTCGCCGACGTAGAACTCGGCGAACTTATAGCGTTTGCGGACATGCTCCGCAAACGCCGCTGATCCCGGGGCGTGCTGGTTGAGGATTCGTCCGAAACCAGCACGCCCTTTTGTTTTTGCCAATAAGCCCGTCGTATCCAACCTTTAAAATCGGCCAAATTACGCTAAAAAAATCAAATGCAAAAATTTGCTATAATATAATCAAATGAAAAAAAAGCCAGAAACAAAAGACGCAAAAACCAACTCAAAGGACAAAAACGATACCAAAAAAGCGGTAAATATTTTTGATGAAAACGCAATTTTACGTTGGAAAGCCCCCGATTACTATACTTTTGAAAAAAGTCCCCTCTGGTCTTTGGCGATTGGTTTGCTGGCAATTATTTTGTCGTTAGTTTTAATTTATACTTCAAACTATTTTCCGGTGATTATTATAATTTTAGCCGTTATTGTGACCTTTCAAGTGGCGCACGAGAAACCAAAAACGCAAGAATTTGCCATCGACAAAGGCGGTGTTTTGTCGCGTGAAACTTATTTTCCTTTTTTAGAATTGAAATCGTTTTGGATCGCCCGCCACGACCGAAAAACTGTTCTTTACCTCGAACCGGTTAATCGAATAAAAAGCTCTATTGTCATTCCCCTAGGTAAACAAAACTCAACCGAGGTGAGAAATTTCCTTTTGCAATACCTGCCCGAAAAGCTTGAGGGCGGCGAACTTATTAGCGACAAATTGATTAGAATTTTTAAATTATAAGATCATAAAAATTGCCCTAATTGAAAAAACATTAAACGGCAATTAAGTTTGTCGTTTTTTAAATAGAAATAAAAAAACACTAAATATTCAACCCACTAAAACCGACGAAGGGCGGTGGACGGATCGCTTTCGCGACCCGTCCACCGCCCCGAACTCACTACAGTTGGGCTTTCTCCATCAGAGCCCGTACCACGGTGCGATTCTGGAAGAGAAGAAGCCCCCTTTCAGCGGAGCCATTGGGATATTTCCCCTCGTCCTGCAGAACGGTGAAAAGCCCCGATTGGTCCATCCTCGTCTCCAGCCCAGAGAACGAGAAGGGGGGCTCAACTCTTAATCTCAAAGACTCCATAGTCCCTTCGGAAAACAATCTTCCGAAGCCGACCACCCTATTTTCCCCTTGAGGAGTGAAGACACAAAAGGCAAATTCCTTTGGCAGAGAGGGGGAGAGATGCTTGTTCTTAGTTTTGGCCCAGATAGAGCCAATCTCCTCTCGGCACCATTCCTCCTCTTGGGCGATAACAACAAGTTTGTCCGTGAAGTCCTTTGGGACAAGCACAAAACGGAAGAAGTCGTCAACGAACTCTTGAGCAAGGATCTCACAGAGCTCGTTTTCAACTCGCCATTCGATCGGCTCAATCGTAAACAACCCCCGTGGGTCATTCACGGTTTTGGGTATCAGCAACGATCTTAGCGCGTAAGCCACCTTCGTCTTAATGGCGTAAGCACCAAGCTCCGCCATTGGTTGAGGAACCGGCAAGCACCCCCCGCGTAACAGGGCGCCGATAAATGCGTCCAAAACATCTCGCGCCCATTGGGCACCCCCAAACGCTAAGGATATAAAATCCGACCAGACGCCCGCCGGAGCCATCGCCAGTGTCTTTTTGGCGATTTCGAAACGCGTCACGGAGTCAACGAGGTCCATCGCCTCGCTGACCCACTTCACAACTCCTGGATTGTGATAACCCAGAAAAGATTCCGGCCAGAGACCGCCATACTTGCCTTCCAGCAGCTCTCTGGCAACATAAGCCCAGATACGCTTCTGACACATCAGAGACTGGGCGAGGCAGAAGAAAAGATCTTCTCTCTCCCTTTCTCCCCGCTCTTTGTCTGCCGTGACAATTGCCCACATTCGAGCAAACTGCTCTGGGTGATTGCCGATAACATGAAAAAGCTCCTCCCGATCTCTTTCTTTCATTCCGCTTCCTCCTTATCAGCTGCAAATCAAGGTGCATGTGATCTACAAAAGATCACGAAAAAATAGCATTTTCAATGCCATAAATCAATGGCGGCTCTTTAAATTATCGGTTAATTCTGCTTTAAATATAGATAGCGTTTCACAAAAATGGAGGCAAGCGACCTAACCATTTTGTTAATTTTGGAGGTTATTATGGCTAAAGTGCTTGTAACTGGTGGGGCCGGTTTTATTGGCTCAAATTTAGTTGATGCGTTAATTGAAAAAAATCATGAGGTTGCCGTGGTTGATAATCTTTCAACCGGCCGCCAAGAAAATCTTAATCCTCAAGCACATTTTTACAAAATAGACATCACCGACCAAGAGCCATTGAGCGAGGTTTTTGCCAAAGAAAAACCCGAGATTATTTTTCATCTTGGCGCTCAAGCCAGTGTCAACACTAGCGTCGAAAATCCTGCTCTCGATATCAGCGTCAACGTGATCGGCACGGTTAACTTATTAGAGCTGTGCCGCCAACACAACATTAAAAAAATTATTTTTTCCTCAACCGGCGGCGCCATTTACGGCGACCAAGCGCCACGACCCACAAACGAAACCGCCGAGCAGCTGCCCGCTACTCCCTACGGTATGGACAAGCTTGCCGCCGAAAAATACATCAATTTTTATCAAAACAACTATGATCTAAAACCGGTTATTTTACGCTACGCCAACGTTTATGGTCCGCGGCAAAACCCGCACGGCGAAGCCGGTGTTATCGCCATCTTTACTGACCGAATGCTGAAAAATACACCTTACAACCTCTATGGCGACGGCGAGCAAACCCGCGATTTTGTTTTTGTCGGCGATGTCGTTCGGGCAAATTTAGCCGCCTTGGAATATAATAAAACAGGCATATTTAATATTGGCTCCGGTCGCGAAACGTCCGTCAATCAGGTTATCGAGTTGCTGCAAAAATACTCCGGCAGTAGCTTACCGCCAACAAAAATGCCCGCCAAACTTGAACAAAGAAATAGCTGTCTTGACAGCTCGCTGGCCCAAGAAAAACTTAATTGGCAACCATCAGCCGATATCGAAGAAGGCCTGAAAAAAACAATCGAATTTTACAAAAATTCCCTTAAATAAATATTATGAAATTAGCCATTGTTATTCCCGTTTTTAATGAGGGGGTCGTAATCCGCGAACTAATTGAAAGTTTGCCTAAAAAAATCGATGGGATTGATAAAATTGTCGTCATTGCCGTCAATGACGGTTCAACTGATAATTCTTCAGACGAAATCCGCAAAACCAAGGCCCTGCTAGTCGAGCACCCCATCAATATGGGCGCCGGTGCCGCCACCGTAACTGGTTTGGAGGCGGCCAGTAAGATCGGCGCCGATTTAGCCATCACCCTAGACGGCGACGGTCAGCACGACCCCAAAGACATTCAAAAACTGGTCAAGCCGATTTTACAAAACAGAGCCGATTTAGTTATCGGCGTGCGCTCTCAAAAATCCAGCCAAATGCCCGCAATCAAAAAAATTGGCAACGCCGGCTTAAATCTGATAACCTATGCTTTATCCCGCACTTGGACAACCGATTCCCAATCCGGCTTTAAATGTTTTTCGCGCGAAGCAATTGACAAGCTTGAAGTCGAAGGTTTCGGCTATGAATTTTGCTCCGAAATCATTATGGAAGCAAAACGCAAAAATATTCGCATCGCCGAAGTGCCGATTAGTGTAATTTATTCTGAATATTCCAAGAAAAAAGGCCAAAGTATTTTTAACGGCACCAACATCGTATTAAAATTATTATTTAAAAAACTAACAAAATCATTATGACAATCATTGCCAAAATCCTCGCCGCTTTTTTTGCGATCGTTGTAATTTCCCGCTCGGTCACCGATTATCGCAGCAAAAAAGAATCTCTAACTATGACTGCTTTTTGGATCATTGTTTGGCTGGCCATTGCCGCGATCGCTTTTTTCCCAACTTTAGTCGACGAAGCCATTAGATTGTCCGACGACAGCCGCTCGGGACTTGGCACAGTTTTTGGCATGGGTCTTGTGTTTGTCCTTTTCATCAGCTATCGCATTTACGTCAAAGCCAATCGAGTGGAAAAAGCTTTGGCAAAACTTGCTAGGGATTTTTGTCTTTCAAAGATCAAAGATGAAAAGAAATAAATTTTTTCTCCTAGCGTTTACGCCACTGCTTTTGTATGGCATTTCGTTATTCTTTCAAGATATTTTAATCGGTAAAATAATCTTCTCTCTCGCGGGGATTTTTTTAGTTTTGCTTCAGGGATACCTTTTGCAAAGAGTTTTGAAACTGGAAAATTTTGGCCTCATTTTCATCATTCCCCTTTCTTTTTTGGTACTAACTTTCGGAGCAATTTTTTCGACCAGACTGTTTGGCGTTTCATCTAGTTTTGCCCCGCCGCTTTGTCTTGTGGGAGAAAATATAGTCCTACTGATCGCCAATATGTTTTTTAGAGAAAAAGAAAATTATGAACTGATTTTTGAACCAAAATTAGTTTTTTGGGCGGCGGTGCCAGTAATTTTATTTTTGCTCTGCTTCTGGATTTACCCTTATTTTGTCGGCGATGATACCTACGTACTAGCCACATCACTGCGAGAATCAATTCAAGCCAATCAAATTATTCAACCCTTTTCCGACCGTCGACCATTTTTCACCCCGCTAGTCGTTTTTCTTAAAACAGCCCTTGGTCTGTCGATTAAAAATATTCTAATTTTCGTCCTCCCGCTGGGAGCGATTTTAAGTTTTATGTCGCCACTGGCGATTTTAAAAAAACAAATAACAAAAAATTGGTGGCTGGGAATTTGGAGCGTCGTTTTTTTGGCCTCACCCTACTTATTCTTTCAGTTGCAGTATGCCATTCCGCAAAGCTTAGTTTTAATTTTCACCTATCCCGTTTTAATGTTGCTCACTTTAGCCGTTAAAGAGCAAAATTATATTTTCTTTAGCACCGCTTTTTTATTTTCGGCACTTTCTTTGGGTTTTCACGAGCTCGGGGCGATTCTTTTGGCCTGTTCGTTCATCGCCTTCATTACGATGATTTTTCGATCGGCAAAAACCGATTGGCGCAAAACTCTCAAAGGATTGTTTGTCGCCGCCATCATAATTTTTCCCTACCTCTTGATTTTTCACGTTTTTTCAAAATTCAAGGCAATTTCTTTCATTCCAAAATTTCTCATTAATAATTTGCCGACCAAATTTCATTTTGAATGGTGGTATGTTGATTATTATCTCAACCCTGACGGGATTGTTTTTTCTTACCCCGGGATTATGGGCATTTTTTGGTACCTTTTTTTAGGTGCTCTCGTTGTTTTTCTTTTTGTCCTTGCGCTACTATTTTTAAAGAAAAAAATTTCTTGGCTCAATTTTTCAAATAATTTGCCTTTGATTTTTTATCTTTTAATTTTGTTTTTTGTCGCCGAGATCTATCCCCGCTTTGCCAAAGTTGCTTTTTTGCCTGAAAGAGCATGGCCTTTTCTGGCGGCCGGATTGTCTTTATTGAGCGTCCTGCTAGTCAGCCATTGTGTGAAACAAAAAATAAATTTTAAAGCCATTAAAATTTTGAGCGCCGCTTGCTTGATTTCTGTTCTCGCCGGTTGTGGCGGTTCAATTTATCTCACCACAAATAGAGGTCTGCTCCTTTCAAGAGAAGAGGCCGGCGCTATTCAATATATCAATCAACAAACGCCCGCAGACGCTGTTTTGGTTTCCACTCAATCATATAACGAAAATATAGCCGCTTTTTCTGATCGAGTTTTTGTTACCCTCTCGAGAAAGAAATACGATAATTTAAACAATCTGCTGGGCGATCGGAAAAAAGAAATAGAGGAGGCAAATAAAAACCAAATCGCAGTCGAGCACAAAATAATTTACAAAGCTAATGGCGAAGTAGCTTCCGACACAAAAAAAGACATTGGATACAATGAATATAATTTAAATAAAATTTATTTTGTCTATTCGATACATCGGTTTGAAAAAACAAAATTTGTCGGCAATTCCAACTATTTTGCCAAGAATGACATTGAAAATAAAGCTCTTTTTGAAAATCCGGTTAGTCAGCCCAACGGCGATCTAGTGTACAATAAAAACGGTGTCATAATTTTTAAACTTAAATGAAATATCTCGTCAGCGTTGTCATACCTTTATTTAACGGGGAAAAAACAATTAGGAAAGCTGTTGATAGCGTCATAGAGCAAACTTTGTTTGATAAAACCGAGCTTATTTTAATTGACGACGGTTCGGAAGATAAAAGTTTCCAAATCGCTGAAAAGTTGGCGAAAAAATATCCTAAGAACATTTTTGCCCTAAAAAATCCGCATAATCTCGGGATTGCCAAAACTCAAAATATCGGTTTGAAGCGCGCAACGGGCAAATACGTTGCCCGCCTCGATCAAGACGATTTATGGATTGACAATGAAAAGCTCAAAAAGCAAGCGGCGGCGCTCGAAAAAGACCCTTCGCTTGGCTTAGTGGGAACTTGGACAAAAGTAGCCAACGCCAATGGCCCTGATTTTATGATGATTCCTCCGACCGAAGATCAAAAAATCCGAGAAAAAATGTTGATGGCCTGTATGTTTGTTGCCCCTTCGGTTATGTTCCGCAAAGCGTTAAGCGAAAAAATCGGTTTTTATCGCGAAGATTTAAAATACGGCACCGAAGATTACGAGTATTGGCTTAGAATCGGCACGGTGGCCAAATTCAAAAATATTCCGGAGTATTGTCTGGAATATCATTTTCACCCAGCTTCTTATTCGAATCAGAATAAAATTATGGCGATCCGCGAACACGTTTCAATTATCAAAAATTATAAAACTGCTTATCCCCATTTTACAAGATCTTATCTTAAAAATTCGATCCAATATAATCTTTTGAAAATTAAATTTTTAAGAAAAATTTATAATTACATCGTTCCCCGCATCGCCGGTAAAATTTACTCATGAGTATAAAAGTTTCCATCATCATTCCCGTTTATAACGACGGAAAGCATCTTCCCCAAACTCTTGATTCGATTAATGAAGAAATAAGTCACGAGATTATTATTGTTGACGACGGTTCAGATAATCCTGAAACCAAGCAAACCATCAGCCAATTGGAGCAAAGCAAAAAATACAAAATTATTCGACAAAAAAACGCCGGTTCCGGAAAAGCCCGAAATGCAGGAGCTAAAGAAGCCGCCGGTGATTATCTTCTTTTTTTGGATTCCGATGACTTATTGGAAAAAAACTTCTGCACCAAAATGGCGCGCATTCTCGACCAAAATCCAAAAATAAGCTTTTGCTATCCTAACGAATTATTATTTGGTTCCAGAACCGGTTTTTGGAATGTTCCCGAATACGATCCCAAGCTTCTTCTTTATTATCAATATTTCATGGTTACTTCACTGATTCGAAAAAGCGATTTTAGCCGTTTGGGTGGGTTTGATCCAAGGTTTAAATATTTAGAAGATCGTGAATTTTGGGTTCGTTCGGCCGCTAAAGGCCTTATCGGCCAAAAAGCACCCGTTCTTCACTTTTACCGACATCACGCCTTAAGCAAGACTTCAGCCGTAAATAAGAGCAAAATAATGAACTGCTGGGAAAAGAAAATCCGCCGCAAACACAAAGCTCACTATCATCTGTCAGATTTTTTCAATAAAAAAGTTTTGTTTTATTCTTTATATATTCGCTTTTTTTACTTTATCCCAACATCGGTAAAAAATTTTGTTTTAAAACGCGGCTTGCGAGAACTAAAAAAACAGGGCTATGACCTCCAAGATTTTCCAGCTGAAGTTAGGAACTACTACGAGAAAACGCGGTTTTAAAAGCCGTAGCCGTTTTGCGAAAGATCGGTGAGAAAATTGATTTCTTTTTTAATTTTAAGGCCTGCTTTTCCACTAAGTGCCATGACAGGCCGGCAATTACCAAAGTTACAAAGTATGAAATCAAGAAATATTCCGGCAAACTAATTTTGGCGCGGAGAAAATGAGTGACCGTTTGCTGAACGGGAAAAGCGTAAACGTACATGCCGTACGAGAAATCGCCATATTTTCCGAAATTGCGTAGAATCGGCGTGTCCACAAGATAAGCAAATGACAGAATTAGGTACGGTAAGGTCAAAAGCAGAATTAAGTCAAAATTAGACGTGCCGTATGATATCGCTAGGGCCGCCAAAGCAAAAAGGGCCACTCTATAGTCGAGAATAACGTGGCGACGGTAAACATAGCAAAGGGAACCGGCAGCGAAAAAGATGGCTAATCTAAAAAACTGAAATGCCGAAATACACAAGAAACTCGCGCTTTGAAATTCACTTTGAGCAAAAATGCGCCAATTCAAAAAAATTACCAGTAGAATTATAACTGGCAGTATAATTTTGCGCTTGGAAAAAATGCCCAAGGCACCCAAGAGAGCGACAAAAATATACAGCCAAAATTCGATCGGCAACGTCCAAAGCGAACCGTTGACCGCGCTATAAAGAGGATTACCCTGAAAAACCCCGGGCAAATCAGATCGGGTTTGCATAAAAATATTGCGTAAATAATCCCATGTTAATGGATTGGAAAAATATTCTCTGGACGAAAGTGTTGTCACCATTGGCCCAACCACAAAAATGGCCAACAAAGTCGTGCAAACCAAAGCCGGAAAAATTCTTAAAATTCTTTTTTTGAAATATTTTATTATCTGGGGACTATCAAGCCAGCTTTTAGTCACCAAAAAACCGCTTATAAAGAAAAAAGTCGACAGTGCCAGAGAACCAAACGGGACATGGCTCAAGGTAAAGGCCACGGAGGAGGCCTGTAAACCCAAACCATAAAGTGGAAAGCTGTGGCCAAAAATTACCAAGCTGGCGGCTAAAAAACGCAAAAAATCAAAATTATTGGCAAAAAAATCAATTTGATCAAGAGCAACCATTTTGCCCTTGGCAGTTTTTCTCCTTTTAACCACTACCGCTTCCCCCATTTGGCTGACGAGAGCAAAAATTCGGCAAATTTAAGGTCAATCGGCCCATTTATATCGACCGATCTTTCGGGTGGCATTTCAAAACCGAGGATTTTTTCCCCGTAAACCGAACCATTAAGCAAGATTTCTCTTTTAGTTAAATATATTGCCCCGTTTCGGCGATAGAGGGCGCGCCGGCTTTGTCTGGGCAAGCCCTCCAAATTTTTTTCGTCCTGAAAAGCCGACTCAACCAGACCGCCCTCATTTAAATATTTAACTTTTTCTAGCGATAAATCGGTAAATTTTTCTAAACTGACCACACAGTCGGGTTGGTTCTTGCGGGCGATTTCAATGGCCATATCGATATCCTCAACCGCCCGAAAAGGTGAAGTTGGCTGAATCGTTAAAATATAATCATAGGTTTGGCCGGTAATCTTTTCGTATTCCTGAAGAGCATGGATCAGAACCGGCACGTGCTTGACATCATCGCCAGCCAGTTCCGCCGGACGCATAAAAGGAACTTTGACGCCATAAATACGGCCAACTTCAGCAATTTCTTCATCGTCAGTTGACAAAATGACATCGGTTAAACCGCTTTTCAGGGCCGTGTCAACTGAATAAGCCAAAATCGGCTTGCCCGCCAAATCAGCAATATTTTTTTTGTGAATACTTTTTGAGCCCCCGCGAGCCGTGATTATGCCAATAACCTTCATCTTGTTATTTCCTTAGATAATCTTGCGCCGTTGGCCCCGTCAAGCCGCCCCACCATATCACTTACCAACATTGCCCTTTCCCGTTTTTTATAATCGTTTTTCAAGACTTGTTCAATAGTCTTATTAAGCACCCTTTTTTTGTCCACAATCGGAATAGCCCCAAATTGCGACAAGTGGCGAATGTGGTCGTAATCATAAAATCTTTTATTTGAACTATAATAAGATGTTTTTTTATCGTCAATGGCAATATGAATCACCGGCGTACCAACCGCCAAGGCCTCCAAGGAAACGGTTGAAGCAATATTTAGGACAACGTCGGAAGATTTGAGCAAAGCGGTGTAGTGATCAATTCCTTCCGACGTGAAACACTGACCGTCTCTGGCGCGAAAATCATTTTGATTAACTTTCTCAAGGGAAACATTTTTTTTATTGGCTAAAGCACGAAAGTTCGCCATATTATTTTTCGGGTGAATTCGCACTCGTAAGTGCCATTTAAAATCTAATTTCTTCAGCTCATTGTAAATTTCTTCGATGACAAGGTTTTCATTCGGAATCGTGCTTGGCGTTCCAGTGGTGTAGGTTAGCAACCGACAATCTTCGGGAATGTGTTGACTTTTTTTGAATCTCTTGGCGTCAGTTTTGCTGATTCCGGCAAATAAATGATCGAGTTGGGGCATGCCCGCAACCGCAATTTTGAATTTCGCTTTAGGATAATACCGGATCAGCTCCTCCTTTTGAAAAGAGTTCCAAACAATGACTTTTTGGAAGTTTTGGCAAATCGGCCCCTTGGCTGAAAGATTATCCCAACTGTGAACCATACCGATCATTTTTCTCCCTGTCGATAACGCTTCGGCGATCACAAAAAAATCCGGCTCAAAAGAAATGGCCAAACAAAAAATTAAATCGGGATTTATTTGCTTAATCAAAAGGGAAAGTTCCTTGTCGCGATAAAGCTTGTACTTGGCTTTTTCGGCAGAAAGATAAATTTTTTTCCAGCCAATAAAAAAAGCCAGACAATTTAAAGCCCCAACAAAAAGTCTCAAAGAGGGAGTTAAAGAATAAGCTTTTTCTTTAATTTGGCTGGTTGACGATGGAAAAGCTTTGTTAAAAGCATAGACGCTTTTGAAAGCCGTCAAGCTCTGTCGAAAACTGGCTTTGGGGAAACTATATTCAATAATTTTAATTTTTTTCAAAATTTTTTGGGGCACTAAGTTAGCAATTTGCTCCATCGGCAAACCACTCAAAACAAAAATTTCGTATTCTTGAGAGAGCGAATTTATGAATCCTTCGTTATAAATAACGTTTTTAAAACTGGCGGCAAACGGAGCAGTAATAAGAATTTTTTTAGACATTTTTCTTTACCAATTTTTTGGCTAATCCAAACAAGCCCTTAAAATCAAAAGCGATGTAAGGTATCTTCAATTCAAATCTTTTTCGAGCCACAAATATTTGTAAAAACAAGGTTAGGGTGTAGCTAATCACCGAGGCCAAAGCCACTCCGCTAAGACCCATTTTTAACTTTAAGAAAGCCAAGATTAAAAGGGTATTGACAGCCAAACTTGTCGTCAAAATAAAGGCATTGGTTAGCTGGCGGCCGGCGGCGGCATACATATTGTTAAGGATTTTAGTTCGTCCCAGCGCCACTATGCCAAACGAAAGAATAATGGCCAAAGCAACGCTTGGTTGATAGGAATGCGAATAAAAAATCGGAATGAAAATGGCGATCAAAATCACAAAAGGAACGAGACAAACGGCATAAAGGGCGGAAAGTTTAGCTAATATCGAGCTAGTAAAAGACGATATTTGCGATTTATCTTTTTGGCTGGAAATTTGAATTGCCCGCGGAAAATGCGTAACCACGATGGGCTTGCTTAACTCATTGAGCCGTTCCGCTGTGCTGTAAGCAATGCTGAAATATCCGACCGATGCCATATCTAAATAACCGGCAATAAAAAACAAACTAATTCTCTGCGAGAGGGTTTGAGCCACACTGTTATAATAAACCGGCAAGCCATAAACTAAAAATTTTTTAAATAAAATCAAATCAAAGCTAAGCTTGAAAGGGATTTTGTGCTTACGAAAATCAATGATAATTAAAACCAATCCAATTAAGCTGGTTAAAAGATAGCCGGCGAAAACCCACTCGACTGAAAATATTTTAGTCACAAACAGGAGCAGAAAGAACGTCACCGGCACCACTTCGTTGATGAGATTAAATTTATTTGAAAGACTGTATTTTTCCAAACTATAAAAAAGCCCGATCATGTTGACTCGGACAAAATTCAACACAAGATAAATCGCAATAAACAAAGAAATAAAATACCGGCCAGAAAGACCGAAATAATAACCCTGTAAATAGCTCGGATCATAAAACAGTATCACGCCTGCACCAACCAGAATGCTAACGACAACGGACGTGATGATGACATTTGAGGAAACTTGTTCGACCTTGTAGCGGCCACTGTTGATAAAGTACGACGCCGAGGCCTGCGTGCCCAAACTAATGAACTTACTCAAAATCGCCGGAATTAACATGATCAAAGCCACGATACCCTGACCGGACGGACCAAGGGCGCGCGCCACCAAAATTGACGAAATAAAACCAAAAACATTTAGCCAGATATTATTCAAGCCAACCGAAACGGTGTTTTTTAAAAATGGGTCATTTGCCATTTACAGTGCATCTCCAATTCTTTGCCCTCCTTGACCGTCACCAAAAGGATCATAAAGCCCAATTAATTCTTTTCGCCGGCGATCATTTTTACTTGATAGGGCTTGTTTTAAAACGCTTTCTAGCTCGTCCTTGGCTTTAACTGTAAAAACGCCCTTCGTCTCGATGATCTTTTTAAAATGCTCGTACTGGTAAAAACGTTTAATCGAATCTTTTAGGTAACCGCTTTCACGATCGTAATCCAACAAAACAACCGGTGTCAGAAAGTATGAGGTGTCGATGGTTACGGTTGAGGCAATATTAATAACCGCTTGAGAATTTTTTAGAAGATCGGCAAAGTGCTTAATGTCATCGTAATTAGGCATCCATTTATCGTAAGTCTTGGCCGTTCTCTGGCCCGGATTTTCTATTTCAATATTTTTATATTTTTTTTGCAGATTTTTATATCGGGCCATGTCGTCGTTGGGGTGAACGCGAATAATTAATTTATATTCGGGAAACGCCTGATTGATTCTTTGGGCCACCTCGGCAACATATGCAAGCTCATTAGGTACAGTTTCGGGATGACCGGTGGCATAAAGAAATTGCTTTTTCACCCCTCCGACCGATTGATTTTTATACTGGTAAAAAAGATCGTACTGGGGCATACCAACCCTTACCACGTCCGCTCGCCCATAATTTAGTTTTTCTCTCACTTCCTTTTCCATCAAATCGCCCCAAACCAAAATTTTATCGTATTTTCTGATCAGCGATCCTTTGGAGCTAAGGTTGTCCCAGCTGTGAATAAAAGCGATTTTTTTAGCCCTTCGATGGAAGCGATCGATATATCGGGAAACAACCGTTTCGATCTCAAACGAAGGAGCTAGTGATAACCAAACGTCGATTTTGTCTAGGTGAAAATTATCTTTGGGCGTCGTTACAGCCAGACAAAAATCTAAGAACGAAAAAGGGACCCAAAAAAACAAACTCAAAATAATTTTTTTTATAAAGTAAAGTAAAATATTTTCTTGACGTAAAATCCGCCAACGAATTTCTTGGGTGGAGCTTTTAGTCCGATCTAAAAATAAGGTTTTTTTAGTCTGCCAAACCGCCGAAAAAATAAAGTTAAATTTTCGCTCGGCCTTAAATAGGATTGGCTGGACATTTTTTACTTTGATCGTTTCAAGATATTTTTCCCATACTTCCGGTACCGGTGTTAAAATGTAAATTTGCTCGGCCTGACGCACCGATTCCGATTGCCAAAAAGTGCTATAAAGCAAATTTTTAATTGAGTAACCAAAGGGGGCGCTAATAAGAATATTTTTAGGTGATTTTTTCATAAAATTCTTTTTGAACCGGCGGATTGGTTTGTAAAATTAATTGGGCAATTTTCTCTCCCGCTTTGCCGTCCCCATAGATATTGCTCGATTCGTAACGGCCGTGCTTTAGCTGGCTTTTAACTTTTTTAAAAATATCTTCGACGTCATAATCGGCGTAAATCACATTTGCCGCATGTTCGCGGTTCGCTTGCCGCGAACCAATTTCAACCGCCGGTGTGCCAAGATAAGAGCCCTCCCGAATAAAGCTTGAGGAATTGCCGATTAAGCAAGAAGCGTTGTTTAAGACAGCCGCAAAATCCTCCGGTTCAATGTTTTTAAAAAATTGCACCGGAAAATTAGGGTGCTCCTCGCGAAAAAGGCGAATGGCCTTGGAAATTTCGTCTGACCCGGCGTCGGGGTTTGGCCACAGCATTAATGTCGGCATTTTTAGTTTTTTGATTGTTTTAAGCGTTTCTTTCATTTGGGTAAAGCTGCTGCCAAATTCGGTCGTGACAGGGTGCTGCATCACCACAACATATTCTTTGTCTAAATCTACTTTTCCGAGACCACCGATCTTGGTTGTTCTAAGATGCTTTCTTGTCAAATTAGAATTTTTCACTAAGTCAATTGAAGGACAGCCAGTATTAAAAACATATTCGGGATTTTCGCCCATTCTGATTACTCTTTGGCGGCTTTTTTCAGTTGTCGTGAAATGGAGATGGGAAAGCTTAGTAACCGCGTGGCGGACGGATTCATCAATTGTTCCGGTGATCTCTCCTCCCTGAACATGAGCAACGATTTTATTAAGATAGGCGCCGGCAATAGCCGTGGCAATTGTTTCATATCGATCGCCGATCGTGATAACCACATCAGGGTTGAGCCGTGAAATTGCCGGGGCAAATTGCATCAGGCCGGTGGCGACAGACTGCGTCATCGTCAGCGGATTTTCCCCCTCGATGCTCATGAAAATTTCCTCATTAACCGTAAAACCGTCTTCCTTGACAATTTTTACTGCTTGACCAAATCTTTCCAGCAACATGCCAGAAGTAGCAATAACTTGCAGTTCTAGCCCCGGATCTTTTTTAATTGAGTGCATTAAGGTTTTACTTCGAGCATAGTTGGCTCGATTAACTAACACGATTAAAACTTTTTTGGGTTTTTTCATTATTATTGGATCAATTTTTTTAAAAACTAAACAATTATCTCGGTCAGAGCTTAAATAAATACTACAACTTCTCCCCATAAAAGCAACGGGGGGCGGAAGATTACACCTTCCGCCCCCGGATATCAGTCACACTTCATGTCGAGGATCCTTTCGGCGATCCTCTTGGCCGCGCCCGGGTTTACCGGGTAGCGCGGCTGCCGCAGGTCGCCGGACTCTACCAGCACGCCTCCGATCATCCGAGCGAGCTGATCGGGCACATAAGCAGCGTCGGTCAGGCCACGCACGATCGGCGGCCAGTCCGCTGTGCCGGTGTTTTTCAGAAACCGGTCTCGAGCGGCAACCGTCAGGTAGTCGATCGCCGGCACACCGATGCAGGCGGCCTCGATCGACAAAGTTGAATACGAGCAGATCACCAGATCGGACGCCTTGAGCGTTTCAGACGCCCCAAGCGGACTGATCTCGCCAATCCCCTGGTACGCCGAAGGATCAGTGCGATCCCCCGGGTGGATAGACAGGACGACCTGGAAATCGCGGGCTTGGCGGCAAGCCGCCTTTCTGACTTGCTCGCTTGCCGCGGTAAACAGCTCGACGTTGATCTCCGTCTTCTTGCCACCCACCACCATGGCCAGGAAGACGTCTTCGGCCACGCCAAGCCGCCCGCGATACTCTTCGCGCTCCCCGGGCTTGCAGGCAAACTGCTCCCACAGGGGAACACCGCCGGCAAAAAAGCTGCCCGTTGATCCGGTGACCGCCCTGATCTCGCCCTCATCAGGCACGATCACGAGATCGACCTCGTTCCTCAATTCCTTGAACCAAGGTCTGCCGACCACACTGAATGTGTCGGCAAACAGAACGCGGGCGCAATAGCCGGGCGCTGCCCTCAACGCCTGCATCTCAAGAGCGGCCAGCTCGGGCGAAGAGGACATGCCCGTGACGAGGACATCCTGACGGCGTACCGACTCTAGCACCGCATAGATATTGGTGATGGTGTCGGGACGGCCGTAGCCCAAGCACCGTATCACTTCACACCCCTCCTCTTCGAGGGCCTTACTTACAAAGTCAAGGTTCTTGCACGGGCCAACGTCCACAGCCAGCAGCATCACTTTCATCTAAATCACCTCTCCAGATTGACGGCACGTTTTATGCGCTCCAATGCAAGCGGAAAAACTTACTTTCCGCCTTTGGTTCTCCCTGCTAGCTCGGTCGATACGAGCCGAAACAGACCCGGGCACAGGGGAGAATCATACGCCGGTGATTCTCGATTATACCCGGAACTTGCCCGCTGCAGGCCGCATCGAGATCGACCCATTTCAGATCGCCAATCTCGGGGACATTCTCGATGCGCGACAGCATTACTACCTGAACAACGCTGCCGCGTTCTTCCACAATCGGGTCCTGCAGGAACGCAAGAGTTGGCTCGACCAGGTTTGCGCCGAGGAGTTCTGTCTTGGCAAGGCGCTCGAGCGCAGACCAGTAGCTCTCGCCAGGTCTCAAGAACGTTCCCGGACAGTGCCACTGGCCAGGATAGGCCGTGTCGTTGTCGGCACGGCGCTTGAGCAAGACTTCGATCGGATACTCACCGCTGACGACAACCAGCTCAATACAGCAGCTGACTGTCTTCTTGGCCACTGCGTCAAACAGCTCTGTCCCCAGCGGCGTGTCAGGCAGTGAGTTGAGAAGAGCTGCCGCCACTTTCCGCCGCTCCTCTTCATCCATTTGCAACAGTTTCTCTACCAGCTCCATCAGACTGGCATCCATTCGCACTCACCCTCTCATGTTAAGGTACGTCAACAAGATCGGATTATTTTATCAGATAAACCAAACGGATCAAGAGCGCAAAAAAACAAAAAGTGATGTTTAGATATCTTTTTTGGTTATTCCAGATGTTTTCTTGAGATCTTTTTTGGCTTTTTTGCCAATTACCTTATCATATTCTTCCGACGGCAGACCCTCGATGTGAGCTTGCGGACGCATGGCGTGGACATCTTCCGGCCTGATTGTTTCGCCTTTTTTGATATCCCGCGCAGCGACTATTGTTTTGCGAAAATACGGTCTAAAAACCGCTTCGCCTTCTTGTAGGACTTTATCGGTTTGGCTAAATGAACGAAATTTTTGGTCAATCTTGGACATGGTTTTCTCTGGTTCTTTTTCGAAATCGCGCACAAATTTCACAAGCTTTTTCATTTCTTCGGGCGTGATCGAGGCCTTGTGATCCGAGCCCCATAAGTCGCGCGAAAAAGAAAAATGTTTTTCGAGGATTTGAGCGCCGGCCTCTAGAGCGGCTAAAGCGCTATCAATCACGTTATCGCCTACCGAATGATCGGAAAAACCTATTGGTAAGCGATGTTTGTTTTTAAAATATTCTATCGTTCCCAATTTAAGCTCCTCTGGCGGACAAGGATATTTAGAAACGCAATGCAAAAGAGCAAAGTCGGTCTTTCTTTTTTTCAAAAAGGCAATCGCCTTGTCCACTTCTTCATCAGTTGACATCCCCGAAGAGATAATGATCGGCTTGCCCGTTGAGGCAAGATAATCCAGCATGACAAAATCCAAAAGATCGCCCGAACCGACCTTCCAAAGTTCAACGTCTAAATCGTTGAGAATTTTGGCCGCGCCCCGAGACATTGGAGTGGAAAAGAAAATTATTCCAATTTTGTCGCAATAAGCTTTGAGGGGCCGCCAGAAGGTTTCAACCGGCGTGGCTAAAGTATTTCGCGTAACCCAACTAAAACGGTCGGAGCCCTTGAAATGCGGCGAAACAACATCGATGTTCATCTGCTCGTCGGCAACATTGTGAGTTTGAAATTTAACCGCGTCACAGCCGGCTTCTTTGGCCGCTTTCGCTAAGGCCTTGGCATTTTCAAGATATTCCTCAACCGATCGATCCCCCTGCGATTGAATAAAATTTTTTCCCGCTTCCGCGATAACAAAAACGCGATTATTTATTAAATCTTCAATTATCATTTTGCCTCCGACTAGATATTACCATTTCATTTAAAATTAATTCTTTCCGCTTCAATCACCAACGGTCTTTTTTTCACTTGAGTCAAAATTGCCCCGACATATTCGCCGACCAAACCAATAAAAATTAACTGAATGGAGCTAAAGAAAAAAAGACCGATTACTAACGGGGCCACCCCAGCGTTAAAAGTATTCCAGTAAATTATTTTGTAAACAAGATAGATCGCCGCCACCAACAAGCTGATTAGGGCGACAATGAAACCGACAAAGCTGGCGATTCTAATCGGCACTTTTGAATAGCTAATAAACCCTAGCATGGCCATATCGTACAAAGTATAAAAATTATTTTTGGTCTTGCCCCGACGGCGTTTGGGCTGAACAAAATCAATTTGTTCGATTTCCCCACCCAATTCGGCCACCAGCCCCCTAAGATACGGATAAGGGTCATCAACTTGGCGCAAGACACGGATAAAGCTTTGGTCATACAACCCAAAGCCCGTGAAATTCCGAATGTGCCTTACGTCCGAAATTTTTTCAATCGTTCGATAAAAAATGCTTCTCAAGGCAAACATCAGTCGATTCTCTTGGCTTTTCGGCTTGACCCCGATCACAATTTTTTTACCCTTCTCCCAACGCGAAAGAAATTTTTCAATTAGCTCCGGCGGATCTTGAAAATCACAAACTAACAAAATCGCCGCGTCAGCTTTAGACTGAATTAAACCATAATAGGGCGAACGAATATGACCAAAGTTGCGAGAATTTAAAATAACCTTAACCGTCTTGTCGTTTTTGGCCAACCGGCGCAAAATTTTAACGGTTTTATCGGTCGATTTGTTGTCGATAAAAATATGCTCATACCGATATTTGCCCCTTAATTTGGCAAAAATTTTTTTGACCGATAAATAAATATCTTCGACATTTTCTTCTTCGTTGTAGCAAGGTGTGACAATGGAAATTAGCTTCATTTGTTTTGCATTATAATTGAAACTTCTTTTTCGATTGATTCGATCGCCGAATATTTCGGCTTATAGCCGATTTTGGCCGCTTCGCGATTCAAAGAATAATATTTTTGCTTTGCCCCCGTCGGATTAGCTGATTCAATTCTAGAATATTTTACCGCCAAACCATATTTTTTGGCAAAAAAAGCTATGAGCTGCACCTTGGTTGTGGGTTCAGCCGAATAAGCGTCAAAAGCCCGATTAATCTTTCTTTGTTTAAAACAAAGTTTGATTAGTTGGGCCAGATCCTCGCAATCAATAAAATCTCGACCGAAATCTGTTTTGTCGGTGAGAAATTTTTTCCGATTCTTGATTGATCGAACCATATCACTTACCAAAAAACCGCTCTCAAGATCAATAAAACGGCTAAAGTAAGAAAAAATTCTAATATCAACAATGTTCAAGTTTCCAAAAGATCGGTGCTTGGTTTCGGCATTCAGTTTAGCCATTTGGTAAGGATTAGACAAATCATTGACCGCCAGTTTCAGTTGAGAGTCTTTTTTAAACGGGCCACACCCCCCATAAACAATGCCGCTGGAAAGATAAACATATCTCCGTGAGGGTTTTTTCTTTAAATAGTCAATAATTATATTATCATATTTCTCGGTTAAAAGCTGGATTTCACCGCCCAGGGATTTAATTTTTGCCCTCGCGCCAGCGCCGATGCAATTGATGACGACATCGTTATCTTTTGTGGCAAATTTTTCGAGCGCGTAGATTTTAAGTTGTCTGGTGGAAATTTTATTTGATTTTACAAAATCGCGAACTTTTCCGCTTTCAATATCAAAAAGATTCAGGGCAATTTCTTCATCCTTAGCAAACTGAAAAATCAGTCCTTGGCCAATGTGGCCGGAAGATCCCAATAGAGCGACTTTAATCATGGTGTTCGTCCTCCTCAAATGGAGACATTTTATCCAGCGTCTGATTCATTAAAAGTTTCGGTACGACGATGGTTTTTTCCTTAGTTTGAACTTCAATAATCGCCGGCCCAGCCGCTTTTAAGATTTTTTGAAAATCGACATTTTTCAGCGACCGGCTCGTAAATTTTTTATAGGTCAGACCATAGGACTCGGCAATTTTTTTAAAGTTGGGTATTTTGTAACCGCCTTGTTCGACCGTCGCAAAATGCTGGCTTTCAAAGTAAGCGTCTTGAAATTGCACGATCATGCCCAAGGAATAATTGTTCAAAATGATGATCTTAATCGGCAATTTGTACTGCTGGACAAGCATTAACGCTTGCAGGGAAAAAACGAAACCGCCATCACCGCAAATGGCTATCACCGGCCTTTTCGGGTTGCCAAAACTTGCCCCAATCGCGCAAGGGACAGCGTAACCCATCGGCGCCATGCCGCCGCTAGTAAAAAAATCCTGCTTGGAAAAAATTTTTAAAGCTTGAGCCGCAAACATTTGGTTTTGGCCGATATCAACCGTGTAAAGAACGTTTTTGATTTTGGCTTGATTAATTTGCGACATTAAATCATAAGGGGTCTGATTGCTGACATAGCGCTCAATATCTTTTGCTTGAGCATACTCTCGACGAATTTTTTTCACCTGATTAAGCCATATTTCAAGGTCTAACTTGAATTTCGTTTTATTTAGTTTTTGAAAAAAAATCTTAGCATCAGCGCAAATCGTTTCACGCCGAGGCAAGCGATGATGTTTAAGTTCGTTCGAATCAATATCAATGTGAAAAATTTTTGCCCCGTGGGCAAAACCGGCCATATTGGTTCCGGTTTGGCGGGTATCAAGGCGCGAGCCAACCGCGATCACAAGATCAGCTTTTTGCAAAACCATATTTGCGGCGCGATTGCCGTAAGTTCCGATCATGCCCACAAAATACGGGCTGGTCTCGTCGATTGAGCCCTTGCCCATCAAGGAAACAACCACGGGCAAGCGATTCGAAATAGCGAATTTGGTTAACTCATTTTGGGCCCGACCATTAATGACTCCACCGCCGGCTAAAACAACCGGTCTTTCGGCGACCGCTAAAGCTTTGCTTAGCTTAGTCAAAGAAAACGGTCGCGGCTTTAGCGGCAAGATTTTTTTGGCCGAGGACTTTTTTATTTCACCGCGTTGGACGTCCATGGGGATATCGAGTAAAACCGGGCCGGGCCGGCCAGAAATAGCAATCTGATAGGCCTTTTCCAGCTCTTTAGCTAAATCGTTGCTCGAGTTGATAATGGCCGCATATTTGGTAATCGGTTTAACAATTTCGACGATGCTGGTTTCCTGAAATCCTTGCTGCCTAACGGGCTTATCATATTTAAACTCATAGGTATTAACTTGACCGGTAAGAAAAATTGTTGGAATCGAGTCAAAAAAAGCGTCGGCGATGCCGGTAATCATATTGGTCGCCCCGGGGCCGCTGGTGGCGATCGCCACGCCGGCCCGGCCGGTTGAGCGAGCGTAGCCCTCGGCCGCAAAAGCCGCTGTCTGCTCGTGGTAAACCTGAATAAAGTCAACTTTTTGGCTTTTGCCCAATGAGTCAACAATGTGAGTAATGGCCCCGCCGGTATAGCCAAAAACTTTGTCTATGCCTTGGCGAGAAAAAAAATCAACAATAAAATCAGAGGCCTTCATTTTGAATAAATCCTTTTAATTGCTCCGCGATGAAATTCAGTTCTTTTTTGGTTAGACCCGGCCAAATTCCCACCCAAAAAGAGTCATTCATTACCCTGTCAGTGTTTGATAATTTGCCAATAATTCTGTGTTTGAATTTTCCGTTAACAAAGTATGGCTGCTTGGTAATATTGCCAGCAAAAAGAAGCCGCGTGCCGACACCCTTTTCTTGTAAGAATTTTAAAAGCTTTGTTCGGTCAATGCGTCCGTCGCGAATCGTCAAAAGGTAACCAAACCACGAGGGTTGCGATTTGACCGTCGGCTCGGGTAAAATAAAGTAATTTTCTAGTGATTTCAGCTTGGCTGTGAGATAATTAAAGTTTGCAATTCTCTTAGCAATAAATTGATCGAGTTTTTTAAGTTGGGCCACGCCGATTGCCGCATGCAAATCACTCATTTTCAGGTTATAGCCCATTTCACCGTAAATATATTTATGATCATAGCCCGCCGGCAAATCGCCCAGCTGCCAATTAAACCGATTTTTGCAAGTGTTATCTTGACCGGTCGAACACCAGCAATGCCGCCCCCAATCTCGAATCGAGCGAATGATTTTGGCTAGCGCAGGATTATTAGTTAAAACGGCGCCCCCTTCCGCTGTTGTGAGATGATGAGCCGGATAAAAAGACAAAGTCGCAACATCGCCAAAGGTTCCGGTCAGCTGGCCGTCGTAGCGGCTGCCAAGACCATCGCAATTGTCTTCGATCAGCCAAAGATTGTTTTTTTGACAAATCGCTTTGATTTTCGCCAACTCATAAGGATTTCCCAAAGTGTGTGCCACCATGATTGCTCGGGTTTTGGCACTAATTGCTCGCTCGATTTTTTCCGCGTCAATATTGTAAGTCGGAATTTCAATATCAACAAAAACCGGAATGCAGCCGTTTTGAATAATGGCGTTAATGGTCGTCGGAAAGCCAGCCGCGACTGTAATTACTTCGCTGCCACGGCTGATTTGTCGATCGCCAAGCGAAGGGGAACAAAGGGCGCTAAAAGCCAATAAATTAGCCGAAGAGCCCGAATTACAGCTCAACGCATATTTGACCGATAAAAACTGGCGTAAACCTTCTTCAAACTCTGCCGTCCATTTTCCTTCGGTCCACCAGCCCTCCAGCGAGGCCTCAATCAAATTTTTCAGTTCATTTTGGTCGAAAACCTTGCCTGAAGGCGGAACGAGTTTTCTTGTTTTTGTTTTTTGTTGGTGTTCTTTCGCCGCCGCTTTCGCCAGCTGATTAATGAGTTTTTTCATCGAAAATACCTTTTTATTTGTTTGACTGAAAAATCAACCATATCCCGATGAGCATAAAAATTCTCATACCATTGGGCTGTATCCCGAATCGCTTGGTCAACTGTCAATTTTGGACAGTAGCCTAGTTTGGCCTTGGCTTTTTTATTGGAAAGTTTGAGATTGGTCGCCTCGTGCATTTTTTTATCTTCATCAACTAAAAATTCGCCCAAACCGACTTGACTGATAAATTTTTCAACGATTTTTTCAACTTCAAGCATATCTTTTTTTTCAGGGGCGAAATTCCAAGCCCCAACGGCCTTCGGGTCTTGCTCGAACAACTTCATGCCCAAGAGCAAGTATCCCCCAAGCGGTTCAAAAACATGTTGCCATGGCCTAATTGATTTCGGAGCGCGAATAACTAAAGGTCGGCGTTGCTCAAAAATCGCCCTAACCGCGTCGGGAATTAATCGATCCTTGGCCCAATCCCCCCCACCAATAACATTACCCGATCGAGCCGAAGCGACAAAACAATTTTGCGGCGTTAAAAAAGATTTAATGTAGCAGCTGCAACTCAAATCAGCACACGCTTTTGAAGAAGAATAAGGATCGTAGCCGCCTAATTTATCGGTTTCGCTATAAAATTTTCCCTTGTCCTCAACATTTTCGTAAACTTTGTCGGTCGTAATAATCACCCCCGCTCTAACAGATTCCAGACGCATCGCTTCAAGGACGTTAATCGTGCCAATTACGTTAGTTTGATACGTATAAACCGGATCGCTGTACGATTCGCGAACCAAAGGTTGGGCCGCTAGATGAAAAATAATGTCCGGTTTGGTTTTGGCCACCACTTGGCGAAATTTTTTTAAATTTCTAATATCGCCAGTGATCGAATTCATTTTTTTAGTCAATCCTAAAATTTTAAACAAAGATGGCTCGGTTGGCGGCTTTAAGGCATAGCCGGTTACTTTGGCACCGGCTAAAAGCAAAATTTGGGTCAGCCAAGCCCCTTTAAAACCCGTGTGGCCGGTAACTAAAACCGACTTGCCGCCATAAGCTTTTTTTAACTGTTTGAGGGAAATATTTACCATCTTAAATTATCTTTTTTCGGCTCAATCTTTTCTTTGCTTACCGGTTTTTTGTCCCGTGAGCTGTCCCAAACTTTCCAAGGTGATTCGTTCGCCCAAAGCTCTTCAAGATCTTTTTTGTCTTTTAAACTGTCCATCGCTTTCCAAAAACCATCATGAATAAAGGCCGATAATTTGCCGTCGCGCGCCAAATTAGTCAAGGGCTCCTGCTCAAAATAAACCATGTCGCCTTCAATGTAATCAAAAACCTCCGGTTCGAGAACAAAAAAGCCGCCATTGATGCGCTCCTTATTGTCCTTTTTTTCCTTGAAAGAAATAACTTTGTGACCGTCAGTATCGATCGCCCCAAATCGGCCCTCCGGAATGATAGAGGTCATTGTAGCAACGTTGTGATTTTTTTGGTGAAAATCCACTAAAGCCGATATATCGAGGTCGCTCACGCCATCGCCATAAGTGGCCATGAAGGTCTCGTTGCCAATATAGTCCTTGACGCGCTTAATTCTTCCTCCGGTCAAGGTTTCCTCGCCGGTGTCCACCAGCGTTACCTTCCACGGATCAACCGAATTTCGATGGTATTCGATCTCATTCTTTGCCAAATCAAAAGTTACGTCGCTTTGATGCAGACAATAGTGGCTAAACCATTCCTTGATGTAGTAACCCTTATAACCCAAACAAATGATGAAATCATTAAACCCATAATGAGAATAAATCTTCATAATGTGCCACAAGATAGGCAAACCGCCGATCTCCACCATCGGTTTTGGTTTGATTGCGGTTTCTTCGCTTAACCGAGTGCCAAGCCCTCCGGCTAAAATAATTGTTTTCATTTGTCGCAGTTTAGATTTAGCCCATAGTATGTTGATACTTCTTTCACAACCGTTTTGTCAACGTCGTTAGGATAGGATTCAAGGGAGCGGCAAGGATTAATTTTATAGGATTCGTTAACATAAACGGCCAAACCGTGTTTAAATTTCATTCCTTGGAGCGCAAATATAGTCAGCACACTTAAAGTGACAAAGACCACTTTAGCAATTTTGTGCTTACCATAAACTCGCAAAAATTCCGCCAGTCCAAGAGCCGCCAAACAATATAAGCCGATCAAGCTGACTAAGTGGTTCCTGTCTCGAAAAAGCATGAAATTAGCCGCCGAACCGCCAATTATTAGAACGAGACAAATCAGAGCCGGAATTTTCTTTTTCCAAAAGGCCAAGGCAACAGAAAAATCTATCAGCAAAAAATATATGGCAAAAGCGATTGGCTTAATTTTAAATTCAAAATCCATCAGCGAGCCAATTGAATTAAAAAGAAACGGCAAAAAAACGCTGACGAAAGAAGCGGCGGCGTTATAAAGATATTGGCCTAACTTGGCGGGGAGCGATAACTGGTTATAGCACACTAGCGAGGCACTTTTAAAATAGCCCATATCTTCGCAAAAAACGGCTGATTGATTGGCCCCGCCACCCAACAAATATCTTAAGAAAAAATAAATTATCACCGACAGAAAGACCAAAAGGGGATAGCGAAGTTTTTTAGTTTTTAAATAAACAATTATCGCAACGGGGATCAGAAAGGCCAAGCCGTATTCTTTGGCCAATATCGACAGCAAAAGAAAAAAATTGAGCCACAAAATCGTCTTGAAATCTATTTTTTTGGCATAAACGGCAATAGCCATACCGATGAGGCCAAATAGAATGCAAAGTGTGCTTTGCCTTTCCCCAATCCAAACCAGCGACGACAAAGCGCGCGGGTCTAGCAACAAAGCCAAGGCCGCGATCGTGGCTGCCGAGCGCGATCGCGATAATTTAACGACAATAAAATAAAAAATTATGGCGACCAATATCCAAATGGCCAAATTAACCAAAAAATATCCTTCGAGATGTCCAAGACCGCTTAGCTGGTATTGAATATAGAGCGCCAGCTTTGACACCGGCCGATAGGCCGGCAAATAGCTGGTTAGTCCACCGGTGAAAATGTCTGAAGCGGGAGATTTGGCTAAAGTGAGAGCAATTAAATTATCAGGATCAAACGGCCGATTTTTCGCCACCGGAAAAAGAAAATAAAAGCCAAAAATTACAATAAGAAAAACTGCGGGTAAATGCCGCCCGATCTCACCTTTAAGTTTAGCGCCCAATGCCCTTATAGACAATGCCAGTTCCCTCAAATATTTTTTTGTTTAGACAATTTCGTCCATCTACCACAACCTTCACTTTATTTTCCACCAGTTTCTTGGGAGTGATTTTCTTGAATTCATCGTGGCTGGTGGCAATCAAAATCGCTTTGGCACCTTTTAGAGCCGCTTCCAGATTAGTCACGTCACTTAAATGCTTAACGTGCGGATCATAAGCGACTACTCTAGCGCCAACCTTTTTCAACTGTTTGATAATTTTAAACGAGGGGCTTTCACGACAGTCATCAATGTTTTGTTTATAGGATAAACCAAGAACCGCTACCTTAGCACCATTAATCGCGGCCTTTTGCTGATTCAGCCCTTCAATAACCATATCAACGGTAAATTTTGGCATGTGATTATTGATCCGACGGGCCAAAGAGAGAAAATCGTGGTCAAAATCCGATTTTTTGGCGTATTCAATCAAGTAATAAGGATCAACCGGAATACAGTGGCCGCCAACCCCACAGCCCGGGTAATGGGGCATGAACGAAAACGGCTTAGTCGCCGCGCCGTCAATGACATTGACAACGTCAATACCCAACGAGTGAAATGACCGAGCTAACTCATTGACGAAAGCAATATTGACGTCGCGAAAAGAATTTTCAACCACCTTAACCGCCTCCGCTTCTTTAAGTGAGGCCATTTCCTTGACTGTTCCAGTTAAAATTGCGCGGTAAAAATCAGCAGCCAATTTCAAGGATTTTTTGTCTGGCGCGCCAACAACACGATTTATATTTTCCACATTCCACTTGGCGTCGCCCGGGTTGATTCTTTCCGGACAATGGGCAAAATAAAAATCTTTTGATACTTGCATCGAGGAAATTTCTTCTATGATCGGTATAACGACTTCTTCGGAAACACCCGGGTTGACAGTTGATTCCAAAATGACTAGTTGACCTTTTTTAAGATATTCAGCTACTTTTTCGCTCGACGACTTAACCGGTTCTAAATTCGGTAAATTATTGCTGTAAACCGGCGTGGGGACGCAAATCACGACAATGTCACATTCCGACACTTTTTCAAAACTTGTGCTTGAGGGAATGGGAAATTTGGCCAAATACTTTTGGCACATTTCATCTTCAAAAGGCGAAATATTTTTATTGATGAGATCGACTTTTTTTTGATCTTTATCAATGCCAACAACAGAGAAACCCTTGCGCTTTGCCAATAGCGCCAACGGAAGACCGACATAGCCCAGCCCAACAATGGCTACTTTATTTTTTTTCATTTTAACCTCTTTTTTTATTAAACTTCAAAAACAAAACTTTTGGTTTTACCCAATAATTTAATCGAGAAAAAAGCATTAGTCAAATACGGCGCCTTAAGATAACCCTGTAAAGTTGAAAGTCGCGTCTGTTTGAGATAATTTAATGCTGTCATTAATAATAATCTAAATTGGAGCAAATATGAAAGGAATTATTTTAGCCGGGGGCAAGGCCACCCGCCTGCGTCCCCTCACCAAAATCACCTCCAAACAGCTCCTGCCGGTTTATAATAAGCCGATGATTTTTTATCCTATCGAAACCCTCATCAAGGCCGGCATTAAAGACATTTTAATTATCATCGCCCCCGATTACGCCGGACAATTTTTGAATTTGTTGGGTTCGGGGAAAGATTTTGGCGCCCGTTTTAGTTACGAAATCCAAGACGAACCGCGCGGGCTGGCCGACGCTTTCATTATCGGCAAAAATTTCATCGGCAAAGACAATGTAACGATGATTTTAGGCGACAACATTTTTATCGGCCACGATTTTTCCGCCCAAATCAAGGCCTTCGAAAGCGGGGCGATGATTTTCTCCAAGCAAGTGCCCGATCCGGAAAGATATGGCGTAGCCGAATTTGACGACAAAATGAATGTCATTTCACTCGAAGAAAAACCGGCCAAACCCAAGAGTAATTACGCGGTCGTCGGATTATATACTTACGACAACCAAGTGATTAATTTTGCCCAAAATCTCAAACCGTCGGAGCGAGGCGAAATTGAAATCACCGATATCAATAAGATTTATCTTGAGAAAAAACAGCTGAAGGTGAATATAATTGACGGCGTGTGGGAAGACGCCGGTACTTTTGACAGTCTCTTGCGAATCCAAAACATTGTCGCCGAAAAAGTTAAAAGCGAGGGGTGAGAATAAATATGAAACTTAAAAAAACAAAATTTGACGGCGTTTATATTATCAGTCCGGAGGTTTTTGGTGATGCGCGCGGCTGGTTTTATGAGTCTTACAACGAAAAAGCCCTGCGAGAGGCAGGAATAAAAACCCGCTTTGTTCAAGATAATCATTCTTTCAACAGTCAAAAAAACACCTTGCGCGGTTTGCACTTTCAAAATACTCCTCATTCCCAAGCCAAATTAGTCCGTTGCACCGCCGGTGCTATCAAGGACGTGATTGTTGATTTACGAGAAAGCTCACCAACTTACAAACAATGGCTGGCGGTTGAACTTTCGCCCGAAAACCATTGGCAAATGTATATTCCCAAAGGTTTTGCCCACGGTTATTTAACCCTTGCGCCAAAAAGCGAATTTCAATATAAAGTTGACGAATTTTATTGTCGTGAAAGTGACCGTTCGATTCGTTTTGACGATCCGGAAATAGGCATCGATTGGGGTTGCCGGAACCCAATTGTTTCCCAAAAAGACAAAATAGCGCCGCTTTTGCGCGACAGCGACGTAAATTTTAAATAAAAAGGGGTTTTTATGAAAATACTTGTGACCGGCGGCGCCGGCTTCATCGGTTCAAATTTCATTCTCTACATGCTCGAAAAATATCCCGATTACGAAATCGTCAATTTAGATAAATTAACTTACGCCGGTAATTTAGACAATCTGACAAGCGTGGCAAAAAATCCCCGTTATAAATTTATCAAAGGGGATATTTGCAATTCGGCTGACGTAGAAAAAGCCATTGCTGGCACAGATATGGTAGTTCATTTTGCCGCTGAAAGTCACGTTGACCGTTCCATCAGCGGTCCGGCCGTTTTTGTGCAAACTAATGTCATTGGCACTCAAGTCCTCCTCGACGCCGCTCGAAAACATCAGGTTAAACGCTTCCACCACATTTCAACCGATGAAGTTTTTGGCACTTTACCTCTCGACCAGCCGGAAATAAAATTTAATGAATCAACGCCCTATTCGCCCCGCTCGCCTTATTCGGCCTCCAAAGCTGGCTCCGACCATCTTGTGCGCGCCTATTTTGCCACCTACGGTTTGCCCGTTACAATTTCCAACTGCACCAATAATTACGGTCCGCGTCAGTTTCCCGAAAAAATCATTCCTCTGTTCATCACCAACGCCATGAAGGACAAAAACTTGCCGATTTATGGCCGCGGCCAAGCCGTGCGCGATTATCTCGAAGTCAGCGATCACTGCCGCGGAATCGATTTAATTTTGCACAAGGGTAAATCCGGCGAAACCTATTGCCTGGGTGGCGACGCCGAAAGAAACGGTCTTGATATTGCCGATGCCGTTTTGGACGCTTTAAACAAACCCCAAGAATTAAAAATTTTTGTTGAAGATCGTCAAGGCCACGATATGCGTTACAGTATGGATCACAGTAAAATCACCCGCGAGCTCGGCTGGAAGCCGTCGGTTAGCTTTGAAGAAGGCATTGCTAAAACCGTTCAATGGTATCGCGATAATCAAGATTGGCTAAAGAAAATCGTTTCTAAAGAATATCTCGACGCCTCTAGGGCACGCCAAAACAAAAGTTCTCATGAATAAGCAAAAGATTTTAATTACCGGCGCCAAGGGAATGCTGGGGCAAATGCTGGCCGAGGTGCTTTCCGGCTATGAATTGGTTTTAACCGACAGGGAAGAAATGGATATTACTGACGCTAAAAGTGTTAGAGATTTTATTATTAAAGCCAAGCCCGATTTTGTTATCCACGCCGCCGCCTACACGGCGGTTGACAAAGCCGAAGACGAGCCGGCGAATTGCCGTCTCATCAACGTAACCGGCACCGCCAATGTTGCCCAAGCGGCCGACAAAATCGGCGCGACAATGTTTTATATTTCGACCGATTATGTTTTTGACGGTCAAAAAAAATCTCCTTATACTGAAGCCGATCTTCCCCGCCCTCTTTCGGTTTACGGACAATCCAAATTAGACGGCGAGCAAGCCGCTCGGAAATTTTGTCAGCGTCATTACATTTTGCGCACCGCTTGGCTTTTTGGCGAAATTCCTCACCGCCAAAGCGCCAATTTTGTTGAAAAAATGCTCTCACTAGCCAAAGAGAAAAAAACGCTTCGCGTGGTGGCCGATCAAATTGGTTCGCCAACTTACACGCGAGATCTAGCTCAAGCAATCGCCTGTTTTATTAAACAAAAACCACCCGCCGCGTACGGAATTTATCATTTTTCCGGCAAAAATAAGGTTAGCTGGCATGATTTTGCCAAAGAAATTTTTCGTCAGACAAAAACGCAAGTTGAATTGCAGCCGATCAAAACGGCTGACTTCGCCGCTAAAGCCGCGCGACCCGCTCATAGTTACATGTCTAAAGAAAAGGTGGAAAAAGCTCTCAAAATCCAAGTCAGACGCTGGCAGGAGATGCTGGCCGACTATTTGCGCCGGCGCTAACGCCGGACAGGCGGGCGTCCATAAAAATACGGTTTACTAAGCGAGTTGACTTATAATTCTAAATTTGGTCTAATGATCTGATCCCTTTAAGGGAAGCTCCTAAAAACAGTCCAAGGAAGGATAATCGCCATGGCAAACAAGGCAAACAGGGGTGCCGTGACGTATCACGTCTTGAAGGTGACGTTCGCCGGCGTAACGTTGCCAGTCCGATCCGGTACGGTTGTCATCCGACCGGACAGCACTGTCGTCTTCAACCTGCACGGGCGGACGGGCGGAGGCTTTGCCAGAGTCACGAACTGGCGTCTTGTCGACGGGCAGATGCCAGCACCTAACGGCCAGCTGGAACTGCAAGGTGACGGGGGCGCCTTGTGCACCGTCCTGCTGGGTGCCAGGGTCAACTAGCCCTCACAAGAGCTTTCATGGCCCCGATTTCGATCGGGGCCATCATCGTTAAAGGCAAATATTATCGCCCGCAGAACCTTGCAACTTAATTTTCCAAACACTGTCGTCGTCAATTAATTTACATTCTTCTAAACCCGTGATGCTTTGGATAACGGGATTGTCAAAACTGGCAGTATTTTCTCGATAAATAATAGCAATTTTGCGCTTATACTGACTGGTCAGATCATAAATTTCTGTCAACTGTTCTTTTTGATTAAAGGGCTCTAAATACAAAACGCTTTGATTGGCGTTGCCGTAAAGCGCCTGATAATAATACATGCCCCAGTCAACCACGATGTAAAAATAATTTTGGGCCAAAACAGGGTCGGAAAGGACTTTATTAACTTTTATTTTGGAGCGGTCGTCCCAAGATTGAACCGACTGGGTTGGAAAAATAACAAAATAATAAGTGTTTAAAATAATAAAAAGACCAATGAGCAGATAAAAAAACGTCTTTAATTTTCTAGAAAATTGTTTTTTTAGAAAGTAGCTTAAGAAAAGGCCATAGCCGAGAGCCAAAAACGACAAGCCCAAAACAAAGTGGTGCATGGCCCAAGAGTCAACCGAACGAAAAGCAAAAAATTCACTCGCAATAAAACCGAGAAAAAAAGCCGCCGAGCGTAACAAAAAGTTTTTTTCTTTTTTAATACCGTAGAAAATCGTCAAAAGCAGAGGGGTTAAAATATAAAAAACCAATCCATACGACTTGCTAAGAAAATTCGGTTTTATTACTTCAAAAGCTCTTTGGGTCGCCTCAAGCGGATTGACAAGCGAGCTGCAAAGTCTACTTGTCCGCAAACTATTTATATCCAAAAGAAAATCAAGAGGGCGACCTTTAGCCCCTTTGGCAATTTCCAACCAAGCATAATGGCCGCCCATATCACGAAACGAAAGAAAGTAATACATTGCGGCGGCAAAAATCATTATTGCCAAGCCAAACTGCCACAGATAAGTTTCGATTTTGGGTTTAATCGTGCGCCAATTTAAATAAAATTCGGTCAAGGTATAAAACAAAATTCCCGGAACGAGCCAAACAAAAACCGGCTTGATCCAAATGGCCAAAAACAATAGTAAAACAATTGTCAGCGGATAACGCAATTTTGCATTCTCAAGCCATTTTCTCTCTAAAAAGTAAATGGCAATAACCGTAAAAATTTGGAATCCGACCGGACCGGTATCGGCCAAATGCTGATAAAAATACGGAAAAAATAAAAGTAAAAAAATCCACGACCAGCGGAATTTAAAATTAAAAGCTTTTGAAAGTAAAAAGGCCTCCAAAATCAAAAAAAACATACCGGCGAAGCGGGCCGATATTGGGTTTCGCCAAAGGAGAAAAAACGGCAAGTAATATAAGGAACCGAAAGAACCGCTGTAAGCAAAAGTTCTAATCGGCAGAGAAGCGTGAAAAATCGGATCAAAAAGGTCGTAGCCGCCGCACGCTTCTCGAAAAGAGTTAAGCCCGTTGTATTTATAAAAAAGACAGGACAAATTCGAAAAATGGATGAACTCGTCCATATTGTAAGGCACGATTGCCGAAAAAATGACCACTAAAGCCAGACCGAGCGCCAAAACAAAAGCGGCTTTAAACCAAAAATTATTTTTTAATTTCGTGATATTCTTCGTCCGCATTTATTTCCCAAACGTTCAGATTCGCTCCCATAATATTGCGCGCGCTGTAAAGACCGGACAAAATCGAGTGATCCATATTATTATAGCGGAACATGCCGCCGCGTCCGGCCACGTGTAAATTGTCAAATTTTTCGATCTCGCGGCGGATTTTGACAATTTCTTTTTGATAGTCACCAAGATAAATCGGATAAGCGTCGCGCATACGATAGACATTGCCTTCGATGACATCGGCTTTTTTGATTAAACCCATTTTTTCCATTTCTTCGCCAGCTAATTCAATCAAATCTTTGTCGGGCGTGTTCCATAAGGCATCGCCTTGATTACAAAAATATTCACAACCGATCGGCGTGATTTGAGGATTTTTAGCCATATCCTTGCTCCAATTTTTGAAATTCTGCACGCGGCCAACCGTAACCGCCGGATCGTGAACGTAAATCCAAGTATCGGGAAAAATATTTTTTACATTTACAACTAAATTGACCGTTAGAAAATCGCGAAAAGTCAGTTTTTTCTCGACGCCGGCGAGACTTTTGATCGAGGGAGACAAAAAACGGGCCGTATCCGGCAAAGGCATAGTTGACAAATAACTGTCGGCACAATACGTCACCTTTTTGCCTGATTCGTCCGTTCCCCTAACTGCCGTTATGTGACCGTTTTCATGATCCAGCTCGTTAATTTTTACGCCGAAAATGATTTCGCCGCCCATTTTTTTGATATTGGCGGCCATTTGCTCGTACATCATGCCTGGGCCATATTTTGGATAATCAAACTTTTCGATGAGACTCTTAACTTTAACCTTGGGCTTAAACAGTGAATTTTTTACCGCCTCCCACAGCGACAGACCCTTAATGCGTTGAGCCGCCCAATCGGCCGAAAGTTCATCGGTCGAAATGCCCCAAACTTTTTCTGTATATGATTTAAAAAACATCAAAAAAAGTTTTTTGCCAAAGCGATTAGTCGTCCAATCAGCAAAACTTTTTTCATTTTTGATGGGGAAAAGGCGATAGCGGACGAAACTGCACAGGCAAGCTACGCTTGTGGCAAATCCGGCTTTTCGAAGTGTGTCTTTAAGTTCGATCGGATAGAGAAAAAATTTTTTTTGATAATAAATGCGTGAAAGCCGCGCCGTAGAACGAAAATCTTTACCTAGAGTATCGCGCCAAAGCTTATCGACCTCTTCTGATTTGGTAAAAAAACGGTGGCCGCCGACATCAAAACGATTGCCGTTTTTAAAAATAGTTTTAGAAATACCGCCAACCTGTTTTTCGCGATCAAGAATAATCGGCTTATAGCCATTTTTCGCTAGCTCTAAACCGGCCGAAAGTCCGGCCGGTCCAGCTCCGATAATTAAAACTGTTTTTTTGTTTGACATAAAATAATAACAACGGCATTTTTCAGCCGGCTAATTTAGATTAGCACTTTTTCCGACAAAAATAACTAATGCTTTGTACTAGAAGAGCTAGTGGCTGATTCAACGGCTTTAACTGATTTAATTTGATACAAAACCGAGCCGTCGGAAAATGTTTTTTTCGCCGTGCAGGCCTGCTGGCAAGCCGATTCTATGGCCTTGTAAAGTTTGGTGAAATTTTGAAATTCAGGATAAACATCTTCATTCGGCAAGGAGGCCGTTTTTTTGCCTAAATAAAGATAACCAACGTCATAGGTTTGGGCCGCGACGGCTAAATCACGCGGTGTTTTCACCGCCTCCAAACCAATCGGTATCAAATCTTTATCAAGAAAAAATTTTAGATATGGAGTGGAATTATTAGTGAACAAGCGTTTGATTTCACTAATTTTGTTCATTTCGTTTGCTTTGGCTAAATCGGCTGAATCAAACCAAATCATGTTGTTAAAGAAATCTGGCGCCCGAAAACTGCCGGCGTTAACCTGAATGAGATTAATCGCCACAAAAAAACCAAAAACGCCATAAACTAAATTTCTTTGCAATTTATGCGAGCACATTTCGACAAACGACGACAGCATAACGGCCGCGGCTAAAATCAGCGGGATACCCGTTTCGCGAGCCACTCGCCCGGGCAAACCACTGGCGGAAGTTCGCGAAAAGGCGAATAAAACAAAAAACCAAACCAAAATCAGCAAAATAGCCGGAAAGGTTTTTTTCTCGCTTTCAGCGCGATTAAGCTTTGTTAGCAGAAAAATTATCCCCGCTAAACCAAAAAACCACGGTAAAAATCCAACCTGGAAGGGATATTCCGCTTGTTCGATCGGCTGAATGAAACTGGGGTCGCCAAAGAAAGTGCCGCTAGTTTTAAAGTTGTTATAAGCGTTAACAAACATTTCCTTGGCGGGCGAAAGATAAATTCCGACCGCCACGAGCACCAACAGCCCGATCAGCAAGCTAATAATTTTAATTGACTTAGTCGATTTTCCTCGAAAGGCATTATAAATCGCCATTGTCAGCAAAAAGGTAATGGCGATCAAAATAAATAAAGCGGTTGTAAAATGATGCGTCAAAATCGTCAACGACAGAAAAACCAAAGCATAAAAAATATTCTTCCTTCTTTGCTCACTAAAGGCCTTGACGATGTAGGACAGGGCAATCGGCATGAAAAATCCAGCGGCTAAAATGTTGGGATAATTGCCATCAGCGTAAGCGATTAGACCATAATTTGCCGTAAAAATTGCAATAAAAAAACCAAAAATAGCCGCGCGCGTGGAAAAGTTTTTTTTCAAAAAGATATAAACGGCAATTGAGGGTAAAACGACCATGGCCGGCGTTAGCCACTTCAAGCCCTCAACCAAATTTCCACCAAAAAACAACTGGGAAAAATAATAGGCCAGCAAATGGAAAAGGGGCGGATAACCGCTGGAAAATTGCCACGCGCCGGCATTTTTAATGCTGACAAGATGGTTGGCCGCGTCGCCGCCCGGCGGGACAAGATAGCTGTAAAAAGAGAAAGGGAAATACAAAACATAAAGTCGAATAGCAATGGCTCCTAAAACCAAAATGGCGGTCAAAATTGCCACTATTTTATCTGTACTGTCGAGTTCTCTTGTTCCTCGTTCCATAAAAGTAATTATATCGGTTTTTCCACTTTTCTCAATTTCGCTAAATTATTCCGATCGTATCGCAACAAAAATTTAGCTAAGGGCTAAAGCCAAAACAATCACTTTTTCAACACCGTGGCGCTTTAAAAATTTAGTGGCTTCTTCCACGGTAGCGCCACTGGTTACAACATCGTCGATCAAGAGAATCTTTTTCGGCAAAAGCAAGTTCGGCATCAGATCAAAAATGCCCCTAACATTGCCTCGACGTTCAGATTTACTGGGAAGGTCGGCCTGCACCTGACCAATAGTTTTTCGCCTTAAGACCTCGACCAACGCCAAACGACTTAAAGAAGAAATTTCCCTAGCCAATAAAGCCGCTTGGTTGTAGCCACGGATTCTTTTTTTGCTCTGGTGCGATGGTATGGGCACCAAGACAAAGTCACGCCAGTTCGGTTCGATTAGAGCGGCCATTTTTTGGCCAAAATAAGGAGCAAGGGTGGATACATCATTATATTTGAATTGCTTGATGAGTTCGCGCGCAAATCCACGGTAGCTAAAATAAGCCACGATTTGCTCTGGCAGATATTCTTTGGCACATTTTGAGCAATACCTCCCCTGCGGATTTCTAACGCCGCAACGGATGCATTTAAGCGCCGCGCGGGGGAGAATTTTTTCGCAAGACGAGCAAACAACACCTTCGGCTTGAGCACAAATGTGGCACAAGTCCGGATAAACAAAACGATTGAGAGTTCTTTTTAAAACCGCCCCAAATTTAACCGTTGACTTTGATATCCCAATATATGCCGTATTCCTCCATCCAGCAGATACCGTCGGCCACAACACGGAAATATTCACGGTAAGTGCCCGGGGACACGTGATTGTTTTTCATCCAAAAAGAGTAAGTGGCGATTTCACCCGGAGCCACGGTTGCTTCTTGAAACTGAACGCGGTTGGGTGATGTCCAGCCGGAAGGGCCATTGCCTTCACGCAGGAACATTGGGATACGATCTTGATCGCGAGAAGTGCCTAAATTGACCTCGCCTCTTTTCCATGTCGTATAACCGGTATTCCTAACTTGAACAACAAAGTTGTAGGAGTCGCCAATATTCATGGTGGGATATTCGTTCTGGCCAGCGAAAGAATGGGCGTATTGTTCAACAATAGTCGGTACTTTGACGTCCCAGTAAATACCGTAATCCTCAAGCCAATAAACACCGTCGGCCACAACACGGAAATATTCACGGTAAGTGCCCGGGGACACGTGATTGTTTTTCATCCAAAAAGAGTAAGTGGCGATTTCACCCGGAGCCACGGTTGCTTCTTGAAACTGAACGCGGTTGGGTGATGTCCAGCCGGAAGGGCCATTGCCTTCACGCAGGAACATTGGGATACGATCTTGATCGCGAGAAGTGCCTAAATTGACCTCGCCTCTTTTCCATGTCGTATAACCGGTATTCCTAACTTGAACAACAAAGTTGTAGGAGTCGCCAATCTTGAGTGCCGGATAGGCATTTTGGCCAGCAAAGGAATAAGAAAATTCGGGACTGGCAAACCAGTTATTGATATAAGTATAAAAATTATAATTACCACTATATACATGGGGGGTGTAGCGGTACAAAGAAGCAGTGGCGCGATTGCCAAAAGTTCCTGAATGGGTGCCGTTCCAATCGTCAAAAGAAAAAGATTGCCCCACTTGGTAGTCGCCGAAACCACGACCTTGGGCGCGCTCATAATTGTAGCGCAACTGCCAAGCGGCGTTTTCTACCTGTTTAGTAAAACCAATATAAGCAGGGTTGCGGCCGCCCGAATCAGGACAAGCATAGCCCATGGCCACTTCAAGCAAATTATCTTTGCGGCTGGCGGCATTTGTACCAAAAACAATGCCGGTTTCTTTTTGCAAAGTTACAATAATAACTTCAGGGTTGACCGTGCCGGTCGATTCATTAATCGTAATTCCGTTGATGGAGCCAGCCGCTTCGTTCCGGCCATGAGCGGCATCATAAATAATTTGGGCCGCCGTGCGTCCACCCTCGGAAAAGTCCTTCAAAAAGCTGCCCTTGCTAACAAGAAATCTTTGAATAGCGGCGGCATCCATTCGGTTGATATCAGTAAACTTTCCGTCTGAAGTCAAAATATTAGCGTCAAAATCAGCTTTGGTTTTATCGGGGGATAGACTCAACAGCAAAACTGCCAACACAGCGGTGTATGCTAAAATCCCAAGAGTTGTTTTTACCTTCCTCCTTGACATTAACTTCATTATAGCACAAAGACGAAAAAAGCTAATAATTGATATGCAAACCGCCGTTATTCAAAAGTGGGTCATAGCTTATGCCAGCCAGCGGTGATCCCAATTGAAAATTGAATGGCACATTTTTTTTGGCCAAACTAACGAATACTTTTTGCCAGTCTTCGCCGAACGCCTTAACCGCCCAGACTGGAAAAATTAGAGATGTGGCAATAATGCGGCGGTTTCCGACATTGGCGGACGTGCTATAACAGCCGGCTTTGTCAACATTCAAAATCTCGTAAGCCAATTGAGCGATTTTTAAGGTAGCCGCTTTGCGCGAATTATCCTCTATCTTTAAATAATCAAAAGTGCCCGGATCATATTTGGCAATTTCCGCCGGATACGAAGTAGCCGTTTTTTCTTCCAGCGAAGCGTCGATTGGATCCATGGGATAGTAGCCAACCGCACAAGTAACGCGGCAATTGCTCGGCACAGTGTCGGTTGGTTGGGTTAGCGAGGAATAAATCAAAGAAATTCCATATGAAGCAAAAATTGACGAAATGGGCGGGAGATTACCAGATTGGCAAGTTTTGGTGCATTTAATTTTATCCAAATGAGTTACACGAACGCCCGTGCCTCGCGTAAGGGTCGAGCTCGACGGCAAGTTGCCTTTGGAATTGGTAAGATCCGAAGTCGAATCGCCAGTGCCCAGATACAAGCCAATGAGATCGTGTTTGGTACTCCCGCCGCAAGCCGTTTTGTCTTGTCGTGATAAATAAGTTAAAAGTTTAATCAGCCGCGTGTCAAATTTCACCACGCCATTTTCGATTTCGGGATAGCTGTTGTTCCATACTAACGGCTGGCCGGCTTCCCCCTCAACCGAAAATAAGTCTTCAAAATTTTTCCAAACCGTGTCGTTTTCCTTCACCGCCCGCAAAGAAGTTGTCCCTGTGTAGCCAAAATTACTAATTATGCCGACAAAAAAGCAAGTTATTCCGCCAATGAGCAAAAAAATAGCCAGCGGCCACCTAAAAAAACGCCACGTTCGCGCAAGAGCTGTTTTTGCCGTTTGCCCCGCGATTTTCCCTCCTTATAAGCGACTAATTTTCAGTAACTGTCTTTAAATATTTTTTGAATTCTTCGCCAATATCTTCTCGGGAGATCCCTAATTTGGCTGTCGCTTTGAGATATCCAAGAACTTCACCGCAATCCAGCAATTCGCCGTCAAATTCGTAAGCGTAAAATTCTTTTTGGCCTAAAAGATCGCGAATCGCGTCCGTTAGCTGAATCTCCCCGCCCGAACCCTGTTGAGTTTGTTTGAGTTGATCAAAAATTTCTCGCGGCAAAATATAACGGCCGACTACCGCCAAATTTGACGGCGCGTTTTGTGGTCCGGGTTTTTCAACAATATCAACGATTCGGCTGACTTTGGGATCGTCGGTTTCTTCAACCTTGACTATGCCATAACGTTTTTGTCCTTCCTCATCAGTTTTGCGTACGGCGATTACGGCAGCGCCATATTTCTCGTGCACCGCCATCATTTGCTTCATGCAAGGTTCGGTCGAGTCGATAACGTCGTCAGGCAAAAAAACAGCAAAATAATCATCTTCGATCAGTCCGTCAGCCATTAGCACAGCGTGCCCCAGTCCAAGCGGCGGTTGTTTTTGGCGGACAAAAACGAATTTGGCAATATCAGCAATATCGCGAACTTGTTTCAAAAGATCACTCTTGCCTTTTTGTTCAAGAGCGCTTTCCAACTCAAACGAAGCGTCAAAATGATTTTCAATCGACTGTTTCCCCTTGCCGGTGATCATAACCATGAAGCCAATACCAGAATCAGCCGCTTCTTCAACACCATATTGAATGATCGGCTTATCTAGAAGCGGTAGCATTTCTTTAGGTTGGGCTTTAGTCGCTGGCAAAAAACGCGTTCCCAGCCCCGCGACCGGAAAAACAGCTTTAGTAATTTTCATAAATCTATCAGGCCGTTACTTTGATAACTCGAGTTTTAGATTTTTCTTGTTTGGGAATGAGAATCGTTAAAATTCCATCTTTTAGTCCGGCTTGGGCTTTTTCCGAGTCAACCGGAACGGGGATAATGTAGGCCCGCGAAAAAGATCCCCAGTAACACTCTTGGCAAAAGTAGTCGGCCTCACCAATCGCCGGCTCTTGTTTCCTCTTGCCTTTAATCGTGATAACTTCGTCCGTTATGGAAATTTCAATATCGCTTGGCTTGACGCCCGCAATAGGGGCTTTAACCACGATCGCATCGTTAGTTTGATAAGCATCAACGGCTAATTGCCCTTCATACTCCTCAAACATCCCCTCTTCGTCCTTACGAGCTTCTTTTGCCAATTTGCCCCTCCTTCTCACTTTCCACTTTAAATTTTAACGCACCCGATTTTTATATGCAAGAGTTCGCGCTCGCCTAGACGCGCTACCGGCTATTCTTGAGGACGTTTTCTGACAACGAATTTGATTTTTAGTATCTTGTCTTGGCCCAAAACCGCATTGATTTTTTGGCGAATCTGTTTTTCTTGCAATCTCAAGATATGCGCTTTCGCGTCCGACGATACCGCCACTTTTAAAAATCCTTCTGTAAAACTAATCGGGGCAAATTCTTTGCCAAAAAGCTCGCTGGTGGCCGCGCAAACACGCGCGGCCACCAAACCTCGACCCAACCCCTTATCGGCGATTCGCCGGCTTAAAATCTCGCTCAACGACTCTTGGACCGAAGATACTAGACGTTTAGGGCGGGGTTTTTTGCTCATATTATTCATTTTTTTCCAGTAAAATAAGTTTTTCTTTCTGGCGCAAAATTTCCGGCACGACCTCATTGTCAGTTGCCGAAATAATAATTTGGCCGTCAGGAAGATTTTTGGCTAAACGGCCGCGACGAGCCAAATCTAATTCTGAAAAAACATCGTCCAAAATTAAAATAGGCGGTTCGTTATCAACGGTTAAAAATTTAGCTTCTTCGATTTTTAAAGCTAGAGCCGCCAGCCGTTCCTCGCCCCGCGAAGCGTGGTCTTTTAAGACAAAACTATCTCGAACAAAAGCAAAATCATCGCGGTGCGGCCCGAGAGTTGTCGTGCCTGACTTTAAATCAGATTCGCGACAAGCCACCAAGGCCTCGGCGAAGCGATCGTAATCGGTACTTGGTTTATAAACAATTTTAAGGCCGTCCTTGTCGGCTCCTAAAGCGGCATGCGTTTCCCCTAGCCCTTGAGCAATCGAGGAAAGAAAACCTTGTCTTTTAGCAACAACTTCGGCCGTTTGCTCAATCAGCTTTTCGTCCCAAAAATCCAGAGCGGCCAAATCAGCTCGTCCAAGAGCGATGAGCTTAAGCAAGCCATTGCGTTGGCGTAAAACACTTTTTAGAGTTAGCAACGTTTCCACATATTTGCGGTCGGTTTGCGCCACCGTCATGTCAATTTCGCGGCGGCGAACGTCCGGTGAGCCGCCGACTAAACCAACGGTTTCAGGATTAAACAAGACCGCTCTTTCGTGTCCGATTAGAGCCGAATTGGATATTTTTTGATTCTCGATTTTAACAATTTTTTCTTTTTTGGTAATCGCCACGGCAATTTTTTCCTTGCGCTCGTCGCGAGTAAATACGGCTTCCAGTCGCCCCACCTCCTCGCCTTCTCTGATCGCCAATGAATCGGTTGGCACCGACAAAAGCCGGCCAAAGCCAAAAAGAGCGACCGATTCCAAAACAGTTGTCTTGCCTGCCCCGTTTGGACCAACCAAAAGATTTACTGACCGATCAAAATCGAATTTAATATTCTGGAACGACCTGACATTTGTCAGTTTGAGCGATAAAATCATAAGGTTTTATTCCGACCTCAACGGCATAATTACATAACGGAAAGATGAATCCCCTTCAGCGCTTAACAATCCCGGACTCAAAGGTCCGGATAATTGTAATTTAACTTCTCCGGACGTAATGGCGTTAATCCCGTCAAGAAGAAATTTGACGTTAAAGGAAACCGCCAGAGGAGAACCCTTGGTCGAGGCCTCAACTTGCGTTTGCGAATCCCCTGTTTGAGCGCTAACCGCACTCAAAATTATTTTTGAGTCTTCGCCAGAGAGTTTAATGTTATTGCCAGATTCGCGGGCAAAAATACTGGCCACCCTTAAACCCTCGACCAATTTATCTTTTTGACAAATGACTTCGTAAACAAATTCTTTGGGAATGATTTGATTGTAATCAGGAAAATTACCCTCAATTTGTCGGGTTAAAAACAAGATGTCCTGGCAAAGAAACTGTACTTGATTATCGCCGATGGAAACTTCAACGATCGAATCGTCAGCCGGTAAAGTTCGCGCCAGCTCGGTAGCCGTTCTTTGCGACACGATGGCTTGTGAAGGACTTAGGTCATCTAGTTTAATGCGCTGTTCGGCCAGACGATAGCTATCGGTCGCGACAATGCGCAAGTCTTTGCCAGCCAAAAATAAAATGCCGGACAACACGGGCCGTGTTTCGTCCAACGCCGCGGCCGATGAAACGGCCAAAAGGGCGTTTTTCAGCGTGTTCGCGGCAATTTTGAAGCCCTTTTCGCTTTTAACGGGTGTAATAATTGGAAATTCATCGGCCGCAATGCCTTTGATTGTAGCGTTGTTTTGGCCACCCTTCACTCTAACGTCAGTGTCATTGGCAACAATCTCTAAAACATCATCGGAGCTTGATTGAGCGTACTCTAAAATCGTTCTGGCCGGTACAGTAATGGCGCCTTCTTCTTCAATTTTTGCCTCCAGCCAAACAGTCGCCGAAGATTCAAGATCGGTCGCCACCACTTTAACTCTATCGCGATCGGTCGCAATCATTATATTTGACAAAACCGGTAAGCTCACCCTCGTTTTGACGGTTTTTGCCGCTACCGCCAGCGCTTTTGAAAGATTTTCTCTCTTGCAGCTTAATCTCATTATTTCTCCTTTTTTTACTATATATTTTATTGAGTTTTCCACAGGGCCTGTGGAAAAGTTGGGGAATGGGCTGTGGAAAACTTTTTTTTAGCCGAATTTGGCGCGAGTTTTCCACAGGATATCGGCGAGTTTTCCACAGGTTTTTCCACAGGTTTTTAAGGTTCAATCCACAATTTCAACAAGCTTATTACTATGACTTATGTATTTTATATATTTAAAGTAACAAATAAGGATTGTCTAATTTTTTCCACATCATCTTTTATATTAATGTCTGTGCTTAAAAGATTTTTGATTTTCTTTTCAGCATATAAAATGGTGGTATGATCTTTTCCGCCCATAATCTTGCCAATTTCCGGTAAGGATTTATTGGTGTTCTCGCGAATCAAAAATATAGAAATTTGGCGAGGGACGGAAAGCTCTTTTTTTCGGCTACGACTTAACAACTCTTCACGGGCAATTTTGTAGAATTTGCAAACAGCGTTGATTATTTCGGCCGAATCAACTGTCTTACTGGTCGTTGAAACCATGTCTTTTAATACTTCGGTGGCGACCGGAATTGATGGAGTAATTTTATTGAATTGGCAATGAATCATTAGCCGGTTAAGCGCTCCCTCTAACTCTCTAATATTGGAAGGAATATTCCTCGCAATATATTCAATAACATTTTCAGGGATAACAAAACCTTTTTCGCGGCACTTTTCCCCTAAAATCGCCATTCTTGTTTCGAGATTGGGCGGCTGAACGTCAACCACCATGCCCCCGCCGAAGCGACTGGCTAAGCGGCCTTCAAGAGCGGGGATAGCTTGAGGAATTTTATCGGCGGTTAAGATGATTTGGCGAGATTTTTGTTGTAAAGAATTAAAGGTGTGAAAAAATTCCTCTTGCGAACCTTCTTTCGATGATAAAAACTGAACATCGTCAACGATCAAAACGTCAACTTCGCGGTAATTGCGCTTAAAATCATTCATTTTTTTAGTGGCGATGGCGTTTATGAAATCGTTGGTAAAAGTCTCGCACGAAACATAAACAATTTTGGCTTTTTTATCATTTTGCAAGAGCTCATTCCCGACGGCTTGGGCCAGATGGGTTTTGCCCAGACCGACACCGCCATAAATAAACAGGGGATTATGACGCACTCCGGGATTAAGGGCGACTTCTTTGGCAACAGCATAAGCCAGTGAGTTGTTGTTACCGACAATGAAGGTGTCGAAAGTATATTCTTTGCGAAGATTGGAATTGGCCTGCGGGGGAGTGGTTACCGGTTTTTTCGGTTCGATTTCAATAGGCAGTTGCTCAAGGCGGATATTTTTCTTAATCTTGAAAGCGACCGTTTTAACGGTTGGCTCAAGCTCCTGCAGAATTTTGGTGATATTGCCGCGATACTTGCTTTCAAGCAGGTCTTTTGAATAACTATTGGGCACGCCAATGAAAGCTGTACCGTCTTTAATGCCGGTCAGTTCGGTGCTTTTAAACCACGTTGAAAACTGCATCTTGCCTAGATGATTTTCCATTTCTTTAAGCGCTTTTTGCCACAAAACATTTTTGTCCAAAACCCTCCTTTCCACAAGTTTTCCACAGGCACTCCCACTGTAAAACGAGTTATCCACAATCGTCAAGGGCCTGTGGAAAACTGACACTTTGAACCTGCAAAATCGCTTGTTAATGACAAATTTATATGAGCGTGTTCGCGCTTTGTTTGTAGGGCCTGTGGAAAAACTGTGGAAAACTTTTGCGTGGCTGTGGAAAACTCATTGCGGCCTGTGGAAAACTTTTACGTGCCTGTGGAAAACTTTTTCTTTTGCCGGTTAGCATTTCTTTAAAACACATTTTTTAGTAAATTATAGTTAGGAGTGTAAATGTCGGAAAAAGTAAACGCCAATTTTTTCGAAGATCGGAAAGTGGCATGCCTCGATATCCATACCCCTATTTATATTGCTTCGAGGGTTAATCTCTGCGGCGCCGGTGATGTGGGCAGCTTGTACCCCCTGATTGATAAGGCGGCTGAAGCCGGCTTTCGTATTATTCAGCTCAACCCCATTCAAGACACAATCACCGCTTCGCCCTACATGGGAACCAGCATTTTTTCTTATAATCCAATTTTTCTTTGGCTGGGCGGGCTCGATAAGGAAACACAGCAAATCAAAATCCCTTCAAGGGTTAAAAAAGAATTACCAATTGTTCAGTATCGTCATTTGCGCGAGTTTAAATTGCTTGTTTTAAAGCAAATGTATGACCGATCAAATATTAAGATAAAAATCGAAGATTTTGATCGCGAAGTGGTGGCCTATGCTCTTTTTTCGGTTTTGAAGCGAAGATTTAAAAGGTCGTGGGCGAATTGGCCAAAAATATATAAAGAAGCTGATTTGGCGAAAATTCTTTCCCGCAGTGAATCTTTGCGAGAGCAAGTAAGGTTTGTTTTGTTTTCACAAAGTATTTTGCGTCAGCAATGGCTTGACGTTGCGGCCTATGCGCGAAAAAAGGGGATTTATTTATGTATGGATAAGCCGATTTATCCTGTCTATGGCAGTGCGGAGGTTTGGGCAAATCAGCATCTTTTTTATTTAAATAAAGATGGCTCCCTTAAATATAAATCCGGTTGCAACAATCCCCGTGATCCTTTTGGCGAACAGGTTTGGGGACACGCCGTTTATCAATTTAAACAAAAACCGGACGAAGTGATCAACTATTTTGCTAAATCGATTGGTTTTATTGCCGAGACGTCAAAAATGGTGCGATTAGACCATTCGCTGGCCTTGATTTGGAAATATTATCTTATCAACGCCAAAACTAAAAAGGGTCATTATGAAAAGGCCCTCAAAAGCAAAATATTTGATTTCCTTATCGAAAAATTTCCCGATGTTTTCTTCGTGGCTGAAGACGTTGGCTACTCGGCGCCCAAAATCGACCGACTTTTGAGTAAGTATGAATTGCCCGGAATGCGTTCACCGCAATGGACCAATCGGGATCGTTACACCAAAACGAGCCGTTATCCTTTTCACTCGGTGGCGGTGGCTTCCAGCCACGATCTAGATACGGTGAGTGCTTGGTGGTCGAAGCTAGACCACCAGCAAAGATATATTTATTACAAAAAAATGACTGATTTATACAAAAAAAGGCAAAGACCACACCGAATTAGGATAGAAAAAGAGGAGTTAGTCCGAAGGGTGATTAAAATGGTTTTTGATTCGCCTGCTCAAATAGCGGTGGTTACTTTGCGTGATTTGTCCGGCGATGAACGCCGTTATAATATGCCCGGGCAAAAAAATCGAACGAACTGGAAATTACACAGCCCCAGGCCAATCGAAGAAACTGACTTCGGCTTTATTAAAAAAGTGATCGAGGATTCCGGTCGTCGCCCAAAGGCACCCAGCTAACAGAGCGTCTAGCTACCTTGAAAGGATCACATTTTTAAGCTATAATCTTGCTGTTATGAAACGAACATACCAACCATCAAAACGAAGGAGAATCAAGACGCACGGTTTTAGAGCGCGACTTAAGACATTTGGAGGGCTAAAAGTGCTCGCCAGACGACGCGCCAAAGGAAGAAAAGTCTTGGCGATCACTTCAGGCAGATGATCAAAAAAGAAAATAGGTTAAAAAAATCCCGTTACATCAAGCGTTGCTTTGATAAGGGCAAGGGGATTAACACCCCCTTTTTTAAACTGCGATCTTTTAAACGAATTGATCGAGCAGAAAACGCTCCTAGCCGGATAGCGGTGATTTTGTCAAAAAAATTTTCTAAATTAGCGGTCAAAAGAAATTTGGCCCGTCGGCGAATTCAAGCCGCTTTCCGAGAAGATTTAAAAAATTGCCCGGGGTTTGATATTGTTATCTTGCCTAACCGCCGTGTTTTAGAATGTGACTTTTCGGATTTGCAAGGGGAAGCCAAGAAATGCTTAGATATCTTGCGATAAGAGCAATCAGACTTTACCAAAAAACCTTGAGTCCTGACCATGGCTGGCTAAAGGGGCTTTATCCGAATGGCTGTTGCCGCTTTTATCCCACCTGTAGTGAATATACGGCCCAAGCGATTACGGTCAATGGTGTCTTTGTCGGCATTACCCAAGGCATTTGGCGAATCTTGCGCTGTAACCCTTTTTCAAACGTCGGGCGTGATTATCCTCGAAAAATAAAAATCCCCGAAATATTAAAGAAAATATAAAAAGGAAGAGATGACAAAATTTTTTTACAACTTACTCGTTTTGGTTTCATATGTCACACCACAACATTATCTTTGGGTGGCGATAGTTTTGATTACCGTTTTATTGCGTTTGGCCTTTGTAAAATCATCTATTTCGATGGCAAAAACACAATTGAAGCAGAAACAGCTTCAAGGTGAGATGGATGAAATTAAAAAACGCCACAAGGGTGATGCCCAAAAACAGCAGCAAGCCCTTTTGGAGTTGTATAAAAGAGAAAATTTCAATCCGTTGGCGAGTTGCCTGCCGATGGTGGTGCAGTTAATCCTTTTCATTGCCCTTTATCGAGTGTTTTATGGCATGGGCGGATCGGCCGTGAAGCCGGAAATGCTGTATTCTTTTGTGCCGAATCCGGGTCAACTAAACACAATGTTTTTTGGAATTGATTTAGCCAAAACAGTGAGCGAGCTTATAAAGTTAGGCGGGAGTATGACAATTGCCGGATATGCTTTACCGATAATTACCGGTTTGACCCAGCTTTATCAATCGCTTCAAGCACGAGCGGCCCAACCTAAACCAGCCGCTGGCGACACGATGCAAAAAGCGCTTAATAATCAAATGATTATCCTGTTTCCCATAATGACGGTTTATATTTCTTTTGCTTTACCGGCGGCCCTTTCGATCTATTGGATAACTCAAACGATTTTCATGATTATTCAGCAGGGTTATATCAATAAAAAATATTTTGCTAATCCGATGAAACTTGAAGCGGTTCCGGTGTCTGACAAAAAAACTTATTCAAAAAACGGCGTGACGGTAGAGGTGAGAAAAAAGAAGTCTTCATAAGGGCGGTACCAGATAGTTTTTTTGTAGGGGGAAAACTTTACATTAAGATAAATTTTTACGGAGAGGTGCATAACACAGTCTAGTAAGCTGTTTCGTTTAGCCCGAAGGGCTAATAGGCGGAGCCGCCAAACCAGTCTCTTGCGAAGCAAGAGAGGAAGCTTTACATTAAGATAAAATTTTACGGAGAGGTCGCATAGCGGTCTAGTGCGCTGGTTTCGAAAACCAGTGAGCTCGCAAGGGCTCCGTGGGTTCGAATCCCACCCTCTCCGCCATGTACCGCGGCAAAATCAAAGATTTTGGCCTGGTACATGGCGACGCCAA